>NZ_JAHTGR010000039.1:0-22177 GCF_019166075.1 Duganella violaceipulchra | reverse complement strand
ATAGGTCAGGTGTGGAAGTGCAGTAATGCATTAAGCTAACTGATACTAATTGCCCGTACGGCTTGTCCCTATAACCTTAGCAGGTTATGGTGAATAAGAAGTACGTTGGAACGTTCGTTGATACAACAACTTCATTACCCATTTACTTACTTCTCCAGATTCGGAGCGTCGCTGAAAGCGTCGCTCGTACAAGTCAATGCCTGATGACCATAGCAAGTTGGTCCCACCCCTTCCCATCCCGAACAGGACCGTGAAACAACTTTGCGCCGATGATAGTGCTGCAACCAGTGTGAAAGTAGGTTATCGTCAGGCTAGTTATATAGAAGAACCCCACCAAGTGATCTTGGTGGGGTTTTTCGCATTCCACGGCCATTTGCTCAGCGCGGCATTGCCGCGCTTCTCTACTAAAAAGCCCCTTCCAATGATTTGGTCGGGGCTTTTTTTCGTCTGTCATTAGCGCGTAACGTACGATAGTTACACTTGCCTCTTTTTCAACTGAGGCTCGCTACGCATGAAAAACTTTTCCCTGATTTCGCTCGCGGTGTTCTCCGTGCTGGCCGGCTGCGGCGGTAGTAGCGACACGGCTGCGCCAGCCAAAACGCCGATCACCGGCGTCTTCCTCGATGGGGCCGTGGAGAACCTGGACTATGTCGCCGGCGCCGCCGCGAAAGCCAGTACCTCGGCCAAGGGAGAGTTCACCTGCTATGCCGGCGATACCGTCAGCTTCAGCATCGGCGGTGTTGCGCTGGGCAGCGCGCCCTGCGCCGCCACGATCACGCCGTTGCAACTGGCCGGCGTGACCGACGTCAAGGACGCCAAGGTCGTCAACCGCCTGCTGGCACTGCAATTGCTGGACGAAGACAGCGATCCATCGAACGGCATCAAGATTTCCGCCGATGTGAAAACCGCGCTGGCCGCCAAGAGCGCCGACTTCTCCCTCGACGCCGCAGCCTTCAACACCGCGATGAGCGCCAACCTGACCGCCGCCGGCGCAAAGTATGCCGCCCGCACCATTGATGACAGCCGCCGCGCGCTGGTGCGCGAGCACTTCGAAGATACACTGGCCTCCAAAGTCGGCACGCCAGTCGTCGAGTCGTTCTCCCAAACCACGCCGCTCGGCGCGGTCGCCGTCAATGTTACGCGCTACCAGATACAGGCAGCGGCCAGCTACTATGTGCCGTATGAAGGCAGCAACGCCAAGGTCAAGGAAGAATTCCCGCTGGGCTTCCTGCCATCCTATGGTTCGTCGCTGGCCTTCAAGGGCACCAACGCCAACGGCGACCTGGAATTCTACGGCCTGACCGACCGCGGTCCGAACGGCGACGGTCCAAACCTGCCGGCGCTGAGCGGCGGCGGTGTCACCGGCGCCAAGATATTCCCGTCGCCGAGTTTCACGCCGTCGTTTGGCGTGGTCACCGTTGGCAAATCCGGCGCGGTGCTGACGTCGTCCACGTCGATCAAAGTCTCTGCAACCGTCAACGCTTCCGGCTTGCCGGTCGCACCTGGCGCAGTGGGTAACTCGTCCGAGCTGCCCGTCATGGACGCGATGAAGTACGAGGCCAGCAGCAAGGCCACCTTCAACGCCGGTGGCCTGGATACCGAAGCGATCGTGGTCGACAAGAAGCGCAACGTGCTGTGGATCTCCGACGAATATGGCCCGTTCATCGTTAAGGTCGATCCTGCGACCGGCATCATCCTCAACAAATACGCGCCAGGCAGCGGTCTGCCAGACATCTTCCTGAAGCGCCGTGCCAATCGCGGCATGGAGGGCCTGACGCTGGACACCAGCACCGACAAGCTGCACGGCTTCCTGCAAAGCCCACTCACCGATGGCAACGCGACCTACTCGGTGACCGGTAAGAGCGAAGCGATCGAACGCTACGCGCGCTTCACGCGCTGGGTGGAATTTGATCCAAACACTGGAACCTCGGGCAAGATGTACGCGTATCCACTCGACGCCGCCGACTATCAGGACGGTCGCACGGGCAATGCCAAGCTGGGTGACCTGGTCGCGCTGGGGAACGGCAAATTCATCGTGATCGAACAGGGGGCGGCGCCGAACGGGAAAGTGTTCAACAAATTGATGCTGGTGGAGATAGGCGCGGCGACCGACATCGCCGCGGCGAGCTACAACGTCAAGACCTCCGATCTGGAAAAGAGCAGCATGGGCGGCGCGGTGGTCAACGGCGCCGACTGGAAATCAGTGACGACGCTGAAGAAGACGCTGCTGCTGGATTTGAACGCGGTCGGCTGGCAGGCGGAAAAGGCTGAAGGCCTGACCATCATCGACGGCAATACGCTGGCACTGTCGAACGATAACGACTTCGGTATGAAAACCAAGGTCTTTACCGCCGCTGGCGTGGTGGTGGACGATGCGGATGTCACCAAGTGCAACGTCGATGCGGCGGGCGTTATCATCACCAGCACGGCCGCCGGCTGCAATGCTGCGAACACGATTCGCGTCGCACGTGGCGAGGACAGGGAGCGTCCAAGCCGTCTGTGGCTGATCAAGTTCACCAAAGCGTTGACCGCGTTCTGATGCGGGGGGCGGGCCTGTCGGCCCGCCAGTGATTTAGCGCGGAGCGGTGTCCAGCGTCACGGCAGCGTCACAATATTATGGGACATTGAAGGTTTGCTCACACATTATCCGGGACTCACCATGTCGATCGCGCTGTCGAAACCTTCCTCCGCCATTCAATTTTTGCTGCTCGCCGCAGCCCTGCCGTTGAGTGTTTCGGCCGCCAATCCGGTTATCGTTTTTCCCGGCACGCTGAGTGATGCCAACACCGATGCGCAATTGTTGGGCAAGAACCAGACCGGCACCATTACCAGCAGCGGTTCGTTGATTGTCGGCGGCGGCGCGGTGGCGGTGACCATCACCGACAAAAACGCCACACTGGATAACCAGGGCCTTATCAGCCAGACCGGCAACGGCCGCGTGATACGCGATAACACCGGTGTCACCGGCCTGACCATCATCAACGGCAGCACTACCAACCGGGCCGCGAAGATGCTAGCGGCCGACGGCGACGTGATCCAGATGAACAAGGCGAATGCCAGCGTCACTCTGACCAACTACGGTTCGATGATCTCGTCAAACGCCAGCGCAGGCGGATCGCAGGCGGTGGATTTCTCCACGATCTCCAGCGGCGCGAACATCGTGAACAACTACGGACTGCTTCAGGCATCGGAGGCGGACTCGGTGCGTCCCGGCGCGGGCGGCGTGGTGAACAACTTCGGTTCCATTGTCTCGATCACCAAGACGGGCAGCGGCAGCGATGGCATCGACGCCCAGAACAACAGCGGTGTGGTCATCATCAACGGTGCAACTGGCTTGATCGACGGCGGCCGCCACGGCATCACCGGTGGCCAGAAGGATGGGGCGCAGACCTTCGCCATGAGCATCACGAATGAGTTGGGCGGCATTATCCGAGGCAGCAACGGCTCGGGCGTCAACCTGGATGGCTTTAACGGCAAGCAGATCGCCACCATCACCAACCGCGGCACCATTATCGGCATGGGTGTGACGGGCGACGGCGACGGCTTGGATATCGACGGCATCGCCAACGTCACCAACACCGGCATCATCCGCTCGGCCAACGCCTTCAGCGCGCTGGCCGATGGCCCGGCGTTCAGCGAAGGTTTGAGTGTGGGCGGCGGCGTGATCTTCAACTCCGGCACCATTGAAGGACTGGTCTCCGCAGGGAACAGCAACGCCGTTGGACGCGGTATCACATTGGCGGGCAATGATATCGCCGGCTCGCCAGGCAGTCGCGAAGGCCTGTACGGGAACGCCACCATCACCAACCAGTTCGGCGGCCTGATACGCGGGCAGAGCGACTCTGCCATCGTCACCGTGGGTGCTGCCAGCAGCCATGTCGTCACCATTTATAACAACGCTGGGGCCTCCATCCAGGGCGGCGGTTCTGTCAACGCAGCCATCAAGACCGGCGCCGACAATACTGTCATCGTCAATGCAGGCCTCATCAACGGCGCCAGCAGCGGCAAGGCGATTGAGATGGGCGGCGGTAAAAACAGCCTGACCATCACCGGTGGCAGCATCGTCGGCAGCATTAACGGCGGCACGGGCAACGGCAATACAATGGTGGTCAATCCGGGCGCGGGCAACAGCTTCGCTTACGCCGGTTCGATCTCCAACTTCAGCAACGTTGAAATCATGAGCGGCACCGTGGCACTGTCGGGTGTGAGCACTTATGAAGGCGCGACCCAACTGAGTGGCGGTACGCTGGTGTTGGACGGCGCGAATCGCCTGTCGGCCAACAGCGCCCTCACGCTCAACGGCGGTACGCTGCAGCTGACCAACGCCGGCGGCGCTAACGGTCAAACTTTCGCCAGCCTGTCGCTGACGGACAGTTCGTCGGTGCTGCTCGGCGGTTCGTCGCTGACCTTCAATGGCCTGGGCGCGGTCGTCAACGGCAAGACGCTGTCGTTCACCGAGGCCGCATCGGGCGCGTATGCCTTCCGCCTGCTGGGCGATGTGACCGCCGACGCAGGCTTCCTGCAACTGGTGGGCGCCACCAGCATCAACGGCTTGGCGGTGCGCTATCGCTTCGATGGCGCCTATACCGGCGTGACGGCCGTGCCAGAACCAGCCAGCTATGCCATGCTGTTTGCCGGCCTGGCGATGGTGGGCGCCATGGCCCGCCGCCGCAAGCAAATGCGCTAAGCGGGACTGCCTTTGCTGATGCTTTCGCCATCCTCCTGGCGCAATGACCAGAAGGTCAATGAAGACAGGATGGTGAGCACCGCCAGCGTCAGGAAAGCGTGATGCAGCGCACCGGTGAGCGCCAGCCGGTTCGATTGGGGCAGGTCGCCCAGGAACCAGCCGGTGACCAGTGAGCCAGTCGCCAGCCCAAAGCTCATCGACAGCTGCTGCATCGAGCTTGCCATGGTGCTGGCCATGCTGGAATCGACGCTATCCACGTCGGCATAGGCGATGCTGTTCATGGCGGAGAATTGCAGCGAATTGAAGAAACCCAGGCACAGACTGATCATCACGATCATGTACAGCGGGGTTCCCAGCTGGACGAATGAATACAGGCTGATGGTCAGTCCGATCAACACCGTGTTGACGGTCAGGACCTGGCGATAGCCGAAGCGGCTCAGCAGACGCACCGATATGAACTTCATGCCCATGGCCGCTGCGGCGGACGGCATCATCAGCAAACCCGATTGCCATGCCGGCAGTCCCAGTCCCAGTTGATACAACAGCGGTAGCAGGAAGGGCAGGCCACCGATGCCGATACGCGTGATGAAGCCGCCGACCACGGATACGCGGAAGGTGCGTATCTTGAACAACGCCAGTCGCAGCAAGGGAAACGCCGTATCCCTGGCGTGCCACACGTAAGCCGCCAGCAGGCTGCAAGCGATGAACAGCAGTACCGTCGCGGACGTGATATCGATCTGGTGTTCGCCGAAAATCTCCAGCAGCCATGACAGCAGCGCCACGCCGGTGCCAAACAGCACAAGGCCGACCAAGTCCAGCGGCCGCGCGCCGTCGCCGCGATAATCCGGCATGTAGCGGTGCGCGAGGAAGATCGCCACCACGCCGACCGGCACGTTGACGAAGAAGATGTCCCGCCACGTCAGCCAGTGCACGATCAAGCCGCCGATCGTGGGGCCGAGCAAGGGGCCGATCAGCGCCGGGATAATCACGAAATTCATCGCCGCCAGCAGCTCGGACTTGGGGAAGGTGCGAACGATGGTCAGGCGTCCGACCGGCATCATCATCGCCGCGCCCAGGCCTTGCAGCAGCCGCGCCGCCACCAGCATCGGCGAATTGACCGACAGGCCGCACAGCACCGACGCCACCGTGAAGATCGCCACGGCGCTCATGAAGACGCGCCGGGTGCCGAACCGGTCTGCCATCCAACCGCTGATCGGGATCGACACCGCCAGGCTGAGGATGTAGCTGGTGACGACCGCTTTCAAACTGAGGGGAGTCACTTGCAGGCTGGCCGCCATGCTGGGGATCGCCGTATTGACGATGGTGGAGTCCAGCTGCTCCATGAACAGGGCGGTAGCGACCACCCACGGAAGGTAGTTCTTGGCGGCGGATGTAGTCATGCCCACGATTGTCACACAAAAGCCACAGGGCGGTCATTAGGCCGTCATGAAGCGGGCGTAAGTTGGCGCTCATCGAAATGGCCGATGGAGTTGATATGGACGCTAAGTCGCTGTTCCCTGGTCGTCGTGGGTTTATCCGTCAAATGGGCGCCACCGCCTTGCTGGGCGTTGGCGCAGGCGCAGGCTTGAGCGGTTGCAGCAGCACGGCAGCCAGCATCGGCGATGGCGCTGCAACCGGCTTCGATCATGGTGTGGCCAGCGGTGATCCGCTCGGCGACCGGGTGATACTGTGGACCCGCGTGACGCCGCGCCGCAGCGACGAAAGCGGCGACATCGCCGTGCGCTGGCAGATGGCCACCGATCCGGCCATGCAGGCGGTGGTGGCCAATGGCAGCGTCAGCACGTCGGCGCAGAGGGACTTTACCGTCAAGGTGGATGCCGCCGGCCTGCTGCCGGGCCACGTCTACTACTATCAGTTCGCAGTCGATACGGTGAAATCGTCCATTGGACGCACCAAGACGCTGCCGCGTGGCGATGTGCGCCAGGTCCGGCTGGCGGTGTTCTCCTGTTCGAATTATCCGTCCGGTTACTTCAACGTCTACGCCGACGCAGCGCGCCAGGACGATATCGACGCCGCGCTGCACATCGGCGACTATATCTACGAATACGAAAGCACCGGTTACGCCTGCGGCAATGCCGAGGCGCTGGGCCGGGTGTCCGAACCGCGCGAGTTGCTGCTGCGGCTGGAGGATTATCGCCGCCGCTACGCACAGTACCGCACCGACCCCGACTTGCAGGCGGTGCACGCGGCGATGCCATTCATCGCCGTGTGGGACGATCACGAATTTGCCGACGACACCTGGCGCGACGGCTCGGCCGAGCACAAGGCTTCCGAGTTCGGCCCCTTCACCTTGCGCAAGGTGGCGGCCATGACCGCTTACCACGAGTGGATGCCGATCCGCGCCCCCGATCCAGCGACGCCGGAGAAGATCTATCGCTCCTTCGACTTCGGCGGCGTGGTGTCGCTGCACATGCTCGATACGCGACTGATCGGCCGCGACCAGCAGTTGATGATGTCGTCCTACTACGACGAGCATCAGCGTTTCGATGTCGAGAAGTACAAGCACGACGTATGTTCGCCGCGCCGGCAGATGATGGGTGCCGACCAGATGGCGTGGCTGGAACGTCAGGTCAAGGATTCCAATGCGCGCTGGCAGATGCTGGGCCAGCAGGTGCTGATGGCGCGCATGGAGTATCCGACCGCAGTCGCTATGGGTGAATGCAATTGCACGGATTATTCGGCGCTGAAGAAGCGTGCCGCCGCCGATCCCTCCTGCGTCAGCGGCCCGGAAAAGCGCTGGCTGTCCGCATCGACGCTGCCGTGCTACATGGATTCGTGGGACGGCTACCAGAACGACCGCGAGCTGGTGTTCGCCATGATGCAGCGCCATCGCAAGAACATGGTGGTACTGGCCGGCGACACGCACAACGCCTGGGCTAGCGATCTGCACGATGCGCAGGGAAGCCAGGTTGGCGTGGAGTTCGCGACGGCATCGGTGTCATCGCCGGGAATGGAGGGCGCATACCCGGATCGGGATCCCGAGGATGTGGCAAGCATGATGGTGGATTTGATCGAACCGCTGTACTACGCGCAGACCAGCAAGCGTGGCTATATGATCGTCACCGCCAGCCACGAGCAGGTTCGCTGCGACTGGCGTTTCGTCGACACGGTCTTCAAGCGCGAGTTCATAGTCGCGACAGAGCGCAGCCTGCGCACCTTGCCGGGACCGGGCAACCGCAAGATCGAGGAATGCAGCGGAGCTTAAGCTGCGCTTGCGGGATTGTCCCAGCGGTCTTCGAACATGATGTCGGACAGCGGCCGGCGCTGGTCCCATTTTTCGAGCTCCAGCATCGGCGCGGTGTAGAACTCGTGCACGTGGCCGACGCATAGCACGGCAATCGGCTGGCTGCCATCCGGCATGCCGCAGATATCGCGCATCTGCTGCGGATCGAACATCGACACCCAACCGGCGCCTATGCCTTCCGCGCGCGCGGCCAGCCAGAAGTTCTGAAGCGCGCAGGCCGCGGACGCCAGGTCCATCTCCGGCATGGTGCGGCGGCCAAATACATATTGATCGCGCTTGTCGATCAGGCCGACCACCAGCACTTCGGCGCACGCCAGTATGCCTTCCACCTTGAGCTGCATGAATTCTTCGGCGCGTTTGCCCAGCGCTTCGGCGGTCTTGATGCGTTCCTCGTTCACGTGTTTGTGGATCTGCGCGCGCAACGCCGGAGTGGAGATGCGGATGAAGCGCCATGGTTGCATCAGGCCGACGCTGGGACCATTATGGGCGGCTCCGATAAAGCGTTCCAGCTGCCCCGGTTCCAGCGGGCCTGGCTTGAAATGGCGGACGTCGCGCCGCTCACGGATGGCGCGGTAGACGCCTTCGATTTCGGCGGGTGAGAAGGCGTGTGGGCTGGTGGTGTTCATGCGGATGTCTCCTTGTCGTGCAATGCAAGCAAAGCGTCCATCAGCGGCTGGGTGGCGTCGGCGATGCGGTCCAGGCTCGCCTCCCGCAGTGCGCTGGTGTCCACCGTGTTCTGCGTGTGCAGGCCGGCCCAACGCAGCAGCGCGCTGTTGGCTTGCGGCGTATCGAACAGGCCATGCAAATAGGTGCCGAGGATCTGGCCGTCCGCCGAGATCGCGCCTTCGGGGCGGCCGTCGATGGTGAAGGCCGGCGTTTGGAGCGCGCTGCCGGTCGAGGTACCCATGTGGATTTCGTAGCCGCTGACTCTGGCACTTTCTTCGTCGAAGGCGCATACGCCCTGTACCTGCACCAGCCGTTTGTCGGCCGTCATTTCGGTGTTCATGTCGAGCAGTCCGAGCGCGGGCGACGTGCCGGCCGGGCCTTCCATGCCCAGCGGATCGGTCACGTTTCGGCCCAACATTTGGAAGCCGCCGCAGACGCCGATCACCTTGCCGCCGTAGCGCAGGTGGCGGCTGATCTGTTCCGGCCATCCCTGGGCGCGCAGCCATTCGAGATCGCCGCGCGTGTTCTTGCTGCCGGGGAGGATGACCAGATCGGCCGCCGGTATCGGCTCGCCCTGGCGCACGAAGTGCAGGTCCACGTCCGGATGTGCGCGCAGGGCGTCGAAATCGGTGTGGTTGCTCATGCGCGGCAGGCTCGGGACCACTACGCGGAAGGCGCCGCGCGAAGCCTGCACCGGCTGCACCGCATCCTCGGCGTCGAGGAACAGGCCGTGCAGATACGGCAGTACCGCCAGCACCGGCTTGCCGGTTTGCTGCTCCAGCCACTCCAGGCCCGGCTCCAGCAGCTTGATGTCGCCCCGGAAGCGATTGATGACAAAGCCGATGGTACGGGCGCGTTCGCTCTCCGATAAACAGGACAGCGTGCCGACGATGTGCGCGAACACGCCGCCACGGTCGATGTCCGCCACCAGTATCACCGGGCAATCGACTTTTTCGGCGAAACCCATGTTGGCGATGTCGCGGTCGCGCAGGTTGATCTCCGCCGGGCTGCCTGCGCCTTCGACGATCACGCTGTCGTACTGCGCCAGCAGGCGCGCGTGCGATTCCAGTACCGCTTGCATCGCCACGGTCTTGTATTGATGGTAGTCGCGCGCGTTCATCTCGGCGCGCACCTTGCCGTGGATGATGACTTGCGCGCCGATGTCGCTCGACGGTTTAAGCAGCACCGGGTTCATGTCGGTATGCGGCGCCACGCCGGCGGCGATGGCCTGCAGCGCCTGGGCGCGGCCGATCTCGCCGCCATCGGCGGTGACGGCGCTGTTGAGCGCCATGTTCTGCGGCTTGAACGGCGCCACGCGCACGCCTTGGCGCTTGAGCAGCCGGCACAGGGCAGCAACGACAGTGCTCTTGCCGGCGTCGGATGTGGTGCCCTGAACCATCAGGGTCGCATAGGGAAAGCTCATATCAATTCTTGCGGCGCTGTCGCACCAGTTCCAGTTTTTCGCACAGGGCGGTGGTGCCGGCGACCATGCGCGGGCCGGCGCGATTGAGCAGTTCGCCGTCGAGGGTGAACAGGTTGTCGCTGCGGACCGCCTTCATCGTCGTGTAGGGACGCCACAGGCCCACGCCGCCGTAGTTCTTCTCGCTGGTGCCGAAGATCGCTTCGGGATCGGCTTGCAGCACCGCTTCGTTGCTGACCACGGGCGCCGTCACCTTCAGGTCGGCGAAGATGTTCACGCCGCCACACAGGCGCATCGCGTCGCTGACGATGGAGGTGCCGTTGAGCGTGTAGAGCGGTTTGTCCCACACCTGGTAGAACATCCGCACCGGCGGGCGGTTGGCATACTGTTTGGCCAGCGCGGCGAAGTGCTGGCGGATCTCGGCGGCGACCGGCTGCGCGACGCTTTCGGTGCCCATCAACTGGCCGAGGCGCTGCACGTTGTCGGCGATGCCGTCCAGTTTTGTCGGCTCGCTGTGGAACATCGGTATGTTCAACTGGCGCAGCGTTTCGATCTGGCGCTCGGAGGCGCCGTGCAGCCAGATGACGATCAGGTCCGGCTTCATGGCGATGACGCGCTCCATGTCGACCTGGCGGTTGTCGCCGATGCGAGGCAGTTTTTTTGCCGCTTCCGGATAGTCGCTATAGGTGACCGCGCCGACGATCTTGTCGCCGCCGCCGGCCGCGTACAGCAGCTCCGTCACGTGCGGCGCCATGGCGATGACGCGCTGCGCCGGCTTTTGCAGCGTGACGATGTTGCCGTCGTCGTCGCGCACCGAGATGGCGGCGCTGGCGCTGCTGGCCATTGCCAATGTCGCCAGGCTGGCCAGTAGTTTGATCGTCAGTTTGTTCATGTGGATTCCTTGTTGTTCCATTCTTTTAGTGCCGTCTTCAGCCGCTGCCAGCCCGTTTCGTCGGGCGGCAGGCCGAGGCGGATGCCGCGTGCGGCATGTTTGAACAGCCGCACCCAGACGCCGCGTTCCGCCATGTGCTGCCAGAAGGCTTCCGCGCGGTCTTCGCTCCACCATTGGAACAGCGCCGTGCCGGTCGAGCGGATGTCGTGCGCCGCCAGCAGTTGCCGCAAGCGCTCGCCGCTCGCGAGAAGCTGCTGGAGTGTGTTTTTCTGCCAGGCGTGGTCGTTGAGCGCGGAGAGGGCGATGTGCTGTGCCGGGCCGCTCACCGCCCATGGCCCCAACAGGTCCGCCAGTTCCCGCAGCAGGTCTTCGTGCGCGGCCACAAAGCCCAGCCGGATACCTGCCAGTCCGAAGAACTTACCGACCGAGCGCAAAACAATCAGGCCCGGACGTCCGCTGTGCGCGGCCACGCTATTGTGCTGCGCAGTGTCGCCAAAGGCTTCGTCGACCACCAGCCAGCCGCCGCGCGCCGCCAGCTGGTCCGCCCATTGCAGCAATTGGGCGGCGGGTACGCTGGCGCCGGTCGGGTTGTTGGGATTGCAGATGACCATGACGTCGCTGTGCGCCACTGCCGCGTCCAACGCTTCATATGGCGTTTGCGTCAGCGTGTGTCCGTGGTCGTTCCAGTGGTGCGCATGCTCCGCATACGATGGTGCGGCGACGGTCACGCGCGATGGCTTGCGCAGCCGGGGCAGGGCCTGGATGGCGGCTTGCGTGCCAGCGACCGGCAGCATCAACGGCGCGCCATAGTATGCTGCCGCGGCCCGCGCCAGTTCGGGGTCTGCTTCCGGCAGGCGGTGCCACGCATTGCCCGGCAGCGCAGGCGCGGGATACCAGTGCGGGTTGATGCCGGTCGAGAGGTCGAGCCAGTCGTCGCGGCCGAAGCGCAGCGCGGCATCGCGCAGATTGCCGCCGTGTTCAAGCATGTGCCCACTCCATCCATGCTGCGGCGGCGCAGGCGATGGTCAGCCAAAGCGCCGTGGTGCGCGCGACCAGGCGCCATGCGCGGCTGATGTCGGCGCCGGTGGCGGGCTGACCTTCGCCCAGCGGTGGCCGCTGTTCCAGTTCGCCGTCGTAAATGGCGGCGCCGCCCAGCTGCACGCCGAGCGCGCCGGCGCCGCTGGACATTACGGGACCGGCATTCGGGCTGCTCCAGGCCGGGGCTTGCGTGCGCCAGCACTGCCAGGCGCGCAGTTTTCCCTGCAGGCCGGGCGCCAATAGCACGTAGGAGAGGGCGGTCAGGCGCGCGGGGATGTAGTTAAGGGCGTCGTCGATGCGGGCGGCGCTGCAGCCGAATTGCAGCAGCCGCGCAGTGCGGTAGCCCCACATCGCATCGAGCGTATTCGCCATGCGGAACAGCACCGCGCCAGGGCCGCCGGCGACGATGAACCAGAACAGCGTGCCGAAGACGGCATCGTTGCCGTTTTCAAGCAGGGATTCGGCGCTGGCCTTGGTCAGTTCGATTTCGCTGGCGCTGGTGGTGTCGCGGCTGACAATGCGGGCGGTCAGCAGGCGGGCGTTGGGTAGATCGCTTTGCGCCAGCGCGTCCGCGATGGGCAGGTTGTGGTCGCGCAGGCTGCGCAGGCCGAGGCAAAAATAAAGCATGACGGCATGTGCAATCCACGGCAGCGCGCCATTGGCGCCCAGCAGCCGGACCAGCAGCGCGGCAAGTGCGGTCAACGGCAGAACCGCCAGCATCCAGGCCAGCGCGCCGCGCCAGAAGCGCAGGCCGCCGCGGTTGAGGCGGCGCTCCAGCGCCATCGCCAGGTTGCCGAAGCCGACCAGCGGATGCCAGCGGCGCGCTTCGCCCAGCATCAGGTCGAGCAGCACGCCCGCCACCATCAGCAGGGCGACGACGCTGAAGCTCAAGCCTGTCAGCACGCCGTCCCTTTTAACACCAGCGGCAGGCCGGCGGCGACGAATACCGCGCGGTCGCATATGGCGGCCATGGCCTGGTTCAGTCGCCCCTGTTCGTCCACAAAACAGCGCGAGATCGCGCCGAACGGCATGATGCCCATACCGACTTCGTTCGATACCAGCACCACGTCGCTGGTGCACTTGGTCAGCGCGCTGGCCAGCATGTCCTGCTGCTCGTGGAATAGCGCGGGCAGCGCGATTTCGCCAACTTCCGGGTAGGTCTCGCCGCTGCTGAACAGCAGGTTGCTAAGCCATAGCGTGAGGCAGTCGACCAGGATCAAACGGTCCGGCGAGGACCAGCGCAGCAGCTGGTTGCCAAGTGCAAGCGGCTCTTCGACGGTGGTCCATTCGCTGGGCCGGCCGGCGCGATGATGTGCGATGCGCGCCGTCATTTCGACATCGCTGGCGGTGGCCGTAGCGATGTAGACGACTTCCTTGCCCGATTCAATGGCCAGGCGATCGGCATAGCCGCTCTTGCCTGAGCGTGCGCCCCCCAGAACCAGTGTACGTGTCATGCTGCGCTCCTAGAAAACAGGGCGGCAACCGCCGCCGGATTGGATGGGAAATAAGCGTGAAAATATGAAGCCGTCAGCGAACCGACGCGATACCAGGCTTCACCCTGCACGGCCGACGGATGCTTGATAGTGTACGCCGTTGGCGCCACTGCTGTCTCCAGCCTGGAGTAGTGGAAGGTATGGCCACGCAGGACGCCTTGCTCCGTCGGCAGTCCCTGTGATCCAAGGCCCGCCAGGCGCGCCTGCATCGCCACTGCACCACGCAGCAAGCCGGCCATTGGCCACACCGCGCCCGCCTGGTCGGCCAGGGTGTCGGCCAACGCCATCATGCCGCCGCATTCGGCGACAATGGGGGTGCCGGCCGCATGAGCCGCGCGCATCGACGCCTGCCATACGCCGGCCTGCGACAGTGCTTCGGCATGCAGTTCTGGATAGCCACCCGGCAGGTACACGGCGTCCGCTTCGGCCGGTATGGCTTCGTCGGCCAGCGGCGAGAAGAATTTCAGCGTCGCGCCCAGCTGGCGCAGCGTATCCAGGTTGGCCGGATAGATAAACATGAAGGCTGGATCGCGGGCGATGGCGATGGTGTGGCCGGCCAGCAGCGGTGCCTGCGGCGCCGTCGCTGGCGGAATTTCGATGCGCACCGGACGCAAACGCTCCCAGGCCGCTTCGTCGAACACCAGCTGGTCCGCCAGGTTGTCGAGCAGTTGGTCGATATCGAGGACTTCGCCCGGCAGCACCAGGCCGAGGTGGCGCTCGGGCAGCGACTTGGCCTGTCGCGGCAAGGTCGCAAACAGCGGAATATCGCGCAGCGACGCGGCTACCATCTTGGCATGGCCTTCGCTGGCGACGCGGTTGGCGATCACTCCCGCCATCTCCACCGGGCCATAGTCGCGCAGGCCGTGGACCAGTGCGCCGGCGGTTTGCGCCATGGCGCCGGCGTCGATCACCGCCATGACCGGCACGCCGAATTCGCGCGACAGGTCGGCCGACGACGGGGTGCCGTCATACAGGCCCATGACGCCTTCGATCAGGATCACATCCGCTTCGGAGGCGGCTTGCGCCAGCTGGCTGCGGCACAGCTCATGGCCGACCATCCACAGGTCCAGCGAGCGCACCGGCGCGCCGCTGGCGCGTTCCAGCAGCATCGGGTCGATGAAATCCGGGCCGCATTTGAACACGCGCACGCGCTTGCCCTGGCGCGCCAGTTTGCGTGCCAGCGCGGCGGTCACCGTGGTCTTGCCCTGTCCGGAGGCGACAGCAGCCACCAGCAGGGCCTTCACTTCGACGTGCGTCGTCATTACCACTCGGTTCCGAGTTGGGCGCCGATGCCGGCCTTGAAGGCGTGCTTGACGACTTCCATTTCGGTGACGGTATCGGCGATGGCGATCAGCTCCGGTGGCGCGCCGCGCCCGGTGATGACCACATGCTGCATCGCCGGGCGCGCCAGCAAATCGTTGATGACGGTTTCGACGTCCAGGTAGCGGTACTTCAGGGCGATATTGAGTTCGTCGAATACCACCAGGCCGATGTCGGGATCGGCCAGGAAGCGCTTCGCCTGTTCCCAGGCCAGCTGCGCTTTTTCGATGTCGCGTTCGCGGTTCTGGGTTTCCCAGGTATAGCCTTCGCCCATCGAGTGGAAGCTGACTTCCTCCGGGAAGCGGCGCAGGAACAACTCTTCGCCGGTCTGCATCGCGCCCTTGATGAACTGCACCACCCCGACCTTCATGCCGTGGCCCATGGCGCGTATCGCCATGCCGAAGCCGCTGGAGCTCTTGCCCTTGCCGTTGCCGGTATTGACGATGATGATGCCGATCTGCTTGTCGGCGGCGGCGATCTTGGCGTCGATGATGGCTTTTTTGCGTTCCATGCGCACGCGGTGACGTTCGTTCAACGCTGCGGTTTGTTCGTCGATGTCGCCGGTATTCTGTTGGGTCATGCAAAGTCCTCTTTGGGGATGAAGATGCTGCGTTTGCCGTGCTGGATGATGTCGATCGGGTGGCCCAGGTAGTCGCCCAGGATCTCGGCCCGCATCACCTCCGCCGTGGTGCCGGCCAGCCAGCGGCCGTCGCCCATCAGCAGCAGCGCGTGGGTGGAGACGCTGTGCGCCAGCGTCAGGTCGTGTCCTATCATGACAGCGGTCTTGCCCTGTTCGCGGCACAGGCGCGCCAGCAGGCCCATGACGCTGACCTGGTGCGCCAGGTCCAGCGCATTGGCGGGTTCGTCGAGCAGCAGCAGCGGCGTGTCCTGCGCCAGCATGGCGGAGATGGCCACGCGTTGGCGTTCGCCGCCGGACAAGGTGCGCACATCGCGCTCGGCCAGGTCGGCCACTTCCATCGCTTCCAGCGATTTCAGCGCGATGGCGTGGTCGTCGCTGCCTTCCCAATAGCGGTTGCCATGGTAGGGGTGGCGCGCCGACAGCACGGTTTCGATCACGCTGTAGGCGAAAGCGTCGCTGCGGCTCTGTGCCAGGAAAGCGCGCTGGCGCGCCAGCTCGGCCAGTGGCCAATCGGGCAGCTCGCGCTGCTGGATGGCGACGTAGCCGGCGTCCGGGTTGCGCAGGCCGGCCAGGGTTTTCAGCAGGGTGCTCTTGCCGGCGCCGTTGCGGCCTATGACGCTCCAGCATTCGCCTTCGCGTACCTGCCAGTTCAGATTCGTTATCAGCTGGCGCTGGCCGATTTTCAGGGAGAGGTTGTGGGTGCTGATCATCATTTGCGCAAACGGTGCAGTTGGTACAGGAAGACCGGCGCGCCGATCAGCGCAGTCAGCACGCCCACTGGCAGCTGCTGCGGCGCGATGATGGTGCGGGCCAGCGTGTCCGCCAGCAGCAGGAAGGTGCCGCCGGCCAGCGCCGCCGCCGGGATCAGCACGCGGTGATCGGCGCCGACTGCGAAGCGGCACGCATGCGGCACGATCAGGCCGACGAAGCCGACGCTGCCGGCGCTGGTGACGGCGCTGGCGGTCAGCAGTCCGGACGCGAAGAACAGGCCCTTGCGCAAAGCGCCGACGCGGATGCCCAGCGTGGCGGCGGCTTCGGCGTGCAGCGCCATCACGTTCATGGAGCGGGCGCTGCGCAGGGCGAATACCAGGCCGCCGGCCAGCACGATCCAGGGCAGCGCGCGCATCGGCGCACCGGCCAGGTCGCCGATCATCCAGAACACCATGCTGCGCAAGCGGCTTTCAGGGGCGATGGAGAGCATCAGCGTCACCATCGCCATGCAGGCGGACGACAGGATCACGCCGGTCAGCAGCAGCAAGGCGGTGCCGCCTTCGGCCGCCGCGCCGCCGCGCAGGTCGCGCCGGGCCAGCAGGTACAGCATCATCGAGACGGCGACCGCGCCGCCGAAGGCCGACGCGTCCACCATCCAGATGGCGCAGCCGAACAGCAGTGCGGCCAGGGCGCCGACGGACGCGCCGGCGGAAATGCCGAGTACATAGGGATCGGCCAGCGGGTTGCGCAACAACGCCTGCATCATTACGCCCGCCAGCGACAGGGCGGCGCCGGTGACGAAGGCGGTCAGCGCGCGGCTCAGGCGCAAGTCGAGCAGGGTGGAGGCCAATGTCTGGCTTTGGCCATGCAGCAGCTCACTGACTGCCGCGGGAATATCGGAGAGGGGTATGGAGACCGAACCGGTCATGCCCGAGAAAACCAGGCTGGCAAACGCGAACAGCACCAAGCCTGTCAGGGTGACGGCGGCGCGCTGTCGCAGATTGCGGGAGAAAGAATGCATGCACTGCTTTCAAAAAAGAGAGACTGCCGGGCGCGCGGCGGTTGCGCCCCACGCCCGGCAGGTTACACCATTAGCGCTTACTTGTAGCCGTAGCGGATACCGGCAAACAGCTTGGACATCGGCGTGGCGTAATTGCGGGCCAGGTCATACTGCTTGTCGCCGATGTTGTTCCAGCGAACCAGCGCCGACCAGTCGCGGTTGAAGTGGTAGGTCGCGTACAGATTGACCAGGCCATAGCCGCCCAGGCGGTTGCTGTTGGCGGCGTCTTCGTAGCGGTCGCCGGACAATTCCAGTTCCACACCGGCCTTCAGTGCACCGGCGCTGTAGTCGGCCATCAGATTACCGTGCTTTTTGGCGCGGCGCTGCAAGCGTTTGTTACTGGTTTCGTCCTTTGGATCTTGCAGGTCGATGGTGGCGGCCAGATTGACGCGGCCCAACTGCTGGCTTGCGCCCATGGTCAGGCCTTCAAGCAGCGCGTGGTTGACGTTGTAGGCACAGCCACTCTTCGCACCAGAGAACGGACATGGCGTGGTGTTCACCAGCAGGTCGGTCAAGCGGTTGCGGTAATAGCTGGCGTTCAGCGCTGTGGCGCCGCTGTCGTAGCGCAGGCCAATTTCGGCGTTCTTGCCCAGTTCCGGTTTGTTGGCTGGATTGCCGTAGGACGGGTAGTACAGTTCATTGTAGGTCGGTGCGCGGAAGCTGGTGCCGTAGCTGGCGGTGGCGCGCAGCGCTTGCGTAAAGTTGTAGCCGTAGCCTAGCGAGCCGGTATTCTTCGAGCCGTAGAGCGATTTATCGCGACGCACGCTGGCGTTGAACAGGTTGTCGCCGCGACGGGCGTTGTACGAGGCCGCGAGGGAGTTGGTGGTCCTTTGTGGCTTGTCCAATTTGAAGCCGTTGGTCACGACTTCTTCCTTGCGATGGTCGTACAGCAGTTGCAGTACGTCGGCGCCGATCTGCACATCATTCTGCCAGGTGAAGGTGGTTTGCTTGGTATTGATCTGCGAGTAGTTCGATGCCAGGGGGCCGCTGTAGTTGGCGCCGTCGTCCTTGGTCTGCGAATACTGGACCAGGCTTTGCCAGATCGGCAGGATCTGGTTTTTGCTGTAGATGGCGGCGTTTTCGAGCTTTGCCGCCGAGCGCGTATCGTAGGACGAGGAACCGCTGTCATACTGGGACTTCAGTTTGCTCCGCAGGAGCAGCGTACCGATTTCATGGCCTTCGGCCAGGCGCAGGCTGAATTGACCTGCTGCGTTTTCGCGGTCGTAGCCATCTTTGTCGGCGTTGTAGGAGAAGTTGCCAGGACGGGTGGACGAGAAGCCATCCGATTTTTCCTTGCCGGCGCTGATCGCATAGCTGATGCTGTGTTCACCGCCGGTGGCACCGGAGAGCGATACATCGCCTTCGCGGGTGTTGTCGGTGCCGTAGCCGGCGAAGGCGGTGAACGCCGGCGCGCCCTTGCCCTTCTTGGTGAAGATCTGGATCACGCCGCCGATGGCGTCGGCGCCGTACAGGGAGCTCAGTGGGCCGTAGACGATTTCGATATGATCGATGGCGGTGAGCGGAATGGCGCTCCAGTTGGCGGCGCCGGTGGTCGACGAGCCGATACGCACGCCGTCGACCAGCACGAGGTTCTGGTTGCTGTTGGCGCCGCGGATAAACACGGTGGCGTTGGTGCCGGAGCCGCCGGTGCGGGCGATCTCGATGCCGCGCTGGCGCTGCAGCAGGTCGACGATGGAGCCGGCGCCGGATTCGGCGATCTGTTCGGCGCTGATGGTGATGCTGTCGCTGATCACGTCGGCCAGGGCCTGCGGGCTGCGGGTGGCGGTGACCAGCACGGTGCCGGCGGTTGGTTCTGCGTGTGCATAGGAGGCGGCCATTGCCAGCGCCAGCGACGTCAGGGCCGCAGGGCAGGAGATACGAAGGATCATGATGTAGTTTTTCTGTTAATAGCAACCGGCCGACGTCCCCGTGGGCCAGATTGAACAGAAGCGGAGAATTGAGAGATGCGTGCTGCGTAGCCGTTGTTGTCGGCTCCATCCGTTCGCGCACATCCCGTTCGCTCGCTTCCACCTGATTTGGCCGGTATCCGGGCTGGCAAGTTAGACCACCTCACCTTCCCATGCGGAGCACAGTGGTTTGTCAGAGGAGGTTTGTCGCGCATCAGCTGCGACACTTGCTTACCGTTGCGGGGGCAGCACACGTGCACTCATACAGAGCTTCATGTTTCCCGTTTAACTGCGCATCTGGACAGACGCGCGGGCACCAAAACCCGGTCATTATACGGGTTTGTGCGGCGGCGGTCATGGGGCGGCGGTTTAGTTTTGCAGCACCAGCGTGGCGCCGTAGGCGATTTGATGCGGATGGCGAGCGGCTTGCAGCGCCATTTCGGCAGGGGGCAGGCCGGCATGGCAGGCCGACAGCAGACGCATTGCGCCGGCGTGACAGATGACGACGGCGTCGCGCTGCTGGCGCTGGAGGTCGGCGTAAAAGGCGGCGATGCGGCTGGCCATTTGCAGCACGCTTTCTCCGCCGCCCGGGTGGTAGTTGACCAGGTCCGCGGCCCAAGCATCGATGTCGGCGCGCGCGATATCGTCCCAGGGACGCAGTTCCCAGTCACCGAAATCGATCTCCGCGATGCGGGCGTCCAGCAGCGGTGCGGGGGAGCGCAGCGGCGCCGCCAGTTGCGCCGCCAATGTGGCGCAGCGTTGTAGCGGGCTGCTATAGAGAGGCAGGCCTTGGGGCAGTGTGGTCGACAAGGCGGCCAGCGTTTGCGCCAGCTGCACGGGCGCCACGGCGAGATCGCTGCGGCCATAGCAGATGCCGGGTGCGATCAGCGGTTGCGGATGGCGGACCAATATCAGCTGCACAGTGTTACCAGGGCAGGGCGCCGTGGCGCATGCTGGCCAATACGCACAAGTAGAACGCCACCTCGCTAAGCTGCTGCACCGCACCGAGGCAGTCGCCGGTATAGCCGGCAATGCGACGGACGAATTTGTGGGCCAGCCAGGCGGTGGCGATGGCGGCGGCGAGGATGCCCGCAGCCAGCGCGGGCCACGTCAGCCACCCGCAGGAGATCATCGCCAGCGCGGGAATGGCTGCGGTGGCGACGGCAAGTGCGAATTCGGCGGTGCTCATCTTTTGCGCCAGTGGCTTGGCCTTGCCTTCGGCGCGCGCGTAGTCGAGACGCCAGATCAGCGAGGTGGCCATTAATCTCGACAGCGGATGGGCGACGAAGAGCGCCGCAATCGCTTGCAACGGCGGGAGCATCGATAGCGCCGCGCACTTGGTGGCCAGCAGGCAGATGATGCCAATGGCGCCGTAAGCGCCGATGCGTGAGTCCTTCATGATGTCCAGTACGCGTTCGGGCGTCATGCCGCCGCCGAAGCCGTCGCACATGTCGGCAAAGCCGTCTTCATGGAAGGCGCCGGTGGCGTAGATGCCGGCGGACGTCGACAGCAGCACTGCGACCGGAGCGGGGAGGAACACTGCGGCCAGCGCGTAGACGCCGGCCGTGATGGCCGCGACCACCACGCCGACCATTGGAAAATAACGTGACGCCTGGTTCAGCCACGCAGGATCGAAACCCACCCAGGCGGGAATCGGCAGGCGGGTGAAGAACTGGAGCGCGGTGAAGAACAAACGTAGTTGATGCACGGCGCTTACTCGGACTTTTCGCTGACATGGGCCGACTCGAACGTGGCCATCTGGTTCAGGAAGTTGACCGACGCGTGCAGCAGCGGCAGCGCCAGCGCGCAGCCGGTGCCTTCGCCCAAACGCAGGCCCAGGTTCAACAGCGGCTTTGCGCCCAGCGCGGCCAGCATTTGCTGGTGGCCGCTTTCATCGGAGCAGTGAGCGAAGACGCAGTAGTCCAGGATGTCCGGCTGCATGCGAGCGGCGACCAGCAGCGCGCTGGTGACGATGAAGCCGTCGATCAGTAATATCTTGCGCAACTCGGCCGCCTTCAACATGGCGCCGGTCATCATGGCGATTTCCAGGCCGCCGAAAGTGGCCAGCACGTCCAGCGGTTCGACTGCGACGGCGTGTTTGGCGACTGCCGCTTCGACCACGTGTTGCTTGCGCAGGACGCCTTCCGCGGACAGGCCGGTGCCAGCGCCCACGCATTGCTCGACAGGGATGCCGGTCAGCTTGTGCATCAACGCGGCGGCGGCGGTAGTGTTCCCGATGCCCATCTCGCCGAAGCCGACCACGTTGCCGTCCAGTTCTGCGACCAGGGCCATGCCAGCGGCCAGGGCGGCTTCGCAAGTAGCGCGGCTCATCGCCGGTTCCTGCGCGAAGTTCCGGGTGCCGGGCGCCAGCTTGCGGTCGATCAGGCCGTCGCGCGGCCCGAAGTGGTGATTGACGCCGGCATCGATGACGCACAGTTCGCAGTTGGTCTGCGTGGCGAAGACATTGATGGCGGCGCCGCGCGCGAGGAAGTTCTCGACCATCTGCCAGGTCACGTCCTGCGGGTAGGCGGAGATGCCTTCCGCGACCACGCCGTGATCGGCCGCAAACACCAGGATGGCTGGCTGCGTGATGGCGAGTGCACGCGTGTTCTGTATCAGGCCGATTTGTTTGGCCAGTGATTCCAGTACGCCCAGACTACCCAGCGGCTTGGTCTTATTGTTGATGGCATTGTCCAGCAGCGCGGCCAGCGTCTCGTTCTTGGTAGTAGGGATAGTTGGAATGAACATGTGGGCGACTTATAAATCGGTGAAGTCGGTATTTTACCCTTGCAAGCGGCGGCAGCTCTTGCTATAGTTCGCCTCCCCGCAAAACGCAGCATGTAAATGCAGCGAAGAGCGGAGAAAAAGAAGGTTGACGAAATGCTGAAAACGCCTCATAATCTTCCTTCTTCGCAACTGACAAACACAACGCTTTGTCGCCGGTTGCAAGTAGTACCGAATTGAAGTTCTTTAAAAATTTACAGTCGATAAGTGTGGACGTTTGATGAAAGTGCACAGCAGGCTAGTCCTGCTGATACTTAAAATATCAAATGTTCACAAGAAGTAATGAAATAGGCG
>NZ_JAHTGR010000038.1:0-24618 GCF_019166075.1 Duganella violaceipulchra | reverse complement strand
AAGTTGGTCCCACCCCTTCCCATCCCGAACAGGACCGTGAAACAACTTTGCGCCGATGATAGTGCTGCAACCAGTGTGAAAGTAGGTTATCGTCAGGCTAGTTATAAAGAGAAAAGCCCACCAGTGATCTGGTGGGCTTTTTTCGTTTGAAAGCCCCTTCCGTTCAACGACAGGCATTGCCTGCCGTCTCACCTGGTCGGGGCTTTTTTTCGTCTAAAGATATTGTCCCAACCGTTTGCCCAGGCATAGCAACGTCAACGTCGGCGGCAATCCCCACGGTTGTGGAATCACTGACGCATCGCAGACGTACAGATTGGCGGTACTGGTTTGCAGCGTACTGTCCACGCCTTCGCCGATGCGCACGCTGCCGCCCGGATGCGCGGCGAAGTGCCAGCTCTTGAATATCTTCCTTGCGCCTGCCGCACGCAAAATGCCCCGCGCCATATCCACGCCGGCCCTCAGCTTGCGCCGGTCGGCTGGCGTCAACGGTTTGTCGACCCAGCGTGGGCCGATGCCGCCACCGATGTCGTCACGGATCTTGACCATCAAGGTTAGCGTTTTCGCGTGCGCCATCAGTCGGTCCACACGTCCGACCTGCGCGGCAAAGGCCTGGTACATCGGCTTGGGCAGCGTCATATCAGCCAATGCGATGCCTTCTTGGTGCAAGTACAAGCCGGACGCCATCGGCACCTCGGCGCCGCCGTCGATATCGTCCACCTGGCCCATGACCGCGATCACCGGATCGCTGAAGAACGGACTGCTGGCGGGATGCAAACCTGAGCGATGCAATAGCCGTGGCGTACCGATGCCGCCGGCAGCCAGGATCACGTTCTCCGCAAACGCCAACTGCACAGCGCCATCGCGACGATAGCGCACGCCGGTAGCGCGGCCGTTATCGATGATGACTTGATCGACCTTAGCCTGGTCGATCAGCGTCGCGCCAAGCTGGCGCGCTTCGTCCAGGAAATCGCGCGCGGTCCACTTGGCGCCGAACGGGCAGCCGTACACGCAACGCCAGCAACCGGTGCGGCAAATCTGCGGCCGTATCATCTTGTCGAGTTTGCGCCAGGCCATCTGTTGCGCTTCGGCGCCCAGCTGGATGCGACGGGCCATGGGGCCGATCAGTTCATCGGGAAGAGGCCCCATCGGCAATTCGGCGCGCAAGGATTCCAGTGCTGGCGCAAGATCGATGTCGTGCGCTGAAAACATTGCCAGTGGCGGCGGCGCGGCGGTGGCGAAGTTGATGGTCGATGTGCCGCCGGCGGCGATACCGCTCACCAGTAGTGAGCCGTCGCGATGGATGAATGCTCCCTTGCCCGGCACGGCGGCAATGCCGGCCATTTGCGACAGTGTTCCCTGCAGTGGAGCGGCGCTGCCTTGTTCCAGCACTAATACGCGCAACCGCCGGCGTGCCAATTCGCGCGCGACGCTGGCGCCACCTGGCCCGCTGCCGACTACGATGGCGTCATACTTCTGCGTTGTTGAAGATGTCATGTCAGCCGCTGCGCTGTAGATTGAGTATGAAGGATACGCCATTGGCCAGATTTTGCGCGACGATCGTGCCGCCCATCTTGGCCATGTAGGTGCGCGCGACAAACAGGCCCTGGCCACGATTGCCATTGGCCCCGGATTCCGGCTGGTCCGACACGCCGTATTCAAAAATCTTGGCGATCATGTCAGGTGCTATCTGCGGTCCGCGGTTGCGGATGGTGATCGTCGCGCCGGTATCGCTGCCTTCCAGTGCGATGGTGATCGCGCTGCCCTGCACGCGATAACGTTCGGCGTTGCGCAGCACATGAGTGACGACGTCTTCCAGCGAGTACTCATCGGCGCGCGCCATCAACGCCTGGGCCGCGCCCTGGAACACCACATCGTGAATGCCGATGCACGACGCATTCTCGGCGACGTTCTGCAGGAAGGCCGTCAAATCAACCTCCGTGACCTGCAGTTCCGATGACTGAAACGCTTCGCTTGGCGATGCGCGCCCATACAGCACGCGGATCGCCTGCTGCATGCGGGTGATATAGCGATGGCTTTCGTCCTCGGGGGCGCCATGCAGGACCATCAGCGACTGCAAGGGCGACATGATCTCGTGGCCAACCGCGTGCCACATATCGCGCTCCTGCTCGGCGCGGATGTTCTCGCGCTCGACATCCTCCCGTACCCGGCGCAGCAAATCGTGCAGACCGGTCGCCAGCACGCCCAGTTCGTCCTCGCCGCGCAGATCGGCCAGGTTGGCTTCGGAGAAGCCGCGTGCGGCCTTGACGCGTTCGCCCACATCGTCGGCACGCTTGATCAGCACCTTGATGCGGCGGATGATGCCGATCTCGATCACCAGCCAAGCCAGCATCAACGCGGCCAGCATCGCGCCGACAAACCACACCAGCCGGCTGGCCACCACGCTCAGGCTTTTGCTGACGCTGCGCACATCGCCTTTGAGCAGTACCTCATAACTTCCGGCCGGCGTGGCGATGACTTCCTTGGCCTCCAGCGGCACGTCATAGGCGTCCACCGGCAGATGACGGATCAGCGTTGTGACGAAATGCCAGGACTGGTCTTCAGGATCGACTGGAGCCACCAGCAGCGGCAGCGTGGCTGCCGACGATGCGCCATCTGTCAGGCGACGGATTTGCAGGCTTTCGCCCGGCAACAGCATGGACTTCAAGTCCGCCAGCGAGAACGGCGGCGTACTGGGGCCGGAGGTACTGTCGAGCAGTGGGGGACCGTCACCCGGTGGCAGCACCGCAATGCGGACATCGATGTGGTCCAGGTCTTCAGGCGGCCAGACGGGGCGGCGCTTTTCGAACAGCGCATCTTGCAGCACGCCGACCGGCAATCGCAGCGAGAAGAAAGCGCTGCGTGCGCAGGCCGGATCGTCATCGGAGAGATACGGGGCGGTGCAGCGCGGGTTCTGCCAGATCCAACCGCGGAAGTCCTTGACCGCCGGCGCCTTGGCCCGCGCCACATCGGCCGCGGCGAATCCGGTCAAGCGGCCACGCATGCCCGCGTATCTGCGTCCCGGCGTTTGCGGTTCGCTGCTTTCCTCGAATGGCGCGATCCATTCATAAGTCTGGCCGCGCAGGCTGACCCGGACCTTGACGCGGTGCGCCTGATCCACCACCTGGTCGCCGCGGGTGTGCGGGACCAACTGCGCGCCGTCGAATGTGCCGGCGACATAAATGAAACCGCCTGCCCAGGGATTGTTACCGATGCCGACACACAGAGAGCCGTTGTTGCCATATTGCGCCAGGCAGCCGGACATGGCCACAGCCTGCTGCACTTTTTGCAGGTCGTCGAAATCAAGCGCGGCAAACGGGAGCAGCAGCGGATGCAGCGCCGCGTCGTTGGCTACCGGCTGTGGATTGAGCAGTGCCAGTTGGCCGGTTGGATGGCGCAGCGTCGCCGCCACCTGCACGCGCGTCTTGTGGAAGCTGCCTTGATAGTTCTTGTAGCTGAGCTGCTTCTCCTGCTGGAGCACCGACAGCGCCAGGCCCACCGTCGCCGCCATCAGGAAAACGAAGGCCGCGCGCAGCAGCAGCCGCAGGCGGTACGGGACGAGGCTGAGCCGACGCCAGTTCACGGTCAGCGGCTTTCGGTGTCGGCCCAGCGGAAGCCGCGCATGGGGATATTTTCGATGCAGGCGAAGCTGGGATCGATCTCGCGGAAAGCGTCGCGGATGGTGCTGACATGCTTGCGGATGTTGTCGCGATTGCGGCCGCTCTTCACTACCTCGAACAACTCGTCATAGGACACCACCTGGCCACGCCGCGCAAACAGCGCCGCTAGGATGCGCTGCGCGGTCAGCGGCAGGTTGATGCGGTGGCCGCGCCAGGTCGGCGTGCGCTGGCGCAGCGGATCCATGCTCAGCTCATCGCTGGCGACGACGGACACCGGCTCCGGCTTGTCCTTCACCGAGCGCAGGATTTCCAGGAAGGTCTCGATGAAATCGGCTTCCTCGAAAGTGGCTTTCTGCAGATAGTCCCAGGCATCCAGCGCCTTCATGATGCTGCGGTAAATGGTGGCGGGCATGGCCGACACCACCAGCACCGGCGTGGCGTGCCGCTTGTTGATGGCGTTGATGATGGCGACGCCCGCATGCCGTTCGCGTCCCAGTTCGATGTCGAGCACGACCAGGTCGTAGCGCTCGCGGGCGATCGCCGCTTCGGCGTCGTCGCGGCTGAACCATTGGTCGACCACGATGCCGGGCCGCGCCGATTCTATCCACGCCCGCAGCTGATTGCTGGTCGGCAGATCGTCCTCGATGACGGCGACTTTGGCCATGCTGTACTCCACTGACTGTCAATGCAGCGAGTATCCACGCTTTTACGGGAAAAGTCACAAATCGGCTGTGAGGATTTCTTCACGCGGCCGTAGCAAAGCCGGATGGCGGCAGCATTGATACTTCCGCCACATCCGGCGCACCATGCAGTCCAGGGATAGGCCCTGAACTTACACAACCAGCAGAAGGTGAATATCATGGCAGAACGGATCAAACGGATGGCGCAGGCGGTGCGCGCGACTTTAAGCGGCGGCGCTGGTGCTGCGGTGAACGGCATGCGCCGCAACGGCGCGATGCTGGTGGCGCTGGGCCTGGCCGGCGCCGGCGCCTATGGCCTGGTCACGCATCCACCGATGGCCAAAGTGGCAAACGGCAGCCTGGGTATCCGCATCAACCAGTTGACCGGCTCCGCCATCACCGTGCGCGATGGCGCGGTGTTCATGGTGCCCGGTGTGCATGTGCTGCGCCAGGTGTCGCTGCGCGACCAGGTGTACCGCCCGGCCGGCAACGATGATGCGCCATTCCAGTCGGTCGAGGGCCTGGCGTTGGGTGTGGACATGTCGGTGCGCTATGCGCTGGATGTGAACCGTGTGGCAGCCATGGCGCAGTCGCTGCCGCCGGACATCAATGGTTCCATCGTCGAGCCGGCGGTGCAGGGCGTGATCTACAAGGTGTTCACCCGCTACACCGTGCGCGAGATTTTTTCGACCAAACGCGCCGAGATCCAGCAGGCGATCGAGGCTGAGCTCAAGCCCAAGCTGGCGGCCGACGGCATCACACTGCGCGGCATCACCATTGGCAAGATCACACTGCCGGAAGAATACCAGGCCGGCATGGAAAAGCTGCTGGCCGAAGAACTTGAAACGGAAAAGATGCGCTATACGCTGGAGTTGAAGGAGAAGCAGGTCAAGCAGACCGCGCTCGAAGCCGATGCGGACAAGATTCGCCGCGAAAAGGCAGCCGAAGCCTCCGGCAACGAGCAGATCATCGCGGCCCGGGCGCAGGAGCAGGCGATGGCGCATGTGCTGCCGTTCAAGCAGAAGCAGATCGAGCAGCGCAAGCTGGAAGCGGAAGCGGAGAAAATGGCGCGCATCAAAACCTCGGAGGGCAACGCCCAGGCGCGCGTCATTGAAGCCGCAGGCGAAGCCGATTCGCGCCGCAAGCTGGCGGATGCGGAAGCCTATCGCCAGGAACTGGTGGGCAAGGTGGCCGCAGCGCAGATGGAGCGCGAGGGTGATCTGATTACCCGCAATCCGCTGCTGATCCAGAAGACGATGGCGGACAAACTGTCGGACAAGGTGTCGGTCATCATCGCGCCGTCGCCGACAGATGGCGGATTTATCGGCTCGGCGCTGCTGGGCAACCAACAGGGCAAGCAGCCGCGCATGGCGACAGTCAGCGCCGAAGCTGCGGACAGCGCCAAGGAAGGACAATAATCATGTCGATGATTGCAGCTGCCGCCGTACTGGCGATCGTTACGCAGGACCAGGCCGCGCTGCGCGCCGCGCCCAAGGATACGGCGCAGCAGCAGGCCGTCCTGTGGCAAGGCGACAGCCTGGAGATACGCGGCGAGAAGCAGGACTTCCTGCAGGTCTACGACTATCGCCGCGAGCGCGCCGGCTACATACGCGCTTCGCAGGTGCGCCGGGTCTCGCTGGCGCCGGCCGACGCACCGGAGCTGCTGTCGGTGGTGCGCTTCCTGCGCGATACGCCGGGCGCCGAATCGCTGGGCATCAGCTATGCGGCGGCCTACCTGAAGGCGGCACCGGCGGCCGCGATCACGGCGGAGCCCTTTGATGCGCTGGGCGCCATGGCAGAACGGTTGGCGCGGCGCGCTTCCTCCAAGCAGAGCAAGCAAGGCGATGTCACGATCGCCGCGCATCTGGAAGCGGTATCCAATTACGGCGTCGGTATCCGCAGCTTTGAGCGTGAAGGCCGCATGCAGCTGTGCTACGACGGCGAAGCCTACAGGCGCGTGCTGGCGATGCTGTCGGAGCCGCAGCAACGCGCAACGGCGGTGCTGGGGCTGACGCGCCAGGAATGTGTGGACCCGGCGCTGCGCCCCGGCGCGCGGGTGGCGCTGGACGAATGGCGTGCCGAGGTGCTGGAACGAGTCGACATGAAGGATCTGCCGCCGCATGTGCGCAATCGCATCCACATGCGGCGTGCGGCGGTGTGGTCGTCGGTGGCGTTTGCGCGGGCGCGCAAGGGCGAACCGGCGGCAGCGCCAGCCCAGCATGCGCTGGATGAACTGGGGATGGTGGAAGCTGCGGAGTTGACCGAGGACGACGCCGCCGCCTTTGCCGAAGCCGGTGTACGCGTGGGAAGTGTGCGCTGGGCGGCGGAGGACACGGCGCCACAGGGAGGCCTGCGCATACTGACGATGGCCGGGCAGCCGGGCGAAACCTGTGTCGCGCTGGTCGACGCAAAACACGATCAGCAGCATGCGTTGGCGCGTCGCTGTAGTTACGGCGTTGTCTGGCCTGCATCGGCACGCGCCAATACGCAGGGCACGGTGCTGTCGCTGGCGGTGCAACCGATGGACGGCTGGCGCGAGATGTGGCTGTTCCATCAGACCAGTGCCGGCTGGCTGGTCGACGTGCTGCCGCCGGCCGCCGCCGATCCTGACATTGGTTACGCCGAATTCGCCGGCTGGGTGCCGGGATCACAGAATATGCTGGTGGCGCGGGAAGCCCGTGTCGAGGGCAAGTTCAAGCGCAGTTTTGAACTGGTGGAGATTAACACGCTGGCGACGTTGAAGACCGCCGACAAGCCGTCGTCGCTGAGCATGTTCTATCGCTGGCAGGACCCGGCCTGGAAACGCCAGACCGTCAGCCTGCGTTGAACATCCGGGTTGTGACAGCTGTGCCAAATTGGAGCAGGTGTGCGATGGGTCAAGGCGAGAAATGCGTGGCATGGCATTTGCTCAATGGCTGTATATCACTCATTAAAACAGCCAGGAGACATCATGCACCATCCATTCCGCATTCTCGCCATCGTGACCGTCATCGCCGCCGCAGCCACGACATCCCTCTATGCCACCGCCCACGGCAACGTCGTGCCGCAGGCGGTGGACACCACGGGCCTGACGCCGCTCGGCGAAAAATGGCTGGACCAGAATCCTTATCGCGGCAACAAGCTTGCATTAAAAATCGGCACCTCCGCCTACAACCAGAACTGCGCCCGCTGCCACGGTCTGGAGGCCGTCACCGGCGGTATAGCCCCGGATCTGCGCCAGCTGGATCGCGACTGCACCGACGTCAAAAATGACACCAAGAAGAAGGCCTGCTACAAGGAGACCGATAACTATTTCCTGAACTCGATCCGGCACGGCAAGGTGCGTAACGGCGCCGTCTACATGCCGCCGTTTGAGGGGGTCTTCAATCAGGAAGCCATGTGGGCCATCAAGACCTACCTCGAAGTCCGTCGCGACGCCGCCAACTGATCGAGGAGCAGACCATGTCGAATTTTCGTTTGCGCGCTGGCGCGCTGATTCCTCTCGTCGCCGCGCTGCTGGGCGTCGCGGCGCCCGCCCACGCGGACTGGGACAAGATCCGTCTATCCGGTTCGCTCAAGGTGGCGGTGTATGAGCAGTTTGCGCCGTTCTCCGAGCGGGGCGCGGGCATCGATGTGGATGTGGCGCAGGCGCTGGCCGCCAAGCTAGGCTTGAAACTGAGCCTGCTGCCTTTTCCCGCCGGTGAGAACCTTGGCGACGACCTGCGCAACATGGTCTGGAAAGGACACTACCTCGGCTACGGACCGGCGGACATTTTGCTGCACGTGCCGGTGGAACCCCAACTGATGAACGAAAATGGCAAGGTCACCATCTTCGCGCCCTATCATGTCGAGACGGTGCGGCTGGTGCGCAGTGCACGCAGCATGCCGAGCTTTGAAGGCATTGATGCGCTGAGCGGCAAGACCATCGGCGTGGAGAAGGTCTCCATCGCGGCGATGGTGCTGCTGGGCGAAGGCAATGGACGCTTCCGCGAGAAGGTGCGGATTTTCGACACAGCCGCGGAAGCACTGGAACAACTCAAGTCGGGCCAGCTCGACGCCGTGCTGGCCAACCGCTCCGAGATCGATGCCGTGTTCCGGGACGATCCCGCCTTTCCGCTGAACGAAGTGGCGTTCCAGCGCCTGCCGCGCGCAGGATGGGCTGTGGGCATGGCGGTGCGCAAGGACGACCAGGATATGGCGAGATTGCTCCAGGCTGCCGTCAATGAAATGAAGGCCTCCGGCGAACTGCAAGCCATCTTTGCCCGGTACGGCGTGCACGAGCAGATGCCGTGATGCGCGGCTATGCGGCGGCCGGCGGCATGCTGCTGGCGTGCGGCGCTGCTGTTTCGGCCGATGGCGCAGTGGCTGCGTATTCGGCTACCGCCATGCTGTCGGTGGATATCGTCGGCGTTGCGCCATTGCCTGGACTGGGAGTGGACCGCAACCAGTTGCCCTACCAGGTGCAAACGGCGAACGCCATTGCGGTGGGCGCCGCTGCCGGCCAAAACCTCGGTGAGTTCATGGCGCGTCACCTGACTGGTGTGAATATCAACGAAGTGTCGGGGAGTCCGTTCCAGAACGACATCACCTATCGCGGCTTTCGCGCCTCGCCGGTGCTGGGTGCGTCGCAGGGGATTTCGGTGTACCTGGACGGGGTGCGCGTCAACGAACCATTCGGCGACGTGGTCAACTGGGACATGCTGCCCGAGGCGGCGATCGGCAATGTGATGCTGGCGCCGGGATCGAATCCACTGTATGGCCTCAATACCCTGGGCGGCGCGCTGGTGTTGAGCACCAAGTCCGGGAAAAGTCATCCGGGCGCCGATCTTGGCGTATCGGGCACCAGCAATGGCCAGCGTCGCGCCGACCTGGCCTATGGCTATGACAGCGGCGAACATTGGAACGCTTTCATCGCAGGGACGGCCTTTAGCGACAAGGGCTGGCGCGATAACTCGGATGGACGGCTGGCCAATGCCTATGTCAAGTTGGCCGGTGTCGCCGGCGACGACGAGTGGAGCGTCGCTCTGCTGGCCGGCCGCAGCCGCCTGGTGGGCAATGGCCTGCTGCCCGATGATTTGTATGAACAGAACCGCCGCGCCGTCTACACATCACCCGACGAAACGCGCAACCGCCTGCGCCAGATCGTTTTCAGCATGACGCATCGTTTCGACGATCGCACGGAGCTGAGCACCTCGGTGTATGCGCGCAATAGCCGTCGCGATACGATCAACGGCGACATCAACGATGCCTACACTGAAGGCGAGAGCCCGCGACCAGCGGTCTACAACACGACCGGGACTCGCCAGCGCAGCCAGGGATTCAGCACACATTTCAGCAAGGACGCTGGCAGGCATCAATTGTCCGCTGGGTTGGCGTTCGACCGCGCCAGTGTGGATTTTTCGCAGTATGGGCAGGAGGCTGGCTTTGCCCCGGACCGTTCGGTAGTGCTGGATACGGATTCGGAACAGGTGGCCGGATCATCGGTCAGCGGCCATGCACGGGCAACGGCGCTGTATGTGGCCGATACCTGGGCCGTGCAGACAGATACCTGGCTGACCATGTCCGCCCGCTACAGCCACGCCAAGGTGAGCAGCCAGCTGCGCCGCGAAGATCAGACGCAGCCTGCCGAGGCATTCCGCTATCGCAAGCTCAATCCCGCCATTGGCGTGGCGCGCCTTATGCGCGGCGGTTGGACGCTGTTTGCCAATCTGTCGCAGAGCAACCGAGTGCCGACTGTGATCGAGCTGGGTTGCGCCGATCCTGAACAGCCGTGCCGTTTGCCGGTCGGTCTGCAATCGGACCCGTACCTGAAGCAGGTTGTCTCGCGCACCGCCGAAGCGGGCGCTCGCTGGAAGGGCGGACGTGGCACGGCCGCAGTATCGGTGTATCGCACCGTCAATCGCGACGATATCCTGTTTCGCAGCGCCGGCATCGCGCAGCAAGGCTACTTTTCCAACTTCGGCCGCACGCGGCATCAAGGTGCGGACCTTAGCGCAAGCTACCGGTTCGGCGACTGGTCGGCGCGCTTGAACTACAGCTACCTGGATGCAGTCTACGATGTGGAAGGCGATCTATTCACCGGTGCGCGCAATGTCCACGTGATGCCGGGCACTCGCCTGGCGGGCCTGCCGCGCAATACGCTGAAACTGGGCCTGGACTGGAACGCAGCGCGGCACCTGTCCGTGGGCGTTGAGCTGATGGCTTTGTCCGACATGACGACTCAGGGCAACGAGGACGGCAAGGCCGCACCGCGATCGGCTGACTGGCGCATGCGCGGCTACGCCCTGGCGGGTCTGCATGCCAGCTATCGGCCGGATACGAAGTGGGAGTGGCATGTGCGCGTGAATAATGCGTTCAATCGCCGCTACGAGAGCTACGGTGCGGTGGCGGCCGACATGTTCCCCAACGGCGCCTTGCTGCAGCAGGGCGGCGAAGCGGCACAGACTCGCTTCGTCGCACCCGGCGCGCCGCGTTCGGTGGCGGCCGGATTGCATTACCGCTTCTAGAACTGGTACTGGGCGCTGGCGCCGATCAGCCAGTTACGCCCAGGCGCCGCTTCGTAATAGCGTTTGTTGGTGTCGCCGACGATCAGCGAACCGACGTACCGCTTGTCCAGCAGATTATTCAAGCGCACGAACTGTTTGAAACGCCAGCCTTGCCACTGCTGGCTGGCGTTGACGCGCGCATTGAGCACGCCATAGCCCGGCGCGGCCTTGTCGGCATTGGCGTCTTCCGCGTAGATTTTGCTGCTGGCTACAGCTTCCAGTGCGGCGCCAAAGCGATTGTCGTTGTTCTTCCATGCCAGCTCGCCGTAGGCGTTGGCGTTCGGGACGCCGGGCAGCCGGCTGCCTTCTGTAACCACGCCAAAGCCTTGATCATAGACGGCGCGCAAACTGGTCAACGCCGCCCGCGCGCTCAGGCCATGATTCCATGCGGTCTCTAACGAGAGCTCCATCCCTTGGCGCAACGTGCTGCTGGCGTTGCGATAGCTGGTGCGGCCGCCGACGCTGCTGTCGACCACCAGTTCGTCGCGGGTGCGGACCTGGAAGACAGCGGCGTTGATGCGCGTGACATCGCCCAGCCGCGCCTTGATGCCGGTTTCAAGATGGGTGCTCTGCGCGGCCTGCAAACGGAAGTTGAAGCCGCCGCCGGTGCCGGAGTAAAACAGCTCATTGAGCGTCGGTGTTTCGAAGCCGCGCGCTGCGCTGGCGTACACGTTCAACGCCGGCGAAAGGCGGTACAGCAGTCCGAGCACCGGCGTGGTGTGGCTGTATTCGAGGCTGCCGCTGTCGTTGCCGTTGTTGAGGAAGTGGTCCTCCACCGAGAACTTCACGCTGCTGTGGCGCAGGCCTGCGCTCACCATCCATGCGCCTGACTGCCACTCCGTCTGCACATACGGATCGAGGCTGGTGACCTTGTCGTCCTCGTCGCGGCGCAATGCGCCCTTCACGCCGAATTGCGTGCCGATGAAGTTTTCGTAGCCCCGGCGAGCGTCGCTGGAGCGGCCGTACTCCAGGCCGACGGTGGTACTGAGCTTGCCTCCAGCGAGTTCGCCCACGTGCAGCCAGTTCAGGTCCGTGCCGTGAAAGTCACGGTCGAAATCGACCACGCCACCGGAGTGCGTGGCCGGCGCCTGGAAGGCCTTGGAAAACGCCTGGTACTGGATTACGCCGCGATTGCCTCCGTAAGCGGTCACGCGCAAGCGGTCCTCGCCGAAGCGCTGCTCCCAGCTGGCGCCGATCTGCTGGTGGTCGATGCTCTTGCGGGTGTTGTAGCGGTCGGCCAGTGTGCGTTTCGGGTTTTGGGTATCGGTGGCGTCGATCTCGCCGGCGCGCGGGTCGCGCTGGTAGGTGGCCCAGGCAGCGCCCAGCGCATCCTGGGTGTCGTCCTGGCGCAGCGCGTTGGCGACGATGGTCAGGTTGGCGCCGGCCATCGGCGCCAGCGTCAGCTTGACGAAAGCCTGGTCGCGGGTGGCGGCGCTGTGGGCACGGTAGCCATCGGTTTCGAAACGCGAAGCATCCAGCACATAGCCGATGCCTGCCTGCTTGCCCTGCACATTCAGGTCGACCTTGCGGCTGCCGTAGCTGCCGGCGGTCAGCGTGGTCTCCACCGATGGCGGGCCTTCGCCGTCGCGCGTGAACATCTGGATCACGCCGCCGGAGTGATTGCCGTAGAGGGCGGAAAAGGGACCGCGCAGCACTTCGATGCGTTCGGCCATGTCGAGGTTGAAGGTGGCGGCCTGGCCTTGGCCGTCCGGCATGCTCGCCGGGATACCGTCTGCAACCAAGTGCACACCGCGCACGCCGAAGGCCGAACGGGCGCCGAATCCGCGTGAGGAGATCTGCAGGTCCTGTGCGTAGTTCTGGCGGTTTTGCGCCACCAGACCAGGAACGGCGGCCAGCGCCTCGCTGGCGTTGACGCGCGCCTGGCTGTCGCGGATGCGTTCCGCATCGATGACGTCGATGGCGGCCGGCATGTCGAACACAGTGTGTCCGACGCGGGTGGCGCTGACCACCACCACGTCCGCCGGCGGTGCGGCATCGTCGGCCGCCATGGCGCCGCCGCTCAGGGCAAACAGCGCCGCCACCGCGTTCAATGGGAAAAAGGCTTGCTTCATATTGTCTCCGTTTTGGTCTGGGTTGTACCGGACCAGTAAGCAATATACCTGCCATCCCGATCTTGCGGTGGCACGCCGATTGCAACGGTGATGGCATTTTCCTGAAAGGCGATATCCATGAACAGCTCTCGCATCCTGTCTTCCCTGGTCTTTTTGCTGTGCGGCCCGGCGATGGCCGCTCCCTTTGCCTATGTGCCAAACGAGAAGTCGGGCAGCATCAGCGTGATCGACACGTCCAGCGACGCCGTTGTGCGCGAAATCGCCGCCGGCAAACGGCCGCGGGGCATCGCTGCCGATCCAGGCGGTGTGCGGTTGTTCGTGACCGACGCCGCCAGCAACGCACTGCTGGTCATCGATACCGCCAGCGGCGCCACGGTGCGCCGCATCGCGTTGGGCAAGTCGCCCGAAGGCGTGAACGTATCGGCGGACGGCCGGTATGTGGCGGTGGCGGTCGAGGAGAGCAACAGCGTGACCTTGATCGACGCCGGCTCCGGGCAGGTGCTGGCGGATATCGCCGTGAAAGGCAAGAACCCCGAGCACGCGGTCTTTAGCCCGGACGGCCGCTGGCTGCTGGTCAGCGCGGAGGAGGCCGAGCAGGTCGACGTGATCGACGTCGCCGCGCGGCGCCAGGTCGGCGCGGTGGCCGTGGGACTGCGACCGCGCGGCATGGGATTCAGTCCCGATGGCGCCCGCGCCTACGTCGCTTGCGAATTGGCAGGCGCGGTGTACGTGGTCGACATGGCGACGCTGGCGACGACGGCGCGCATACCGGCCGGGAAGAACGCCAACGGCATCGCAGTGCATCCCAGTGGCCGGCAGGTTTATGTGTCGAACGGCGTTGACGCCAATGTGATGGTGATCGATACCGCCACCAACGCCGTCAGCGCCACCATTGCAGTTGGCAAGCGCCCCTGGAACATGGCCTTGACGCCGGATGGCGCCAAGCTTTACGTGGCAAACGGCCGTTCGAATAGCGTGTCCGTGATCGATACCGCTGCTGCGGCGAAGCGGGCCGATGTCGCGGTCGGTGAATTGCCATGGGGCGTGGTGATCCGCTGAAGAGCTGCTCCATAGTCAAACACCTGTTCCAAACCTGAACAGGTGTCACTGTCCAGGCACCGCTTCCCCGTGCCGTCCGCCCCTGTATTCCATGCGACGCACCGGCAAAAACGCAGCTGGCACGGTGCTTGCGAAAAGGAGAGGGCGCACTACCCACCGCCGCGTTACGCGGCCTCATAAAATCACAGCAGAAAGAGGACGACATGAATCTCGCAGACATCAGCAAATTGGGCGTTGCCAATCCATTCAAGCAACGCTACGACAACTACATCGGCGGCAAATTCGTCGCCCCGGTCAAGGGCGAATACTTCGGCAACATCACGCCGATCACCGGCCAGGTATTCTGCGAAGTGGCCCGCTCCACCGCGGAGGACGTCGAGCTGGCGCTGGACGCCGCCCACGCAGCCAAGGATGCATGGGGCAAGACCTCGCAAACCGAGCGGGCCAACATCCTGAACAAGATCGCCGACCGGATGGAGGCCAACCTGGCGCTGATCGCCACCGCCGAAACCATCGACAACGGCAAGCCTATCCGCGAAACCACCGCCGCCGACATCCCGCTGGCGATCGACCACTTCCGCTATTTCGCCGGTTGCATCCGCGCGCAGGAAGGCTCGGTCGCGCAGATCGACTCCGAAACCTACGCCTATCACTTCCATGAGCCGCTGGGCGTGGTCGGCCAGATCATCCCATGGAACTTCCCTATCCTGATGGCGGTGTGGAAGCTGGCGCCGGCGCTGGCCGCCGGCAACTGCGTGGTGCTCAAGCCCGCAGAGCAGACGCCTGCCTCCATCATGGTGCTGCTGGAAGTGATCGGCGACCTGCTGCCACCCGGCGTGCTGAATGTGGTCAACGGCTTTGGCCTGGAAGCGGGCAAGCCGCTGGCATCGAACAAGCGCATCGCCAAGATCGCCTTCACCGGCGAAACGGGCACCGGCCGTCTGATCATGCAGTACGCGGCGCAGAACCTGATTCCTGCGACGCTGGAACTGGGCGGCAAATCGCCGAACATCTTCTTCGAAGACGTGATGGATGCCGACGACGCCTTCTTCGACAAATGCCTGGAAGGTTTCGCAATGTTCGCGCTGAACCAGGGCGAGGTATGCACCTGCCCGTCGCGCGTACTGATCCAGGAATCGATCTACGAAAAATTCATCGAACGCGCGCTGGCCCGCGTGGCGGCGATCAAGCAGGGCAATCCGCTGGACGCCAGCACCATGCTGGGCGCGCAGTCCTCGCACGAGCAGCTGGAAAAAATCCTGTCCTATATCGATATCGGCAAGCAGGAGGGCGCCGAATTGCTGGCCGGCGGCGAACGCCATCTGCAGGGCGGCGACATGAAGGACGGCTATTACGTGACGCCGACCGTCTTCAAGGGCCACAACAAGATGCGCATCTTCCAGGAAGAGATCTTCGGACCGGTGGTGTCGGTGACGACCTTCAAAGACGAAGCGGAAGCACTGAGCATTGCCAACGACACCATGTATGGCTTGGGCGCTGGCCTGTGGACGCGCGACGGCTCGCGCGCCTTCCGTGTCGGCCGCGCGATCCAGGCTGGCCGCGTCTGGACCAATTGCTACCACCTGTATCCAGCGCATGCGGCCTTCGGCGGCTACAAGCAGTCGGGCATCGGCCGCGAGAACCACAAGATGATGCTGGACCACTACCAGCAGACCAAGAACCTGCTGGTCAGCTACAGCCCGAACGCACTGGGCTTCTTCTAACCATGGACCACATCATCGCCCGCGTTACGGCTACACCGGCGGCGCTCGACCTGATCGCGGTCCTGCGTAGCAGTCACGGGCCGCTGATGTTCTTTCAATCCGGCGGCTGCTGCGACGGCAGCACGCCGATGTGCTACCCCGCCGGGGAGTTTTCCATCAGCGACACCGATGTCTACCTCGGCAATCTGGACGGGACGCCGTTCTACATGGGCAGCGAGCAGTTCGAGTACTGGGAACACACCCAGCTGATCATCGACGTGGTTGACGGGAACGGCGGCATGTTCTCGCTCGATAACGGCACGGGCAGGCGCTTCCTGACCCGTTCGCGCCTGTTCAGCGACGAAGAGCTGGCGGCCTTGAAGCCGCCCGCATAGCAGCACACCACAGCAAAAACCAAAACATAAAAACCGGAGAAGATTGTGCAGAAAAAAGTCATCGCAACGCTGGCGGGGATATCCTTCCTGTCGCTGGCACAGGCGGCCGACGTCACGTCGGCCATGCTGAAGAACGCGGCATCGAGCACCGACAGCGTACTGTCGTTCGGCATCGGCTCGGAGGGCCAGCGCTATTCGCCGCTGACCCAGGTGAACACCAAAACCGTGGCCAAGCTGGTTCCGGCGTGGTCCTTCTCGTTCGGGGGCGAGAAGCAGCGCGGCCAGGAATCGCAGCCGTTGATCTACAAGGGCAAGATGTTCGTCACCGCCTCGTACTCGCGCATCTTCGCCGTGGACATGAAGACCGGCGCCAAGCTGTGGAAGTATGAGCATCGTCTGCCGGACGGCATCATGCCTTGCTGCGACGTGGTCAATCGCGGTGCCGCCTTGTTCGGCAACCTGGTCATCTTCGGCACGCTCGATGCGCAGCTGGTGGCGCTGGACCAGGACACCGGCAAAGTCGTGTGGAAGGAAAAGGTCGATGACTATGCGGCCGGCTATTCGATGACGGCGGCGCCGTTGATCGCCGACGGCGTGCTGCTGACAGGCGTCTCCGGCGGCGAGTTCGGCATCGTCGGCCGCGTGGAAGCGCGCAATCCGCTGACCGGCGAATTGTTGTGGACCCGTCCCACCGTCGAAGGACACATGGGCTACCGCTACGACAAGGATGGCAAGGCCATCGAGAACGGCATCTCGGGTACGCTCAACAAGAGCTGGCCGGGCGACCTGTGGAAGACCGGCGGCGCCTCGACCTGGATGGGCGGCACCTACGACTCCAAGACCGGCCTGGCCTACTTCGGCACCGGCAATCCGGCGCCATGGAACAGCCACCTGCGCCCCGGCGACAATCTGTATTCGTCGTCGACGGTGGCGCTGGACGTGAAGACAGGCCAGATCAAATGGGCTTACCAGAACACGCCCAACGATTCGTGGGATTTCGACGGCGCTAATGAATTCGTCACCTTCGACATGGACGGCAAACGGTATGGCGGCAAGGCCGACCGCAACGGCTTCTTCTACGTGATCGACGCGAACAACGGCAAGCTGCAAAACGCCTTCCCGTTTGTGAAGAAGATCACCTGGGCCTCCAGCATCGACATCAAGACCGGCCGTCCGAACTTCATCGCCGCCAATCGTCCCGGCGATCCAACCAAGGGCGAGGAAGGCAAGAAGGGCAGCACGGTGTTCTCGGCGCCGGCCTTCCTGGGCGCGAAGAACCAGATGCCGATGGCTTACAGCCAGCAGACAGGCTTGTTCTACGTACCCGCCAATGAGTGGGGCATGGATATCTGGAATGAGCCGATCAGCTACAAGAAAGGCGGCGCTTACCTGGGGGCGGGCTTTACCATTCGTCCGCTGTTTGACGACTACATTGGCGCGCTGCGCGCGGTCGATCCCAAGTCCGGCAAGATCGTCTGGGAGGTCAAGAACAACGCGCCGTTGTGGGGTGGCGTGATGACGACGGCCGGCGGCCTGGTGTTCTATGGCACGCCGGAAGGCTACCTGAAAGCGCTGGACGCGAAGAGCGGCAAGGAGCTGTGGAAGTTCCAGACCGGTTCCGGCGTGGTCGCGCCGCCGGTCACCTGGCAGGATGGCGATACGCAGTATGTCGCCGTGGTTTCGGGCTGGGGCGGCGCGGTGCCGCTGTGGGGCGGCGAAGTGGCGAAGAAGGTCAACTTCCTTGAGCAGGGCGGCTCGGTGTGGGTCTTCAAACTGTCGACCAAGTAAAGATCTCTTGTAGTTTTTTTGGGCGGCTTCGGCCGCCTTTTTTTTCGGTCCAATTCTGAACAGTGCAACGGAACGCATGATCCGATTCTGCACAAACCCTGTATCCATAAGGCGCGCTTCTCCGGGCGTCGACGCGCAGGCATGCAAATTGCGATATGAGAGTTACATCGCCCGATGTGTGCAAACAATACTGGAGACTAAAAAAATGAAAACAATACTGATGATCGGTGCACTGGCCGTCGCTGGAACCCAAGGTGCGCAGGCTGTCGATTTCAAAGCTGGGGAATGGAATGTTTCACTCGGTGGCATCGTCAACGCCTACTACACGCAGGTGAGCTGCAACGGCGACGCGGTGGGCGGGTTGGCGCTGGGCGGCAAGGGGCTGGGCTGCGGTGGCGAGAATAATCGCACCACGATCGGCAATGGCCTGCTGCCGAATGGTCTCGTCACGTCGGCCTCATCGAAGCAAGGCGATTACGATGTCAAGGCGTTGATCGGAATGTACAACGCCACCGCCACCGACAGCGCAATCGCCGCCAATAGCGGCATCGATGTGCGCCAGGCCTACTTCACGTTCGGGAATGCGCAGATGGGCACCATCAAGCTTGGACGCGACAACGGCATCTTCGGCGCCGGCGCCATCTTCTCCGACATGACCCTGATCGGAGCCGGCGCACCGGTGCAGGCGACACAGCGCGGCAGGGTAACGCTGGGCCACATCGGCGCCGGCTACAGCTACGTGGGCTACTACGGCCAGATCGCCTACAGCGCGCCGAAGTCGGCATCCGGCATCGGCTTCGACGCGGCACTGGTCAGTCCTGTCGCCGATACGCCCATCGTCGCCGCACCGGTGTATTCATCGAAATCGAGCCCGCAGTTGCAGGCGCAATTGACCTATGCGGCCGACGGCTTCAAGGGCTGGCTCGGCGCCAAGACGCAAAAGTTCAGCGCTACAGCGCCGGGCGTCAAGGACTTCACCATGAACGGTGTTGAAGTCGGCGCTTCGTACCAGGCCGGCCCGCTGGGCGTACTGGCCAACTTCCAGGGCGGCAAAGGACTGGGCATATTGTCCGACGCCGACCAGGGCGATACCAAGACCAAGGCCTACTTCATGCAGGCTACCTATAAGCCCGCCGACAAGATCAAGCTGGGCCTGAGCTACGGCATCAGCCGCAACGACGACAACACCGCAGGCACTGGTGGCCTGAAATCCAACGCCAACCTGACTTGCGGTCTGTATTACTCGATGACCAGCGCGATCACGCTGGTCGGCGAGATCGGCCAGACCCGTTCCAAAGGGTTCGCGGGTGGCGAGGGCAAGATGAACGGCGCTTCACTCGGCGGTATCATCTTCTTCTGATGAGGGCTACGCTGACCTGTGTCCTGTGCCTGCTGGCCGGTGTGCTGGCGCTGGTGCTCGGCGCCACGCCGGCGCAGGCCGGCGTGCTCACGCGGGCCGAGATGGCCCGCCGTTTTCCCGCGCCGTTGATGGTGGGGGAACGCGACGCCGAGCTGCCGGTGTGGCCGCTGTTCAAGCAAAATGCCACGGCGACCGAGTTGGTGGGCTATGTGTTCGAGTCGATCGACCTGGCACCGATACCGGGCTTCGCCGGTGTGCCGCTCAACCTGATGGTGGCGATCGATCCCAAGGGCGCCTTCATCGGCGTGGAAGTGCTGTCGCATCACGAGCCGGTGTTCCTGGACGGGCTGGGCGAGGCGCCGCTCTATCAGTTCGTCAAGCAGTACAAGGATCTGTCGCTGAAACAGAACATCAGCATCGAAACGGGCGCGCACCGGGCGCGCCATCCCGATGCGGCGCATGCGTATATTGATGGCGTCTCCAAGGCCACGGCCTCGGTACGCATCATCAACCAGAGCGTGCTGGCGGCGGCCCTCAAGGTCTCGCGCAAGAAGCTGGGCTTTGCCGCCGGCCGCGATCCCTACCAGATCGCGCGGGTGCGCCAGGATGTGTTCGAGCCACTGGATTTGAAGCGGATGATGGCGGACGGTCTGGTTCAGCATCTGCGCGTGAGTAATCGCGAAGTCGAGCAGCTGTTCGCCGGCAGCGCCGGCGCCGGGCTTGATCCACAGGCGCGGCCCGATGACAGCTTCATCAACGTGTACCTGGCCTGCGTTTCCGTGCCGTCGATAGGCCGGAACCTGCTGACGGCGGCCGGCTGGCGCAAGCTGCAGGGGCGCCTGGAGGAGGGCGACCATGCGCTGATCGTAATGTCCTCGGGCCGCTACAGCGTGACGGGCGACGACTTCGTGCCCGGCAGCGTGCCGGATCGCATCCGGCTGCGGCAGGATAATCTGCCCATCGATATGCGCGACCTGGATCTCGATGTGAAACTGTCCTTGCCGCTGGCGGTGGATAGTGTGACGGTCTTGCGCGTGATCGGCCAGGCCGGACTGGACCCGGCGTCGCCGATGGATTTCACGCTGCCCATCACGCGCAACAAAGGCATCGTCTACCCGGAGCGCATTACCCGCGAATTGAATCTGCGTTACAAACTGCCGGAACGCTTGCTGACCGTGGTCGACGATAACAGCAAATCGTGGCCTGGCATCTGGAGCCAGCGGAGCTGGGAACTGGTGACGCTGGCGGCCGGACTGGCCGTGCTGAGCGCAGCGCTGTTGATGCAGAAGCGCTTGACAGCAAATGGCGCGCATTTCGAGTGGTTCCGCCGCGGCTATCTTGTTTATACGGTCGGCTTTATCGGCTACTACGCGCAGGGACAGCTTTCGATTGTCAATGTCACTGGCGTAATCCAGGCCTTGAAGGCGCGGCGCAGCCTGGAGTTCCTGCTGTTCGATCCGATGACGGTCGCGTTGTGGGGTTTTGTGCTGGTGTCTCTGCTGGTTTGGGGGCGCGGCACGTTCTGCGGTTGGCTTTGTCCCTTCGGCGCGTTGCAGGAGTTGACGGGAAAGCTGGCGCAGTGGCTGCGCGTGCCGCAATTGCACATCAGGCATAAGACGGACGCGCGACTGAAGTACGCCAAGTATGTGGTGTTGGCCGGGATCGTCGCGAGCGCCTTCTTTTCCAGCGAGATCACGGACAAACTGGTGGAGCTGGAACCGTTCAAGACTGCGATCACTCTTAGCTTCGTGCGTAGCTGGCCATACGTCGTCTACGCAGTGGGGCTGCTTCTCGCCAGCGGCGCTGTCTATAAATTTTTCTGTCGTTATCTGTGTCCATTCGGAGCGTCGCTGGCGCTGCTGGGCAGGCTCCGCTTTCTCAACTGGATACCGCGCCTTAAGGAATGCGGCACACCGTGCCAGACCTGCCGACATCGTTGCGACTATCAGGCGATTTCGCCATCCGGCGCCGTTGCTTACGACGAGTGCTTCCAGTGCATGGATTGCGTTGTGATCTACGAAAGCGACGAGAAATGCGCGGTGCGCATCATGGAGGTCAAACGCCATCGCACCATACCGATCCAGCCCGCCGCAAGGAGCCGCATATGAAGAGACGTACCTTTATCGCCAGCGCCATCGGGGCGATAGGAGGCATATCAGCCTGCGCATGGTCCGGCAATGACAGGCTGCACAGCGGCGCCGCGCTGGCCTTCGGCACGACGATCTCGATCTCCGTGGTGCATGACGATGCCGACCTTGCGCAGCGTGCGATTGCCGATGGGCTGATGGCCGCGCAGGCCGTTGATCGCCTGATGAGCATCTACAATCCAGCAAGCCAGGTGTACTTGCTGAATCGCGATGGTATGGTGCTCCGTCCCGATGCTCGCCTGCTGGAAGTGTTGAAGCAGGCCGCGCAACTATCGCAGATGAGCGACGGCGCCTTCGACGTGACGGTCCAGCCTTTGTGGCGGCTTTATTCGGAATCGGCGGCGCGCGGTGGGCTGCCGTCCGTAGCGGAGCGCCGTCGCGCGCAGGCGCTGGTTGGCTGGCGCCAGCTGGAGATCGACGACGCCATCATTCGGTTCCGCCGGCCGGACATGGCGCTCACGCTAAACGGCCTGGCGCAGGGCTATGCGGCCGACCAGGCGCTGGCTGCGATTCAGGCGCATGGGATACGCCACGCGTTGCTCGACACCGGAGAGTTTGTCGCGCGTGGCCGCAAGTCCCGGCGCCATCCCTGGATACTGGGCGTGCGTGATCCGCGCGACGCCGGCGCGTTGGCGGCCACCTTGTATGCGCAGGGCTGCAGCGTCGCCACCTCCGGCGATTACGAATGCACCTTCACACCGGATTACAGGCATCACCATATCTTCGATCCGACCGCCGGTGATTCGCCGGACGAATTGGCGAGCGTCACGGTGCTGGCGCCGAATGCGTTGCTGGCGGATGGCTTGTCGACCGCGTTCATGGTGATGGGATGGGATCGTGCCAGCGCACTCGCGGCGAAACTGCCCGCTATCGATCTGATGTCGATCGACAAGCAGGGGCGCGAGAAGCGATCCGCCGGCTTTCCCTCCGACGTGTAGGGATGCGATGCGCGACGCTCTATTTCAGGCTCGGCACCTTGCGGTATATGGTATTGCGCGACACGCCCAGCGCCCGCGCGGTTGCCGATACGTTGCCGCCATGTGCCTCCAGCGACTTGAGGATGACCGATTGCTCCATCTCTTCAAGATTGGCGCCGCTGGCGACGATGCGCGCGGTGCTGGTGTCGTTGCCCGCGACGGGCGATTGTTCGATATCGTCGAGGAAGTCGTCAGGCATGTGTCGCAGGCAGATTTCGTGTTCGTCGCCCGCCATCACGATCGCGGTGCGCAGCAAGTTGGTCAACTGGCGGAAGTTTCCGGGCCAACGATGGCGACGGAACAGCCGCAGGATTTCGTCTGACACATGATAACGGCCGTTATTCGATTCGGTGGCCAGGATCTTCTTGACCACGGTTTCGAGATCGGTGCGTTCGCGCAGCGGCGGCAGTTTGACCACCAATCCGTTGAGGCGATAGTAAAGGTCTTCGCGGAACAAGCCTTTGGCCATGCGATCGCGCAGATTGTGATTGGTCGCGCAAATCAGGTCCACGTTCACGGGGATGGACTTGTCGCTGCCCAGCGGCGTGACCATGCGTTCTTGCAGCACCCGCAGCAGGCGGGCTTGCAGGCTGAATGGCATGTCGCCGATTTCATCGAGGAACAGGGTGCCGCCATTGGCCTGCAGGATCTTGCCGGTCGCGCCTTTCTTGCGGGCGCCGGTAAAGGCACCGTCTTCATAACCGAAAAGTTCGGACTCGATCAGTGTCTCGGGAATCGACGCGCAGTTCACGGCGACGAAGGGGCTCATGCCGCGTGGCGAATCATTATGGATCGCCTGGGCCAGCAGTTCCTTGCCGGTGCCTGTCTCGCCCATGATCATGATGGGGATGTCGCGCCCGAGCACGCGGGTGACTTTTTCTATCACCAGTTCCAATTGCTGATCGCCGGTACGCAGATAGCGCAGGCCGGAGAGCCGGCGCGCGTTGGCCGCCGCCTGGTTGGCCGCCACGGCGGCATTGGCCGGCGGTGCGCGTTCGGCCGTCAGCGACTGTTGGAAGACGCTATTGGAGAGCCGCAGTTGCGCGCGTCCATATACGCGTACGCCGCTGTGCATGCACAGGTTCAGCAGACCTGGCGACGCCGTCGCATAGTGGTCGTACAGTGCGGATACCGGCAGGCCAAACAGGGAGCTGAAGGTATGCGATTGCAGCGCGGAGAAAGGTAGCCCTAGCTGGAACAAGCCGTTGCGGTTGGCCGCCAGGAAGCGTCCACCGGGGCTGAACGAGGCGATACCCTCCATCAGGGTGCCGATAAACTCCGGCCGCGCGTGGAAGTGCAGGGTGATCGCCTCTTCGAAGGTTGCGGAGAACAGCTGGTTCTCGATCATCAGCGCGGACATGCGTACCAGCGCCATGGTGTGCTTATGATAGCTGCGCTGGTCACCGGAGACGTCAAGCACGCCGACCACGTTGCCCAGGTGGTCGGAGATCGGCGCGGCGGAGCAGGTGAGGAAGTGGTTGGCGGACAGGTAGTGCTGGTCGGCGTGGACCAGCGCCGGCGTGCGTTCCGCGATGGCGGTTCCGATGGCATTGGTTCCGCGGCTCTGTTCCGACCATGCGACGCCCGGCTGCAAGGCGACGCGGCTGGCTTTCTCCAGGAAGTCGTCGTCGCCCAGTGAGTGGACGATCACGCCCTTGGCGTCCGTCAGGATCACCATGTTGTGGGTGTTGACGATTTGCTGGTACAGCGTTTCCATCGCCGGGATGGCGTGGGCGTGCAGCAGGCGGTTCTGCTCTATCAGTAGCGACAGATCGTTGCGTGCCAGTGGGCTGAAGTCGGGCGGGGACTCTGGGCATAGTCCGTACTCCTGCGACCGTTGATGGGAAGTCTCGATAATCAGCGGCATATTGTCTGCCCATGCCTTGCTTGCAGGTAGGGTGTTCAGATCTGGAGCAGTCTGGCGTTCCATATGGTTCTCTATGTCTCCGGCGGCCGTTGGCGGCTCTGCTTTACCCGCAAAGGTGTTCCATAATGTAGCACCTGTGCAGAATGTGAGCAAAAGCTATGCATTTAGCTGTTGCTATGCGGGGTATAAGCAAGCAAGGTGCCAGCGCCAAATAAACCTTGGCAGTTCGATCAGGTCTTTGCTATAGTTCGCCCCCTCGCAGAACGACGCATGTAAATGCTGAGTGAAGCGGGAAAAAAGAAGGTTGACGAAAACGGCGAAACGCCTCATAATCTTCCTTCTTCGCAACTGACAAACACAACGCTTTGTCGCCGGTTGCAAGCAGTACCGAATTGAAGTTCTTTAAAAATTTACAGTCGATAAGTGTGG
>NZ_JAHTGR010000037.1:0-26186 GCF_019166075.1 Duganella violaceipulchra | reverse complement strand
GTTCGGCGATGACGGTGAAACGTCACAGGAAAAGAGCAGTGCGGGACAGCGCCGAGCAGCTGATGAAGTGGAAACGAGCACAGCTTAAATTAACTGGCAGAGTGTCTTGACTGACGGGTCCACTTTACAGGAAGAGGAAGTTGAGAAATTCCGTGGCATTGTGGCCGCGCAAAGCGAAGCGATCACCAAGCTGACTGCCGAGGTGAGCGACCTCAGGAAGTTCGCGCTGGTGGCCATCGACGACGCCCGCGGCGAGACACGGACCTGGAAGGATCGGGCCGCCTATCTGGAAGGACAGCGTCAGCTCGACAGCCGGCTGCTGGAGACGTTCCGCCAGAAGTCATATCGCAGCGGCGCCGATATTCCGGAGATCCTCAAAAAGACATAAACAGGTTCCTGGCGTTTAGTCACTGAGCAACGGCACACCATCAACCCGTCCAGCCAATGGCGGTCTATTCCACGTCACCGCGAGCGAAGACCATAAAGTCAAATCAAGCACCTGCAGATTGGGAAGGGTATACCAAACGTGAAAGTTAAAATCTTTTGTTTCGACGAAATCGCTAGTAGTGATGCCTAGATCACGCCAGCGTAAAAAGTCATCGTACGACGGATCGAAGGCGGCACTATCTTCGATGTAAACGCTGCCAGCCGTCAGGGTAATTTTGCAACCGAGCGCCTCCTCTACCAGAGGAAGTAATGCGTAGCTCCACTTCAAGCATTGGAACGCGCTGCCGACGAGACTCGTGATCCCTGCCGCTGTGAGCCTGGCCGTCAAATTTTGACCATTGATCTGGGTGACCAAATCACAGGATACTATGGGCACAGGCGAAATCTGAAAGCCCAGCGATCGTGTAAATTTCCCCGCTTTCGCAAACTGCTCACTGTACAAAATATACCTCGCTGAATCTACAGGCTGATTAAAATATCACCAGTTTAAATATCGAACGCATCACGCTCCCTCAACCCAAGCCACCTTTCGATAGAAACTTTGAGAGTTTCCAGGTCAGCTCGGTTTTCCGGAAATGCCGAGAGATCAATGGCATCGCATCGAAGTCTGGCTGCATCGATACCGATGAAGTCAGCGATTGTTTCCTTGTTAAACCGCTTGTGCGTGGTGTAGGTTAGATCGCCATCGGCGTGCGTGGTAACAGTGCCTACCAGACGAGTCACTATGTTGGCGAATCCTGCATCAGTGCTGATGGCTTGCTCCATCCACGCGCGAGGCTCATCAAGTGACCCAGCATAATCCCGCCACCGATAGAGCAAGGAAACAAGGTCAGGTTCGGAGATTAAAGTCTCAACTGGCTGCGCTCGGCGCCGTATCAAAGCAAGCCAATCATGCTTCAACGCTTCAATGGTCGGCAAATCCAACGTCGGTTCAAACTGATCGGCGTCGTCCTCGTTTCTGGCAGCCGGATCATTTAGATTAATCATCATTGCGGCTACCGAAAGCGCCTCCGTTTTACGAAGTGCAGCGATCACATGTTCACCCCGTACATCTTCAGGAATGCGTTTTATATACCAACTTACGGCTCGCCATCCGGAAATCCAAGGTGAACCAAACATTCCAACATTGCTGGCACCTGCAAATCTCTGCGCGATCTGGAACATGCCAGGCAAAAGCACGCTGGCGTTCACTACGGGCAGGTCTGCAGCAGACTCATCCAACCTCTCCACCAATGAGTCCAATAGGCCGTCTACCTCCGCGCCCGAAATTGCGGCGGCTAGCCCTTCCTCCGTTGCCGCAGCTTCAATGAACGCAATAAAACGACTATCTGAAATTTCGCCTTCGGCCGTTTGAAGTTCAAAGTATCTGGGGAAGTAACGCCCCGTACAGGCACGTTTTGAAGCAAGCCACTTTGGATAAAATCCTTCGGCATAACGCGTTCCGCCATAGGCCCATTCTAGAGTGGGGAATAAATTCTTAAGTGTGTCCCGACTTATGTCGCGCCGCAACTCCGATACAATCCCAATGAGCAGCTCTGCAGCTGCCTTGTTTTCATCATCTCGGCGGTCCCCACCAAACCTGCGTTCTTGCAGAACTAGAGATCTTTCCCGAAAAAGCGCGGAATGAAGATCAGGCTCGAAGACCCGCAGGGTTTCAAGAAGAAGAAAATCGATCAAGTTCACTTCAAATACATCTCCCGCCACATGCAAGGGTAAATGTACCGCAATAGATGAAATCAGGCGGCGCGCGTCACGCATGTTGCGCAGCCTGGGCTGGATACAGCCTACGAATGCGTTGCCCCACCGCTGTTGCGATACTCCGTTCGCCTCATTGGCATAAGGCTCGGCAAGTTTGAATAGTTCTTCCGCGAAGACCGCGTGTACCACCGAGGCCGACACTGCTGGTAAGTCAAAGCTTGTCTGAACAATTTTCTCCAGAAAAGCGCGGCCATCGCCATTGGCAACTGGATCTAAAGCGCTTTCAACAATGCTGGGCTGGAAAAGCAGGACAAAAACAATGTTAGGCAAATTAGCGTTAGCTTTTACCTGTCGTAGGAGCGTCCTAATTTGTTCCGGTTCGAGCCTGTCGATGTCATCGACAAACACAACTAACGGTCGGTCCAGCTCGCGAAGCTGACTTTCCAGCGCTGATCGCACTTTGTTCAGTGGTTCACTTTCTCGGTGATGACGCCCCAAATACAAAAGGACGCGTCCAATCAGCGGCGCTACTATTGCTAACGTGGCCAGGCCCGCGGCTACCTGTGCAGCAATCGGTAGGTCGAATCCAATGGCGGAGGCTACGACAACAACAGATGTGTTAGTCAGCAGCGAGGAAATCAACTTGCTGCTCCCGTCTGACTCCTTCAACGATGACCCGGCGCCAGTTAGCATCTCACCGTAGCGGCGCAACGTTTCTGCGCGTGACCGTGCTGCTTGAGAATGATCTCCGCCAAGACGATCCGCGATCTGGCTGAAAAGGGCTCGCGCGATTGCGTCGCCGTCGCCCCATTGCCAAGGATTGAAATCCACCCAATCCGCCCCCTTTTGCCTGGTATCGAGCTTTTCTGTGATCAGATTCTTCAATGAAGATTTTCCGAAACCCCACGCTCCCCGTATCGCGAACACTCTCCCCTCACGCAAGGTCAACTCAGAAAGCACACCAGCAATACGCTCGGCGAAATCTGTTCTCCTGAGACGATCTTGAGAGGCAGTGCGGATGGGGGCGTCTGCTCCAATCCCGCTGTCAAGTTGTTCGGCTCTCGACGCCAAAGCAGCGCGCCTGGCCTGATTGCGAGCAAACCAGGCTGAGGCGCGGGAAAATATCCTGTTCATAAGCTTCGTATTTAAAAAATGAAGCCCATTGTAGCTACAACTTTCTGTCGTTCAAAATAGCTAACCCCGCCGTTTGCCGGCGCTTGCTGGGCACCTACGCGGACCGGCGGCCGTTGACGTCCACACTCGCCGCCGAAAAGGCCGCGCTTGCCGCTGAAACCACGCGTGTCGAATCGGCGTTCGAGTCCCCCAGGCACCGCTTGCGATGCCATCTGCCCTGCCCGCCTTAATTGCCAACACGATCGCCGAGGCGATGACCCAGAATCGCCGCGTAGACGGGGCCGCCACGGCCCAGGCCGCCTTTTACGTGGACCGGCTGCACGAAACCGAGTTGGAACTGCGTACCGAACGGGCCAACGATGCGCAGCTGCAGGCGGCGCTGAGCCAGTCCCGTCAAAGGGCTGTCGAACAGGAGCACGAAGTTGAGAAATTACGTGGCATTGTGGCCGCGCAAAGCGAAGCGATCAGCGAGCTGACCGCCGAGGTGAGCGACCTCAGGAAGTTCGGGCTGGTGGCGATCGACGACGCGGGGCGAAACACGGACCTGGAGGGAGCGCGTCGCGTATCTTGAAAGCCAGCGTCAGCTCGACAGCCAGCTGCTGGAAACGTTCCGCCAGAATGCGTGCCGCAGCGGCGCCGATATTTCGGAGATACTCAAAAAGACATAAACAGGATCCAAGTGTGACGAATGGAGAGAATTGGGGCATCGTTTTTCCTCAATACTCTCTGGCTGACACGCAACATAACAAAAACGACACCTTCAATCTAGTGAGCCTTCCAGCCATGAACCTGCACCTCATCCGCCTGTCGAATTTTCAATCCTTTGGGCCAGATCCCGTCAGCTTTACCGTCCCCGAGTTGTGCTACCTGATCGGGCCGAACGGCTCGGGAAAGACCGCCGCGCTGCAAGCGATCTGCCGATTGTTTGCCTTCGATCCGGCCCTTCGCCGTATCAAAAAATCCGACTTTCATGTCCCGCACGACGAAGCCGAAGTGCCAGCCGAGCGCAAGCTCTGGATTGAGGTCGATTTCGTGTTCCCGGAACTGGAAGACGGTGAAGAGAGCGATGGCGTCGCACCCAACTTCGGACACATGCGGCTCGACGAGGCCGACGGCCTGGTGCGCGTTCGCTTCCGCCTGGAAGCGACCCTGTCCGACGCCGGTGAAATTGATGAATCGCTGGTGTACGTCCTCGACGTGAAGGAGGATGGCACCATTGTGAGTACCGCCCAGGTACCCAAGGCCGAGCGTAACGAAATTCATGTCCACTACCTGCCGGCTCGCCGTGATCCGGCAGACCATATCGCTTACGGTGCAAACGCGCTGCTGGGCAGGATGCTGCGGGCTGTCAACTGGGACAACGAGCGGGCCGGCATCAAGGAACTGACAGACCAAATCACCGAGCGCCTGTCGAGCAACCCGTCCATCAGCGCTTTTAGCGAGTGTCTTTCCGAAACGTGGACGTCGCTGCACAAAGGGAGTTATTTTGCGGATCCGAAGATCACTTTCGCGGCGTCCGAAGTAGAAGCCTTACTTCGCCATCTGTCGATCTCCTTTTCCCCTGCGCACGACGATCGCGTCGCTGACTTCTCGCGGCTGAGTGATGGCCAGAAGTCCATGCTGTACCTGTCCCTGGTGGTGTCATCCCACGCCATCGGTCGCAAGGTGCTGACAGGAGAAGACACCAGTTTCGATGTCGAGAAACTGCGTCCCCCAGTCTTCACCATCATCGCCATCGAAGAGCCTGAGAACAGCTTGTCGCCGCATTTTCTCGGCCGTATCGTCAACACCTTGGCCAAGATCACCAGCGACGGTGACGCCCAGGCGCTGATCGCGACCCATGCGCCTTCGATGTTGCGGCGCGTACCGCCGGAAAACATCCGATATCTTCGCTTGAACGCGGGACGCACGACGCAAGTGCGATCCATACGCCTGCCAGAGGCCCAGGACGAAGCGCACAAATTTGTTCGGGAAGCTGTTCAGGCGTTCCCCGAGATCTATTTTTCGCGGCTGGTCGTGCTTGGTGAAGGCGACAGCGAGGAAATCGTCCTGCCTAAGTTATTGCGCGCAAAAGGGGCGCCCGTGGATGAATCGGGCGTGACAGTGGCGCCACTCGGCGGGCGCCACGTCAATCACTTCTGGCGTCTGCTGTCCGAGCTCCAGATCCCCTACCTCACGTTGCTGGATCTGGATCTGGCCAGGTTCCGCGGGGGCTGGGGCCGGATCAAGTATGTGAACGATCAATTCGGAAAGCACGAGCCGGCCAAGCAGTTACCCGCTAATTTCGTCATACCCGAGTGGAACGATGACACGCATAAAGTACTCACCTTTTTCAATTATTTCGAGCAGTTGGAACAACGTGGCGTTTTCTTCTCCTCCCCGATGGACCTGGACTTTGCGCTGCTTACGGCCTTCCCCGTTCAATACGACGCAACGCTGGAAGACCCTGACGCCGATACCGTGAAGGCCGTGCTGGGCAAGAGTCACCACGGTGCACAGCAGTATGCGCAAGCGCAGCTACAGCTATTTGGCACTTACCACAGCTTGTTCAAAGTCGGTAGCAAACCTGCCGCGCACATCGAGGCACTGGCACAGATCACCGATGCAGCGATGCTGGCGGCAATGCCATCTTCGTTGGCGCGGCTTGCCGACGCAGTGATTGCACGCCTGTCGGAGCTGCCGGAATGATTGCGCCCGATGCATGGGCGCCGGCCGACGGACTGACACTGGAACCGAACGCCTTGCGCGCGGCAAGGGAGCGACAGGCGAACCTGGCGCTGACCGCGGGGCCCGGTGCAGGCAAAACGGAGATGCTGGCGCAACGGGCAGACTTCCTGCTGCGCACCGGCACGTGCCGTTATCCCAAGCGCATCCTGGCCATATCGTTCAAGGTGGACGCCAGCACCAACCTCAAAGAGCGCGTCAAGCGACGCTGCGGCGCCGCATTGGGGCGCCGGTTTGACAGTCATACCTTCCACGCCTTTGCCAAGCGCATTATCGACCGGTTTCGTCCGGTGCTCACCGGCGCCGACACCCTCGATCCTGGCTATCAGATCGGGAACAATCGCGTCGCGCGTTCGCAAATCACGTTCCAAGACCTCCTCCCCCTCGCCATTAAGATATTGCGGCAGTCCCCAAGTGCCCGCAATGCCATCCGCCAAACCTATACGGACGTGTTTCTCGATGAGTTCCAGGATTGCACGGGTGATCAGTACGAGCTGATCAAAGTGGCGTTCAAAGGGACGGCAATCCGCATGACTGCGGTCGGTGACGTCAAGCAGAAAATCATCGGCTGGGCGGGTGCGTTGGAGGGGATTTTTCAACTCTACGCGCGTGACTTTGCGGCGGTGCCGCTGAACATGTACCGCAACTTCCGCTCGCAGCCCAAGCTCCTGCGCATGCAGAACGACATCATTCGGGTCTTGGACCCGGCTTCCGTAATGCCGCCGGAGCAGCTGACCGGTGAAGGGGGCGAAGTATTTGCCTGGCGTTTTCCCGATAGCCGCCAAGAGGCCGATTATCTGGCCAACCTGATCGCGGGCTGGACCCAAGGTGGCAAGCTCCCCTATTCCGAGGTGGCGGTACTGGTTTCCAAATTGCCAGATCAATATGCCTTCGACTTGATGGAGGCGCTCACGCGTTTGGGCATCCCGTATCGCAACGAAACGCAGCTGCAGGACTTGTCGGCGGAACCGGCAGCCCGGTTGATTGTCGATTTCCTCGCCTGCTTGTACAGGCGGCGCGAGCCGAAGGCCTGGACACGGCTGTCGGAGCAGTTGCTGCCATATGACGATGACGACCTGCAGTCCGCCAAGCGACGCGCCTTTCATCAATTTGTGAAGAAGCAGAGGAAAGAAGTCGCAATGGCGCAGTTGCTAGGTGCCCCTTACGATGGTTGGTGGGAGCACGCGAAACAATTTCTCAGTGCGGTTGGCCTGGAGACGTTGGTGGCCCTGTCACCGGACTATGAAACACACGCTCGGCTGAGAGAGGTCATCCAGCAGGTCAAGACGAAGATTGAGGAGTTGCTCCAACTGGAACCGGTGCTACCATCGGCACTGAATCGTTTTGCTGACGATCAGGCGGTGCGTTTGCTGACGATCCACAAAAGCAAGGGCCTGGAATTTGATTCGGTGATCATGATCGGGATCGAGGAGCAAGCGTTCTTTGGCAATCTGGCCGACGAGCGTTGTGTGTTCTTCGTCGGCGTCTCGCGGGCAAAGCGTCGGCTGGTGCTGACCTACGCCGATCAACGGCCCAAACCGCCGAACTACCAGAAGCGGTGGGATGTCGTCCGTCGCCCGCATAATGAGTTCCTGGGGTACGCGCTCCCCTTCCTGGCCCCTGCATAGTGCAGCAGAGCCGGCGGGGGCGCCAAGCCGGGAGACTGGCGAACTGGCGCGGTGAACCGGCACACGCGCGGCGCTGAAGCGGCCGTTGGAGCGGTCCATCGCAAGAAATCGTGTAAACTGCGGCCTCACAAGGAATTCATTATGAGTATTTTTACAATCGGCTACGAAGGGTTGGATATCGACCAGTTCATCAAGCTGCTGAAACTGGGCAAGGTCGATACGGTGGTCGATATTCGCGAACTGCCGTTGTCGCGTAAGCGCGGTTTTTCAAAGAACGGGCTGCGGGAAATTTTACAGGCCAATGGCCTGGGCTATCGTCATATCGTCGCGCTGGGGTGCCCCAAACCGATCCGCAACCAGTATCGGGAAGACGGCGACTGGTCGCGCTACAAACGCGACTTCAAGCGCTACCTCACCAGTCAACGCGCCGTGGTGGCGGAATTATCCGAAATCGCACAGGAAAGTCATTGCGCGCTGCTTTGCTTTGAGGCCGACTACCAGATGTGCCATCGATCCATGGTGGCCGACGCAGTCCACCAGGACTGCGGCCTGCAGATCAACCACCTGCAAGCGGCAGCCCTTAAAACAAACAACCCTGCGCAGCGTCACCTGGCGCTGGCTTAGGCGGATAGATCAGGCTGATATTGAGCCACTGGTGCTGAAACCGATGGATATTTCCCATCATGAACATCAAATCGCGTGCAGCGAAATCCTGTTCCAGCTTTGCCCGGAAAGGCGTTTCCCAGGCATCCCCATGCGACTTGCGGCAGTTTCGGAACAGCATGGCCACTTCCCAGTCTACGATCTTGTGACGGTAAGCGCGTTCGCCGTCCGGCGTGTCACATAGATAGTGGTAGTGAAAATCGAATGGCATCTTTTCCAGCTGCTTGAGTTGCTTGCGCTGTTCGTCTTCTGAAAACAAGTTGCCTTGGCTTTGCTCCTGCGACAGCTTGGTCAGTTCCTCATCAGTCCACTCTGGATTGTCGACCGCCGTGATCTCCAGTCTTTCAATGCGCTTTGGACGCAGTAATGCCAGGCTGATGTGCTGCGTTTGCCTGGCCTGTTCCAGTGCGTCAAAGCTGCCGAACGTGGGGATCTTCTCCCACCAAGGACGGCGAAACGCCCACCCCTTATCCGGCGGTATCGTTTCGCCGATCTGGATCGTATCGACAAATACCTTGTGGCTTTCAGGACGATGATCGGCCGGCGATTTTTCAATGCGCAGCGTCACCCATTGCCACTTCTGAAATTGCTGGTTTTCAGCGATCATGCGAAACGGCACGGGGTAAAGGCGGCGCATCTGGCCATGCTCGTTGATGCCGGCGACGCACGAAGTCTCGGTATGTTTGGCGCTGGGCGACGGATAGGTTTTAGCCAAGATCAGGATACGCTCCAGTTTGCTCGCCATGCGCCTGCCTTCCCCGGATAGATATTTGGATATTACTGTTATTTTTCTTTTATCATATATCTTTTTTAACACCTTGTGCAGGGGGGCAGGCCTGCCGCAGCGCTGTATTCCATTCTGGCCGATCGTAGGCGACTAGCGTGTCCCACTATGCCGTCCGGCGACCCCTGGAGTAAGAAAGTACAGAGCGTCGCCGTGACACGCGGCAGGAACGTCAAATGGGTACGGCCGCTACGAACATCGGCAATTTGGGTAGATCGTGTGTGCTCTCCGCCAGCAGCGCTACGGGGCTGCGTTTGTTCAACGTGTGCGCAAAGTCGAGGCCAAGCACCATTGGAACATACTGATGGTGCTTGATCACTTCCTCTGGATATCCCCCAACCACAGTACCCGCCATCTCTCCCCATTTTTTCGGTACAGCGTCGGCCAAACTGGACAAGAGCGTGAAGTCGAGGATCTCGCCCGTTTCGAGCGTTATCCATGCATGGAAGTTGAAGCCGGTCCCATTTTTACCGAAGTCTTCAAGGGAAAAACCTTCTTCATGCAGTCGGTGAAATTGCTCCCAAGTCGGATTGAAGAGCGGGTCATTCTCACGCCAAAGCTGGCCGATTGTGAGGATGGCGCGTATCCCGAATGCTCGCTCGACATGCGGCACCAGATAGGCCGACCATTTCAAACACTGCGCCTTGCTTTGGCGAAGGTCCGTGATCCCGGCTGCCATGAGCATCGGCTCGATGATAGAAGGTGTCTCGTCGTTGATAACGGTTTTATCTATCCAGTTTATTGGTTCAACAGACGCCCCTATTGCGCAAGTAAAATTCTCTGCCACATCAAACTGTTCTCTGTAGGCGTGGGCCGATCGAGGCTGCAGACCATAAAAATCTTCCGGGCGGAAAGTGCCGACCGCCGAGTTCTTGCCCCTCGTAACACTGTGCCATGCCCGAGAAATTGTACGAAGTACGTTCATGAAACCCTTCCATTGTCGTTATTGATTCCCTACGGAAACTATTTTACTGGAATTTTTGGGTATGGCGTGAAAGACAATCGTCATAAATAAATGGCACTTAAACCGCCCATAGGTCTGCCGATACCCATAACTTCGCCGTTTGGCAAGGCTATGCGTCCGTTTTAGTGCGGCAAAGGTATGCGTTCAGCTACATGTTCCGGATGAGGCTAGTGCAAGATTTTTTTTGCAGAAAAAGCGCTCAAGCCAACGTCAATTCGTATGGATCGCAGAAATGTATAGCCATGTATAACCATGTATAAGCTATAGAGGCTATACATGCATATATTTGTGTATATATATCCTACGCCGCCGGTTAAACACTCTAGACCTCTCAAGGATTTGGCGCTGTAAAGCGAAGTATCCGTGGCAACGATATGCTTTCGGCTGCGGCAAAGTTATTATTCTAGGCACAATAGGGGCCATGACCCGAGGCATAGTTGCTGGCTTTTCTGGATCTGTCGTTCTTTTCGATCCGCCATTCGGAGGCTGCTCATGCCAACACGCTATAGTTGAAGAAACCGATAGATCCAGAATCGCCAAAAACGCTGATGCAAGCTTAAAGATGACGAGAGGCTGTACATGCACTACATGATGATGCCGTTAGACGAACACTTCGACCGCGGCTTCGGCGCGGTGGCCGACTCCTTCAAAGACGCCGCCGATGCCTTGCATGTGCCGGGGCAGCCAACGTCGTTCCTGAACGCTCACTTACCGGTCAGTTTCCTTTACCGGCACGCCATCGAGTTGTTCCTCAAATCAGTGATCATCATCTTTCATCGAAAACTGACGCTCCCATATGGCGAGCCACCAGGCATCGCAGAACCGCAAGTACTCGTCGCTGGGAAGTGGAAGCCGATGTACAACGTCCATGCTGTGATGCCGCTCTTCGCTTACGTACGCAAGCTATTCGCAGACCAGGCCGACTATCTAAGATCAAATACCACTACCGACTGGTCGCTTCCCGCAGAGCTCGATGAGTGGATCGACGATATTGATGCGACCGATTCGTCGAGTACTTTTTTCCGTTATCCGGTTACCAGGCACGGCGATCAAGACAAGAAAAAATCCGCTATCCAGCGGGACAGCCCCGATAGTCTTATTAGTGCTATCTCGGCAAATCAGGGGCCGGTGAAGATGTTCCTGTTTACCGATCAGGCTGATCAGATTGTCGACACTTACTCGTTCAAAAATGGAGACTCGGTGGCCATGATTGCGACTTTACGTCGAACGGCTGAGGCATTGTCGGACTGCCATGCGGCGTTGGTGGGTGAATTGACGGGCGGACGCTAAGATTCGCCGACATGCGGTCGCCGCTCATACGATCATCAATACCGTCTTTAAGGCCCAGGTGAGGCTGCTTTAAATTGCGCGGCTGCCGGAAAGGCTTGCTTGTCGCGGCGTTGATTCAAACCGACTACTGCACAAATTAAGTTACTTAGATTTTCTTAATGGCCGCGTTGATTGGTGACATAGCGGCCGAGCCGACCGGCATCTGGTGCGTTCAAGGGAGTTCCTTTAATAACGACTGCCGTTAATTAGGCTAGCCTAATTAAGCACTAACACTATTTAAATTTTATTTAATAATTTTAATAGTGATGTCTATGCAGTCAAGACTGGCCTATCCGGCAGTTGAACGTAAAACTGGGGTAAGCGAGCTTAGCGCCGGATCTTTTCCGAATTCTGTGTTCTCCCCATGATCTCCAAGCCAATCGCGAGGCCGGGGGCACGGCAGCGCATCGATTGTTAAAACACTTGCGCATAAGCTGGTAGACGCTAAAGTTATGATGCCGAAACATTCTTGGCAGAAGACATTCGAAGGTTGATTTTTGAGAAGGAAGACGTAAGTGACAGATTTGGTTCCAGTGAGTGTACAAAACGACGACTTAGTCAGCACGCTCACGCATGCCCACGGGCTGGGCCCGGTCGCCGACGATTGGCAGGCGGCGCAAGTTTGGCTTGATGCGATTGCAACGCGGGGACGTAAAAACTCGGCTGAAACGGTCGCGACATATGGGTATCACCTCGATAAAGTGCGCTGGTTCTGTGAGAACGTGCACCCCGTCACCCCCTCCCGATGGACGATGCAGGACGTTGACGCGTTCTGCAAATACCTGGCGGATGTGCCCGAAGATGCCATTTGCGCCCGAGATCCGCTGACTGGCGCTTTCGCCAGCAGACACGATCCAGGATACTCGCCATTTCGCAAGCAGCCGGCCATCAGCAGTCAGGCCGACATCAAACGGTTTGTCCATGCGATGTTTCGCGCCTGGCGGGACATGGGCTACATTCACATCAACCCGATGGCCTTACACGGCGCCGGCACCATGCGTAAGATTAACCCGGAGCGGGCCGTGTCGATTGACCTTTACGATATGGTGTTTGAGGCGATGGATGCGGAGGAAAAGCGGACGTTCACCGCCAGGCAACTGGCGGCGCGTGACCGCTTTATCCTCATCGCACTGCGCGAGCTAGGCCTTCGTGCCAGCGAATTGATTAAAGCGAGTATGTCGGCGTTCTATAAGCTATCGGACCCGCAAGATAAGCGCACGTACTGGGTCATGCGGATCGGTGAGGAAACATCAAAGGGGCGCAAAGAGCGAAAGCTGCCTGTCCCGAAAGTCGTCATGGCCGCACTCGGCGTGTATCGCGAGGCATTTGGCATGGCTGCTGAACCCTCCTTGGTCGAGAAAGTATCGTTGATCCTGTCGGTCAAAACTGACCGTACCAAAGCCCATGCCAGCGGGCGCGTCATCAAGGACGTTGAGTCGCGGCGGTTTTTCCAAGCTTGGCTGCCTGTTGCTACCCGCCACGGCCTCTACCATATTGTCAAAGGCAGATTGGAAAAGGCGGCCAAAATACTGGATGAAATTGGTGAGCCTGAGCGAGCGGCGCATTTGCGTCGGGCCTCAACACACTGGCTTCGGCATACCTTTGCCAAGGCCGCCCTCCTGACTGGACAGGACGTGCGCACCGTCGCAGCTTGGCTTGGCCATAGCGACCTGGCCACAACAATGATCTACACCGAGCAGGAGGCACTCGACCTGATCCGTGCGAGCAACGACAGCAGGCCAGACTTTCTCGCTGCCGAATAGCATGCCTCCGTCCATTGCTCCTTTGTTCTTGCCGATGGGCTGTTCGCCGCCACGGTGGGCGCAACGGCGCAATGCGGTAGCCACCCATGCTGTGACTTTGCGATTGACGGCACGCCAAGAAATCAATATGACTGTACATGGCAACGCTGGGAACGTCTCTCGTAGAAGCGAAACATCCATAGCTAAAGGCGCGTAAGCGCCTCTTTTTCTATTCGGTTTTCTTTTTTTCCTCGTTTTTTTCCGAACAGAGCCCGCTTTCCACCTGCGCAGCACAAGCCTGCAGTAACTTCCTGCGCAGGTTAATCAGCGTCGCTTCGAAGTGACTTTGGAAGTACTGGATTCAAGCTGTTTTTCCACGGCTTCAATAACCGAAGACGCGCGCACGTCAAGCGCAGCGCACAGCTTAAAGATGACCCGGATGGAAGGCTGATTGATACCGCGTTCTATCAGGCTCACGTAGTTGCGTTCCACCCCCGCCTCAAGACCAAGCTGTTCCTGCGATAGCCCCGCCTCCTTGCGAAGAGCTCGCAACACCACGCCGAACGCGATCGCTGGATCGTCCAAAAAATTCCTCCCAATATATTGGGAGTGATCTTCGTCTTAGGGTATTATTTCGTCTTCACAATATATTGGTAATTTTGCGGAAATCTGCTGTGACGTGAAACCGCGTCTGCAAAGTGCCCCAGCCATACATGGGACGGCGCTACCGCTAAAGGAATTTATTATGCTAAGAACAATGGATGATCACGCCATGCGTACCATCCCTGCCCTGCATGGACTTGGCACAAGGATGTGGCGAGCGGTAACGATGGAGCTTCGCGTCCCATATTACTTCGTCTGCCACGCCGTCAAGGAAGACGGCATATGGCTGCACGAGAGCTGTTTCTTATGGCGCGAAGCGGACGTTATCGATCTTTGTCAGGACGTCGTCCAGGACGTGCGCCGCAAAATCTCGCAATTGAGCATGTTGCTGCCCGCGGAAAGCGGCCGATGGGTGATGGAGGAAGTCGAGGAAGTCTGGACATTGCCCGCCGCGGACGAACAGGCAGCCATCTTTTTTGCGCGTGATCATCGTCAGATGGGGCACACCGCTGATATGCAGCTCGCCACGTTTGACCAAGAAAAACAGAAAATTTACTCCCGTCCGGAGGCACGCAATAAAGGAAATAAACGATGAAATTTTTCGCCATGATCGCCATCGCACTGTGCGTGGCCAGCTGTTCCAAGTCAGATGAGCGGGTGATCGTCTATGTCGACTCCAAAGAAGCACGGGACAAAGGTCTTGAGGTGATTGCAAAACGTCAGCGCGATCTGGCCGAGTCGGACAAGATGCTTGACGCGGAACTTGAGGCTGCCAAGAACAAGCCAACAAAACCAATCAAATGATCTGCGGCGTTGTCCTACGTCTCATGGCAAGCAACCACCCATTGGCATAATGTGGACGGCGAGGTGCTGGGCGGCTCGATAGATGATGGTAAGCGTATGCCAAACGACGTCTTGACTGCGAGATAGCTGCCAGGTTTAGTTTATAGAGCTTGTTGGCGAAAATTCGTACTGGAAATGTTCGAAGAATCTTAGCGCCAAACGACTAATCGGTTACGAGACAAGGTCGCGTAGAATTTCACATTCGCGCACCCGCCCCGTGCTCTGACAACGTGCGCGCAGCCGCAACAGCTCATCCTGAAGCGATTGCAGCTCGGACATCTTGCGCTGGATCTCTCCGATATGTTGGTCCAACAAGTCGTTCACGCCGCAGCATGGCTGCTCGGGATGATCCTGGAACGCCAGCAGCGACTGCACTTCGTCGAGCGACATGTCCAGCCCCCGACAGCGACGGATGAAAGTCAGGCGATCCACGTGCCTGGCGCCGTACAGCCGGTAGTTACCGCCAGAGCGGGTTGGAGCGTCCAGTAAGCCCCGTCGTTCGTAATAGCGGATGGTTTCGGCTTGGCAACCAGTTCGCGCCGCCAGCTCGCCTATTTTCAAATTCATCACATTCCCCTTGACCTTGTAGTAGCTACAGGGATTCTAATGTACTTTTGAACGGGAGGTTGTCATGGCTGATTGCTGTTCTGGTTCCTGCGATTCCGGACGCGCACCGGACCCACGCTACCGTAAAGTGCTGTGGCTCGCACTATTGATTAACGCCGTCATGTTCCTAGTTGAAGTCGTTGCCAGCATGCAGGCGCATTCGGCCTCACTGCTTGCTGACTCCATGGATTTCCTCGGCGACGCCGCCAACTATGGCGTTTCGCTGTTCGTGCTGGGCATGGCGACAGTCTGGCGCAGCCGCACCGCCTACGCTAAAGGTTTAGTGATGGGCATATTTGGACTCGTCGTGCTGGTCCGCGCGTTGTGGACCGGTTTGGGAGGCTATACGCCCGCAGCCGAGACCATGGGCGCGGTCGGCGTCCTTGCGCTCGCCGCCAATGGCTTAGTTGCGTGGTGGCTGTACGCCTTCCGCGAAGGGGATGCAAACATGCGTGCAGTTTGGCTCTGCACGCGTAACGACATGATAGGCAATTGCGCCGTCTTGCTGGCCGCATTGGGCGTGTTTGGCACCGGCGCCGCGTGGCCCGACGTCGCCGTGGCCTCGATCATGGCGATACTCGGCCTGACGTCGGCGCGTGAGGTAATCGGCCGCGCCCGGCAAGAATTGCACAACCTAGAGAAACAACATGCATAAACGCGTTTCTGTTGTCATTGCGTCAGTGCTGTTGGGCGCACTGCTCCCGCCTCCGCTCTATGCGCAAACCACCACGCTGACGTTAGCCGACGCGATATCCCGGGCGCAGCAGAGCGCCCCGGCGCTGGCGGCAGCCGAGGCTGCACTTCGGGCGGCCGATGCGAACGTCGATGTCGCGGGGCTGGCGCCCAATCCAACCCTCTCATACCAGGCTGAAAACGTCATGGGAACGGGCCGATACGCCGACTTCGGTAGTAGCGAACGCACGCTGGCGGTGTCGGTTCCCATCGAATTAGGGGGCAAGCGCGAAGCGCGCCGCCGCGTGGCCGAAGCCGAACGCGGCGCTACCCAGCTCGGCCTGAACGCCACCCGCGCCGATATTACGCAGCGTGTCACGGTCGCGTTCATTGCTGTGGCAGCGGCCGAACAACGCCTCAACGTGATGCGCGACGGCCATGAACTGGCCGGGCAAGCGGCGCGCGCGGCGCACCAACGGGTGGCGGTTGGAAAGGCGTCGCCGATCGAAGAGGAACGTGCGCGTGTCTTGCTGGTCAATGCCGAAGTCAAGCTGGGCAAAGCGGAACGCGCGTTAAACCTTGCGCTGACGGACCTGGGCAGATACACCGGCGCCCGGGCGCCTTACCTCGTTGCCGCCACGTGGTTCGAATCGCCGGTAACAGCACGCGACAACAAGGAAGTTGTAACGCTCCCGGCTGCGGCCGCCGCAGAGGCGCGACTGGCGGCAGCCAGTGCGCGGGTCGACGCCGCCCGCCGCGACCGCATACCGGACCTGACGCTGATTGCCGGCAGCCGGCGGTTCGGCGATAGCCCGGACCGGGCGGCAGTGTTGGGCATCTCTATTCCTTTGCCTTTGTTTAACCGGGGCTCGCAAGCGTTGGCCAGGAGTCAGGCCGATTACGAGCGCGTCCAGGCCGAACGGGGCGCGGCGATGCAGGAAGTCGAACAAGCGCTATCACATGCGCAAGTCGATGTCGCCGACGCGCTGGCGGCGGCCGAGGCCGCGCGCGGCCCGGCATTGGCGGCAGCCGAAGAAGCGGCGCGTATCGCCAGGCTCGGTTACTCGGCAGGAAAATTTCCGCAACTTGAATTGATCGAGGCCGAGCGCGCGCTGACCGAAACCCGCGAGGCGGCCATCGATGCATTGGCGGCATTTCACACGGCCCAAGCGCATCTGGCCTACCTGCGCGGCAGTATCGCCCCCCTTTACAAGGATTAACCCATGCAATCCCTCTATCGCGCCAGCCTGCTGAGCGTACTGCTTGCACTGCTCGTCGTGACCGGATGCGGTCGCAAAGCCGAGCCGGAAACCGAGGCCGGCGCCCAGCCGGCACACAAGGAAGAACATGCGGACGAGCACGCGGATTTCGTCAAGCTTAGCGACAAGCAGATTCAGGCGGCAAACATCGAACTCGGTGTCGTGCGGCGCGACTTCGCCGGAGCGATTGACGCGCCCGGCGTGATTGCCGTCGATCCACAACGTTCGGCCGCTGTCAGCAGCTCGGTCAGTGGTCGCGTGATCGACGTTCGCAAAAGCTTGGGCGACCCAATCGCACGCGGCGACGTGCTGGCCATCATCGACAGCCGGGAAGTCGCGCAATTTACCGCCGACGCCGCCATCGCCGAACGCCAGCGCGCGCTGGCCGAGGCCACGTTCCAGCGTGAGGAAAGCTTGTATTCGCAGAAAGTCTCTTCCCGGCAGGAGTACGACAACTCCAAGGCGGCGCTGGACGAAGCGCGTGCCCGGCTGCGGCTGGCGCAACAGCAATTGCGCAGCGCGGGCTCGGGCGCGGGCTCGGGTCAGACCGGGCAACTGCGCCTGTTGGCGCCCATCAGCGGCATCGTCACTTTCAGGCAGATCAATATGGGTGACGTGGTGGACGGGCACACAAAATTGTTCGAGGTGGCAGACCTTGGCAACCTGTCGGTCGAACTGTCCTTGTCGCCGGCCGACGCCGGCCGTTTTGCGGTCGGTGCGCCAGTCGATATCACGGCGGAAAACCGCACGGCGCGTGCACGCATCAGCCAGCTCTCCCGCGTGCTCGATCCTAACACCCGCCAAGTCCGCGCAATCGCTACGCTGGCTGATAGCAAGGCCAACTGGCGGGTCGGCGAGACCGTCCGGGCCAGCATTGCTTTGCCCGCCACGCCCGGCGCCGGCGGCATGGCGATCCCACGCACCGCCGTGCAAACCATCGAAGACAAGCCCACCGTATTTGTGCGTGAGAAGGAAGGCTTTGCGGTCCGGCACGTGGCGCTTGGCGGCATCGCCGGCGCCTACGTCACCGTGCAGAGCGGGCTGACCGGAGCGGAACAAATCGCCGTCGGCAATACCTTCATCCTGAAGGCTGAACACGGCAAGGGCGCTGCAGGAGACCACCATGACTAAGCACGGTCTCATGCATGCCTCCGGAGGGCCTGCGGCATGATCGCACGCATTGTGAATTTTTCCGTCGCGCGGCCCTGGCACGTCCTGCTAGGTGTCTTGTTCCTGTCCGTGTTGGGCGCGTTGGCCATGGCGCGGCTCCCGATCGACGCCGTACCGGACATCACGAACACCCAGGTCCAGATCAACGTGGCCGCGCCTGCGCTAGCGCCGGCCGAGCTTGAGCGCCAGGTCACTTACCCGATCGAAACAGCCTTTGCCGGCATTCCGGGACTGGAGTCGACGCGCTCGCTGACACGCCACGGTTTTGCGCAAGTCACCACGGTGTTTAAGGACGGTACCGACATCTACTTTGCCCGCCAGCAGATCTCTGAACGACTGCGTACTGCGGAGCGCGTGCTGCCGCCTGGCGTGACGGCCTCGATAGGACCGATCGCCACCGGTCTTGGGGACGTCTATATGTGGACGGTCGAATTCGCCAATACCCATAGTAACCAGGGAGGCAAAGGCATGGCGGCCGATGGCAGCTACCTCGCTCCGGATGGTCAGATCCTGCGGACCGCAGTCGACAAGGCCACTTATCTGCGCACCGTGCAGGACTGGATCGTAGCGCCGCAGCTAAAGAACACGCCGGGACTGGCCGGGGTCGACGTCATTGGCGGCTACGTCAAGCAATATGTGGTGACGCCGGATCCGCAACGACTGGCCGCCTTTGCCATCAGCCTGACGGTGCTGGCCGAAGCGCTTGAGCGCAACAACACCAGCGCGGGCGCCGGTATCGTCTTGCAAAATGGCGAGGCGCTGACGGTGCAGGCCGATGCTCGCGTAGGCAGCATCGACGAGCTGGCCAAAGCGGTGATCGCCACCCGCAACGGCACGCCGGTGCTGCTGTCGCAAGTGGCAACCGTCGGCATCGGCCAGGAAACCAGATTCGGCTCGGCATCCGAAGGCGGTGTCGAAGTGGTGGTGGGCACAGCGGTCATGCGCATCGGCGAGAACAGCCGCACCGTCGCAGCCGCCGTCGACGCCCGGCTCAAGGAGATCGCCCGTTCGCTGCCCCCCGGCGTGATCATCAAGCCGGTGCTGGACCGCACCCGGCTGGTTGACGCGACCATCCGCACGGTATCGACCAACCTGGCCGAAGGCGCGCTGTTGGTGATCGCCGTGCTGTTCGCCCTGCTCGGCAATCTTCGCGCGGCGATCATCGCCGCCGCCGTCATCCCGGTGACGATGCTGCTGACCTCGGCAGGTATGTTACGCATGGGCCTGTCGGCCAATCTGATGAGCCTGGGAGCGCTGGATTTCGGTCTGATCGTCGATGGCGCGGTCATCATCGTTGAGAATGCCTTGCGCCGCCTCGGCGAGCAACAGCATGCCGCCGGCCGGACCCTGGACAAGGCCGCGCGCCGTCAGGTGGTAGCGGCAGCGGCGCGCGAAATGATACGGCCCAGTGTTTACGGCCAAGCCATCATTATGCTGGTCTACGTGCCGTTGCTGACTTTCGAAGGCGTCGAAGGCCGGATGTTCACGCCGATGGCGGTGACGGTGATCCTGGCGCTGGCGTTCGCCTTTGCGCTGTCGCTGACGCTGGTGCCGGCGGCGATTGGCCTGTGGCTGTCTCGGCCTGTCAATCATGAGGAAAATCGCATTATCGCGGCAGCCTCACGCAGGTACCATCCTTGGCTGGCCCTTGCACTCGGGCGGCCTTGGTGGACCGCCGGCATCGCTACCGCCGCGTTTGCCGGCGCGCTACTGCTGTTCCATACATTGGGCGAAGAATTTCTGCCCACGCTCGATGAGCAGGACGTGCTACTGCAAGTCGCGCGCATTCCAGGGACATCGGTCGACCAGAGCCAGGCCATGCAGTTTGCGGTGGAAAAAGCGGTGGCGCGGCTGCCAGAGGTAAAACTGGTGTTTTCGCGCACTGGCACCGCCGAGCTTGCGGCCGACCCGATGCCGCCAAACGCCACCGATACATTCATCATCGTCAAGGACCGAAAGTCATGGCCCGATCCCTCGATGAGCAAAGATGAGCTGGTGGAAAAGATCGAGCACGCGGTAGCCGACATACCCGGGCAGAGTTATGAGTTGACCCAGCCGATCCAGATGCGCTTCAACGAGCTGCTGGCGGGCGTGCGGGGCGATATCGCGGTGAAGGTCTACGGCGACGACTACCCCACGATGTTGCGCACGGCCGAACAGGTAGCGGAGCAGTTGCGCCGCGTCGACGGGGCCGTCGATGTTACGGTCGAACAGGTGGAGGGCTTGCCGCTGCTGGCCGCGCGCCCCGACCGCGACGCCATGGCGCGGGTGGGGTTGACCGCGCAGGATGTCTTCGACACCTTGGCGGCGGCCGTGGCCGGTCGCGAGGCGGGGACCGTGTACGAGGGCGACCGTCGCTTCGACGTGGTGGTCAGGCTCAATAACGCGGCGCGCAACGACATCGAAACCTTGCGGCAGTTGCCGGTACTGACGCCGACTGGCAGTTTCGTACCGTTGGGTTCGGTGGCATCGCTCGAGCTTGCCAAGGGGCCCAACCAGATCAGCCGCGAGAACGGCAAGCGGCGTGTGGTGGTCCAGGCCAATGTGCGTGGTCGCGATATCGCCGGCGTGGTGCAGGAGGCGCAGAGCGCCATCGACGCCAAAGTGCAGCGGGCGCCCGGCGTCTGGCTGGCCTGGGGCGGACAGTTTGAAAACCTGGAGCGCGCCCGTTCGCGACTGATGGTGGTCGTCCCGGCTTGTTTCGCGCTGGTGGTTGTACTGCTCTACTCCGCTGTGGGATCCTGGCGCGCGGCGGCGGTCGTCTTCACTGGCGTACCGCTGGCATTGATCGGGGGCATTGTGGCCTTATGGGCACGCGGCCTGCCGTTTTCGATTTCAGCGGCGGTTGGCTTTATCGCCCTATCCGGCGTTGCGGTGCTGAACGGTCTGGTGATGATGGAAGCGATTCATGATCTTGCGAAGAGCCACCCATGGCGCGAAGCGGTCCGACTGGGCGCGCAACGTCGGCTGCGCCCGGTGTTGATGACGGCTTTGGTGGCCTCGCTCGGATTTGTGCCGATGGCGTTAGCCACCGGCGCCGGCGCTGAAGTGCAGCGCCCGCTGGCGACAGTGGTGATCGGCGGTCTCATCACGGCGACGCTGTTGACACTGTTTGTGTTGCCCGCCTTGTACGCAAGAATCGGAAAGCCGAACGGTTAGCAATTCTGACCGCCACAACACCTCGGGAGCTTATCGCGTGACGGATTGCCCTCAACAGGGATTGTGAGCAACCGTGGCGGAAGATTTGCCGCCGCCGGCTTGCGTGCAGTGGAAGGCCATCAATTTCTGCCTCAATCTTCACTGGCGTCTGCTCAAGCGATCTCAAGGTCAGACTGTGCCCACCAACGTCGTAAGCACGGCGACAATTAATCAATGTACGACGCCGCTGGAAAGCGGCGTCATCTCAGGATGCCGCTGACAGGTTGCAGTTCCAAGGCAAGAGGTCATCAACGCGATTAACGGGATAATCGGCGATGCGCGCCAGCACATCGCGCAACCAAGCTTCGGGGTCGACACCGTTCAGCTTGGCCGTGCCGATCAGCGAGTAGATCGCGGCGGCGCGCTCGCCGCCGCTGTCGGCGCCGGCAAACAGATAGTTGCGGCGTCCAATGGCCACGCCACGCAAGGCGCGTTCGGCCGCAGAGTTATCAATCTCGATTGCGCCGTCGTCGCAGTAGCGCAGCAGCGCCGGCCACAGTTTGAGCGCGTACAGGATCGCCGCCGCCGTGTCGGACTTGCGCGAGAGCGTGTCAAGCGTGGTGCGCAGCCAGCGTTCCAGGTCATCGAGCAGTGGACGCGAGCGGGCTTGCCGAACCTGCCGCCGTTCGTCGGGCGGCTTGCCCCGGATCTCGGCCTCGATCACATAGAGCTCGGCGATCCGGCGCAGCGCCTCGGTGGTCAGCGGCGTCGGTCGCGCCGCATGCAGGTCGTGGAGTTTGCGCCGCGCGTGCGCCCAACAGGCCGCTTCGTGGATCGTACCGTCTTCGAACAAGGCGTTGAAGCCGGCGTAGGCATCGGCTTGCAGCACGCCCTTGAACTTGGCCAGGTGTGTTTGCGGATGGATGCCCTTGCGGTCGGGCGTATAGGCAAACCAGACCGCCGGCGGCGAGGTGTCGCCCGAAGGCCGGTCGTCACGCACATAGGTCCACAAGCGCGCCGTCTTGGTTTTGCCATTGCCCGGCGCCAGCACTGGAATCGGGGTATCGTCGGCATGCAGCTTCGATGCGTCGAGCACGTGGCGTCGAACAGCATCGACCAGCGGACGCAGCAACGCGCTGGCGGCGCCGACCCAGCTCGCCAGCAGCGCGCGGTCAAGGTCGACGCCTTCGCGGGCGTAGATGACCGATTGACGATACAGCGGCAGATGATCGGCGAACTTGGCCACCAGAATATGCGCCAGCAGACCGGGGCCGGCGATGCCGCGTTCGATCGGTCGGCTCGGCGCCGGCGCCTGGACGATGGCGTCGCAACAAGCGCACGCCAGCTTGGGGCGTACATGGCGGATCACGCGGAAGCTGGCCGGTGTGAACTCCAGTTGCTCGGCCACGTCCTCGCCCAGCGGGCGCAGGCCGCCTCCACAGGCCGGGCACGCATCGGTCGTCGGCGCATAGACCTTCTCGTCGCGCGGCAGATGATCGGGCAAAGGCCGGCGCACCGACTTCTTGCGCGGCGCCTGGTCGGCCGCCGGCATCTCGCGTGCCGCCTCGGCCCCGTCGGCCTGCAGATCTTCCAGTTGTAATTCCAGCTGCTCGATCTGGTGGTCCAGTTTCTCGGACTTGCGGCCGAACTGCATGCGCCGCAGCTTGGCGATCCACAGTTTGAGATGCTCGATCTCGGCGGTGCGCGTGTTCAACTGCGCTTCCAGTCCTGCGACTTGGTCATCGCGCTCTTGAACGCGACGTACGCTTGCCAATAGCAATGCCTTCAGGGCAGCGATATCGTCAGGGAGGTCGGCGGCAGTGATCATGAAGCGAGTTTACGCGAGGCCGATGACGTTTACAAGGCCGACGTCGGCCGCCAGGTGCGCTCTGGTCTGCGCCAGTCGATTCCCTCCAACAGCATGGAAAGCTGGGCTAGCGTCAGTGCCACGCTACCGCTGTCGGCCTGCGGCCAGACGAAGCGTCCCCGCTCAAGACGCTTAGCCAGCAAGCACAGGCCATCGCCAGTCCACCACAGCACCTTAATCATGTCGCCGCGCCGGCCACGGAACACGAAGACGTGGCCGCTGAAAGGATCTTCGGCCAGCGCAGTCTCCACCTTGGCCGCCAGCCCGTTCATGCCAGCGCGCATATCGGTGATGCCGGCGGCGAGCCAAATCCGGGTGCTGGCAGGAAAGCCAATCATGCGCGCAGGCTTTGCAGTACCAGCAGCAGCAACGCCGCGTCCGCGCCGGCGCAGACTCGCACAGTGGCATCGGCAATGGTGATCTCGATAGAACCCCCGCTAGCGGCGCCGCTGGCCGGCTTTGCTGACGGTGAAGACGGCTTCAGCACTACCGGCAGCAGCCTGGTCTCACTCGTGGCCGGCCCGGTCAGCAGGCCGGCGCGCAGGTCGCGCCGCCATTTGAATAGCATGTTGGTGTTGATGCCATGATCCTGGGCCAGTTTCGATACCGAAACGCCACGCTCGCATGCTGCCACCGCGAGTCGATGTTTAAACTCGGGCGAATAGTTTGGCCGTCCTCTACGATTGCCCGACTCCACTTCAGTGTCCAAAGTAGTTCCCGCTAAAAAAGTAACGGGAACTACTTTGGCAGACGCTGCTCGCTATGAACAGACGGTGCAGGGCCGACGCTTACAGATGATGTGTGTTTTAACTATACGCTCCTGCCATCGGGCATACCGGGGAGCCCGGGCGCGGCCGACGACTGCGCCGTCGACAAGCTGGTCCAGCTCGCGGCGGCGTTCGGCTGACAGTGGAAGGCGGGCCAAACTCAAGGGGGCGATTCACTGAGCGAAAGAGCAAGGAGCAGTCCATCGAGCAAACGAACAGACTTAGCGCCTCCATTTAGATAATACTGTGCATTCCGAGCCGTCGGGCTCGCCAATCTCTTGCATCGGTCGGTCTCTGCGCACGAACGGCCAAAGTGGCATACCATCGACTTTCGGGAAAAAAATTGCCCCTTTTTCCATCTTCATTACACGCCCGCCAAGAATAGGGGTAAGAACACTTGCTGGAAAGCCAGTACCTTCAAATAATTTCTGAATTGGCCAATCACTATATTTTAAAGCGATGGCATGAATGACGCCAAACAACCCTAGCAAATAAGCGTGGAGCACGACTCGAAGCAGGCGCGCACCAAAATACCATCTTTCAAGCGGCGGTGGCATGGTGATAATTGTTGCATCATGAAGATTGATTGCGGAGTAGAATGCACGTCCCTCCAGTGTATAACGTAACAAACAGTAGGTCAGAACTAGTCGCGGCCAGCTTCCGATGCTCTCTTCATTCCCCTCGGAATTTCTAAAGCGAATGCACGCAGCCGAAATTTCGTGTATCTCATCTGGATGATTAAAGACCCAAGCTTCGAGCCGTCGTAAAGTAGCTTGGTATTCGCGTTGCCTCAATTTCATAGCCTGTGACCGGGTGCGCTCATCATTCGTCAAATCTCGTCCCCATGAAAAACGGTCAATCTTCCATTGCAACTTCACGATCCCACGGAAGGTTGATGCCCTAGCCTCGCTCGCTTGAGCGTGCATATGATAAATAATCCTGAGCAACTGCTCTTGAGAATGAAATACGCTAAATCGTTCAGCCCTCTCGATTAAATCTCGATCTTTAATGCTGGACGTCATTGTGCCGTGTGAACTCAACCTAAGAGCATAATCCCTGAAAGGTTGAAATCTCTGCTCGATCACAGTGGCATGGTCGCGCAAGATCAAGTGCTCAGAAAGACTTGGCTCCTCTCCGGATAAAAAGTTCTTACACTGTTTGCATCGATACCGATACTGGCTCAGCCAGTTACCGCGCTTTAAAGGAAAGGGCTTCTTACCGCAATGTTGGCACAAATCAGTTAATTCGCATCCATGTATAGGACAAGTCCGGACGAACTCATAGGAAAAGAAAACGCTGTGGTAAGCGCCTAGCAGGCAAAATGGGCAATAGCGAAAGGTGGTGATTAGGAGTGAGCCGATTTGGAAAATTTCCAGCTTGTCCTGCCAGCACGTGAGTGTGCGCCAGTAGTCGTCTTGGGTAAAAACACGTGGAAAGGATTCACGAAATTTATTTGAATGTTCAAATAGCTCTAAATAAGACTTACCATTACGCCATCCTAATCGGGCGCTTGCCGAATCGTATGATTCGAAAGGCAAAGGCGTAAGTTTCATCCCAAGCAAAAGATGAGGGGCACTCATAAATTTACCTTTAATCTGCGCCCCTTCTTTTCACTACTTGCAATTGCTGCCGCCTCAGCGATCAGCGCATATTGATTGCATTCACTCCAGAGATCTGCAGGTAGAGCTTTGTGCCCAATATCTAATTCGGCAATAGCGATGAGAAAACGACGAATTGCCAAAAATAGCTGGCGGGCTGATACGCCGTTACGGCTAACTCCTCCGGGGACCAAGTCATTCAGTGAGCGCAGCATTGGCGTTACCTGTGTCTCCATCCGAAGTCCACTTTCCCAAGCATTCGGAGCAAAGTACTTCGTCCATGGACAATCGCCGTTTGCAGGGTAGCAGGCCTTGTCCATTATCGAAAATAGGTTTGTAAAATCTGACTCTTCCTTGAGCGATTTAAACTGTACCTGCCTCAGGGTGAAGCGGCTCACTAAATCCAGCCTACCGCGCTCCCTTAACCCACGCCGTTATACACAATTCTTGGCGTTGGCCCGGTCTCGTAATTTCCCCATTGTTTTCGCGGCGACGTAGATCTCTTTCATGCCAAGCCAGATGGTCTTGACGCCGGGTTCGCCGTCGCTTT
>NZ_JAHTGR010000036.1:0-26740 GCF_019166075.1 Duganella violaceipulchra | reverse complement strand
AAGAGACCAGCGTCAGCTATGGCGAATTGAATGCGCGCGCCAACCGACTGGCGCACACCCTGATCGGGTTGGGCGTGAAACCCGACGACCGGGTGGCGATCTGTGTCGAACGCAGTGTTGAGATGATTGTCGGCCTGCTGGGGATTTTGAAGGCTGGAGGCGCGTATGTTCCGCTCGACCCGAGCTATCCCCAGGAGCGTCTGGCATGCATGTTACAAGACAGTACGCCGGTGGCGCTGTTGACGCAGACGGGTATGCAAGAGCGCCTGCCGGCTGCGGCCGAAGCGGGATTGGCGATACCGGTGCTGCTGCTCGACGGCGCCGAAGACGGCGCGGCCATGGCGCGTCAAGCATCGCACAACCCCCACCCGGCGCAGCTGGGCTTGACGGCGCGGCACCTGGCGTATGTGATCTATACCTCGGGCTCGACTGGAGTGCCCAAGGGGGTGATGGTGGAGCATCAATCTGTCCTGAATTTGTGGATAGCGCTTGAACAGACAGTTTTTCTACATCGGCAAAAGTATTCTCGGATAGCATTAAACGCGGAAATATCGTTTGATGCATCGATTAAGGTGCTTGTGCAACTCCTCTCTGGTCACTGCATTGCTCCCATTCCACAATCGGTTCGGAAGGATGGTGCCGCACTGATTCAGTTCATTTCGGAATATAAGATCGATGTCTTTGACTGTACGCCTGCTCAACTGGAGTTGATGCTATTTGAGGGTTTGCTCAACAAGAATATTGATAGCCCTAAAGTGGTGTTGGTTGGCGGCGAGGCAATTAGTGCAGCCACTTGGGCAAAATTAAGAAACGCAAAAAACATTCATTTTTATAATCTGTATGGCCCTACAGAGTGTACCGTTGATGCAACGATTGCAGACCTAAAAGATTCAGGTGAATTTTCACACATAGGCCGTCCAATCGCCAACACCCAACTCTACATCCTCGACGCCCACCTGCAACCGGTGCCGGTTGGGGTGACGGGCGAGATCTACATCGGCGGGGCGGGAGTGGCGCGCGGCTACCTGAATCGGCCGGAGTTGACTGCAGAGCGCTTCCTTCCGGATCCGTTCAGTGCGCAGGCGGAAGCGCGGCTATACAAGAGTGGCGACCTGGGCCGCTGGTTAGCCGATGGCAACATCGAGTATGTAGGAAGGAACGACTTCCAGGTCAAGATCCGTGGTTTCCGGATTGAGCTGGGCGAGATCGAAGCCAGGCTGGCGGCCTGCGAAGGCGTGCGCGCAGCGATTGTGATCGCACGCGAAGACCAGCCGGGCGACAAGCGGCTGGTGGCGTACGTGATCGCGCAAGCAGGGGCAGAAGAAGGGGCCTTGTCGGCAACCAACTTGCGTGAGCAGCTATCGGCCAGCCTGGCCGAGTACATGGTGCCCAGCGCGTTCGTGACATTGGACGCATTCCCGCTGACCGCCAACGGCAAACTCGACCGCAAGGCGCTGCCGGCGCCGGACAAGAGCGCCGTCGTCAGCCGTGCCTACGAGGCGCCGCAAGGAGAGATTGAAGAGGCGCTCGCGCAGATCTGGCAAGACTTGCTGGGGTTGGCGCGAATTGGGCGCCACGACCACTTCTTCGAGATGGGCGGACACTCGCTGATGGCAGTGCAACTGGTGTCGCGCCTGCGGCAAGTGCTGGATGTCGAAGTTCCCCTGCGCGACCTGTTTGCGCAACCGACGCTGGCAGGCCTGGCCACCACCATCAGTAATGCAATGACAGCAACAAGAGGCGGTAATTTAGTGCCTATCCGTTCAGAAGGGGGACAACGACCACTGTTCCTGATTCATCCCGGCAAGGGAGAAATTGGCTATGCGCGCGATATAGCCCCATGGATCGATGCGGAAATTCCGATTTACGGCTTAGCGGCACGCGGTTTTCTTAGCGGTGAGGTACCGCTCGCAACGGTAGAGGAAATGGCAGAATGCTATTTACGTGAGATACGTAAAGTACAGCCGAGCGGACCCTATCGCCTGGCGGGTTGGTCCGCTGGCGGCACAATTGCCTACGAGATCGCCCATCAGCTCATAAGTGTTGACGAGCGAGTTGAATTTCTGGGATTAATCGACACGGCGAGCGATTATCAATTTTTACGCAATGCACAATCCAATGGGCAGAGCAATAATCAAGAAGTCGGGGAGGCTGATGAAATAGCGCACTTGTTGGCGCGGCTCCCAGAAAATACTCCTTTAGCCATTCATAGCGAACTCGCGGCCTTGGCGCAGGCAAAAGAGATAGATGCGATGCTGAGGTGTTGCCAGGTGGCGGAAATACTACCGCAAGAAATTGAAGTCGACCTATTACGTCGCTACCTTGCGGTGACGAATGCGATCACGACAGCTCTTTGTCGCTACACCCGACCGCAAATCTCCGTTCCAATCACCCTCTTTGCGGCAAGCGTAGAGCATCGCCTGGATGCCAGTCTTGGATGGAAATACGTCGCAGGCCATCGTTTGCACATGACGCAAATTGGCGGCAATCATTTTACGATGATGCAGTCGCCGCATATCGAGACGCTCGGTGCGGCCATTTCTCATGCGATAGCGCAGGCTGGTCAGGAAATAGCCCACCACCGTGAGCACTGTGTGACTATTCAGCCTGAGCGCGCAGCGTAGAAAGTTGTTGTAAACAAATCTTGGATAGCGCATCATGCTTGCATGCCACCAAAACCGGCGCGTCCAAGACCTTACTCATCTGTCCGATCAGGACAAGGACAGACTTATAGACGCGCTGTTCGCACGTAAGCGGTAAGCCAATGGCGTTGTATTCAGCGTGTGCCCGCCTTGGCACAATCTTCTCCATGTGTTGGCGCCGAACCAATATTGACCCAGGGTGGGGTGCTGCGATTTGCTGCTGCAACGGTGTGCGGGAAAAACTGTAATTGTCATTCTTCACGCTGATGCCCATTTTAAGAACGAGGACCTTGTCGTAAAATTATCAGAAGGCAAGTTGTAAAAAATACATTGCCTCATTGAAAGTGCTGCATTCTTTGGAACTATGCTATGAATTTGCCACGGAGCCCTTGGCTGGTTCGCCAGTCGGGTGCGGGGCGCCGCCTGCGCCTATATTGTTTTTGCTACGCTGGCGGTTCCGCCGCCAATTACGCGTCATGGCAGGCAGAACTGGATCCCGCGATCGAAATCTGTGCCATTGAATTGCCGGGGCGCGGTCGCCGTTTTGGTGAAGAGCCGCAAACTTCGCTCGCTGCCGTCACTGCTACGGTGGCGAAGCTTATCGCAAGCCAGGGCAGTATGCCATTTGCCTTTTTTGGCCATAGCCTCGGTGCTCTGCTCGCGTTCGAAGTGGCGCGCTATCTTCATCACCACGGGCTGCCAACGCCGCGTCACCTGTTTCTATCGGGCGCGAGCGCGCCCCAGCATCGGCGCAAGCTGGAACTGCACCTGTTGGCGGACGATGCCCTAATCGAAGAATTAAAGCGCTACAACGGAACGCCTCTGGTCGTGCTTGAGCACCGCGAACTAATGGAGCTATTGTTGCCGGTGATACGCGCCGACTTTGCTCTGGCCGGCAATTATGCATATCGTCCGGGCGCCTTGCTGAATATGTCAATGACTGTCCTAATGGGGCGGGAAGACAAAAACGGCGAGGGCGAGCATGTCGAAGGATGGAAAAAGGAAACCAGTGGCGACTGCCGCATCGCTTGGTTCGATGGCGACCATTTCTTCATTCATCCGCAGCGCGCCGCTGTGTTCGACTGTATCCGTTCAGAACTGCTCGGCGTTGCATGCACCTAGAAGCCCAGAGCGCGGTTCACGTCTGGCAACTTGGCCTTGATTGTGCCGCGCTCGACGGTAAGCGGCCAGCCGCTCCACCTTTGATTTCATGATCGGCCCGGCCACACTGCTTCCTTCGATTACTCAGGAGGCAAATGGTGGTGAATTCAGAGCGTGAGAAGGTTGGGCGGGAGCGCGTGGCGCAATGGCAGGCCAGTGGCCTGTCGCAGCGCGCCTACGCGATCAAACAAGGCTTTCCGATACGCCAGGTTGGTTACTGGGTTCAGCGCCTGGCAGGTGCGCAAGCAGTGCCAGCGCTGTTGCCGGTGCGGGTGGTGCCGACCGTTACGGCAGCGGCGCCGATCAATCTACGCAGCGAGAACGGCTGGACGTTGAGGTTGCCCGGCGATGTGCCGGCCCGCTGGCTGGCCGAATTGATGCGCGCCCTGTGATGCAATTATCAGCCGCTGCGATCTGGTTGGCGACGGCAGCGGTAGACATGCGCACCGGGATCGATGGTCTGTCGCTGCATGTGCAGCAGGCGCTGGGGCGCCCGCCTTGTGACGGCATGGCCTATGTGTTTTCCAACCGTCGCCGTACCCGGCTGAAGCTGGCGTGCTGGGACGGAACCGGTGTCTGGATGTGCTTGCGCCGGCTGCACCGCGGCCAGTTCGTTTGGCCCGAGGCTGACGAGGCAAGCTGGCGGATCAGCGCCGAGCAATGGCAGTGGCGCGTGGCCGGTGTGGACTGGCGGCGCCTGTCGGCGCCAGCGTCGGCGCAGTGGCGGCTGTGAGGACGTAAACTGTTTCGCTTGTAAACATCGGCCATGCTTAGTAAGCTCCTGAGCCATGGACCTGCTCAACGAACTTGCGCCCACCGACATCGACCCAGCCATGCTGGCGCAGGTGCGGGCCTTGTTCGATCAGCAGCAGGCGAAGCTGGCGCGGCAAGATGCTGTGCTGGCCGAGAAGGACTTCAAGATCACCGCGCTGACACACGAACTGGCGTACTATCGCCGCGTTCGCTTCGGCAATGCGAGTGAAGCACTGGTTGGCGAACAGCGCATGCTGTTCGACGAAACGGTCGACATGGACCTGGCCGCGATCGAGAAGGAGCTTGAAGGCCAGGCACCAGCCTAGCGGCAGCGCAAGCGCGCCGGCCGCTAGGCGCTGCCGCCGGAACTGCCGCGCATCGAATACCGCCATGAGCCAGAGTCGTGCCAGTGCGGCCGGTGCGGCGCCGACCTGGTCAAGATTGGCGAGGACATCAGCGAACAGCTGGATGTGGAACCGGCGCGCTTCTTCGTACATCGTCGCATCCGGCCGCAATATGCCTGCCCCCTGCGAAACGGTAACGGCAGCGCCGATTCCACCAGCGGTCATCGATGGCGGCCTTGCCGCAGTGGGCCTGCTGGCGTGGATCGCCGCCTGCAAATACCTTGATCATCTGCCGCTGTACCGGATCGAACAGATCGCCGCGCGCCAGGGCGTGCCGCTGGCACGGTCCACGCTGGGAGAATGGATCGGACGCATCGGCGTAGCCCTGCAGCCGCTGGCCGACCGGCTGGCTGAACTGTTCAGGGAACGAAGTTGCCTGCATGCCGACGAAACACCTGTGCGGCGGCTTGACCCCGGCAGCGGAAAACTCAGCACAAACACACCAGCTTAATGGAAAAACTCTCGCAAGCGAAGAGCTTTGCGGCGGTCAACACCAGTCAGATCCTGCAGGCGATCGCGGGCGCGGTACTGTTGAAGCAGGCATGCTCGCTGAAACGCTTGGTCGCGCCTGCCGTCGATTTTTATCGCCGGAACCGCGATGCGATGCTTGATGCTTTAGAAACCAATTTGAACACATACGCACCGCAAGTCAGTTGGAACGCTCCGCAAGGTGGTTTTTTTCTGGTCGTAACGCTGCCTTTTCCGTTTCTACGCGCCGAAGCCGAACACTGTGCACGCGAATACCGAGTGCTGACCATGCCGCTTTCGTTTTTTTCGCTCACCAATAAACAGGACCGGGAAGTGCGACAATAGGTGTGTGTTATGTTATCTTAAAGAAAATATTTACATAAAAAAAATCCCAGTAGACAACCTTTGTAAGGCATGCAATAATCATAAAATTTCAAAAAAAACATGCTTACCGGATTGCTCAGGACTGTGTCGTTTGCAGAGGGAGCGCGGGGGTGCTGCGACCGAAGAGTTGACCTGTCCGCTATTTTTTTTGCGGGCCTGAATTGCTTCGATATTTAAGCTAAATTAATTATTTGCTTCATGCTGCCTACTGAATATTTGCCCGTTTCTTTTTCGCAGCAAAGCCTGCGGTTCCTGCATCGGTTGGCCTCGGATGGCGGTTTGTACAACTTGCCAGTCGCTTGGGAAATCAAGGGTGCGCTGGATGAGGAGGCGCTGCAGCAGCTGGCTTCCTGGAAAACTACGTTGGCGGGTGCGCCAGCCTTGCTGGATTTTCCGCTGGACAAGCCGCGTCCGGTCCACACCAGTCACCGGGTGCGGCGGTCGACCTCAGCTTCGATACGGCCTTACTGGCGCGCTTGCAGCGGCTGTGCCGTGAGCGGCAGGTCATCCTGTTCATGCTGATGGCGGCGGCGTTCAATGGGCTGCTGCATTGGATACCCGTTGGCGGGCAGAGCCCTGACGCATTGTCCTTCCTGAGCCAGGTTGCGCATCAGACCCGGCCGGTCAGCGGACTGCGGCGGCACGTGTGCGGCGATCGGGCAGCGCTGGCTTGCGACGCGGGCCGCCATGCGTAGCGCACCGGATGCCTGCCAGTCCGTGTTGAGCAGAAGCTGGCGTTGGCGCCGCCGCGCTCGCGGCCAGCCTTCTGTCCACGCGTCACGAGCGCGTGTCCAATAATCTGTGGCCGGTTCCATACCAATCGAACCATGGTCGTCATGTAGCGAGGCAATTATGCGATACGAATCGATAGAACACATCATCCAGGACGATATCTTCCTGACCCTGCGCGAGTTCCTGCCTGGTCGGGCGGTGCACGTAAAGCTGGAAGGCTTCAACGCGGGCAACTCGATCAAGATGAAGACAGCACTGGCGCTGATCAACCATGCCGAGCAGCATACCCAGCTGCTGGCGCACCGGCGCCTGATTGAATCGAGCTCGGGCAACCTGGGCCTGGCCGTGAGTGTGATCGCGGCGGCGCACGGCTACCACTTTACCTGCGTGGTGGATTTGAACACCAGCCTCCAGAACATCAAGCTGATGCGGGCGTTGGGCACGGAGGTGGTGGTGATCGAGCGCCGCGACGAGCAGGGCGGCTATCTGGGCAACCGGCTGGCCTATATCCGCGACACGCTGGCGCGCGATGCGGACATGGTGTGGCTGAACCAATATCAGAACCCGGCCAATCCAGCCATCCATGACCAGATGACGGCACGCGCCATCCTGGCTGAGTTCGGGCAGGTCGATTACCTGTTCCTCGGCGCCGGCACCACCGGCACGCTGATGGGCTGCGTGCGCCATTTCCGGCGCCATGCGCCGGCCACGCAGATCATCGCGGTGGACGCGGTGGGCTCGGTAACGTTCGGTACTCCTGGCGGCAAGCGCTACCTGCCTGGACTGGGTTCGAGCGTGATGCCGCATTTCTTTGACGCAGCCCAGCTGGACCGCCTGGTGCAGATTCCGGAAGCGGAAGCGGTCGCCATGTGCCGCGAGCTGGCGCGCCGCTACGGCTATCTGAGCGGCGCATCGAGCGGAACCGTGCTGGCGGCGGTGCGGCGCCTGCTGCCGGAGATTCCGGCCGGCGCCACCGTGGTGGCGCTGTCGCCCGATTTCGGCCAGCCTTATCTGGACACGGTCTACAGCGACGACTGGTGCCAGCGCACCTTTGACGCCGGCTGGCAGACGCTGTCCTAGCCTTCGACCACTATTGCAGGAACTACTTTTGAAAACGAACATGCTTGAAGCCGCGCCTTCCTTCCGAGTCATCGGCGGCGATTATATTTGCGAACAATTGGCGGCCTCGCGCCGGGAAGTGATCGACCTGGTACGCGACTGCTATCTGCAGCACGAGGATGGGCAGACCGTCAATCCAGACAGCTATTTCCTGCGTTTCCCGGACCGTCCGGAAGCGCGCATCATCGCCTTGCCGGCTGCGTTGCGCACATCGCAGCAGAGCGAGGCGGTGTCGGGTATCAAGTGGATCGCCAGCTATCCGCGCAATATCGACGTCAATCTGCAGCGTGCTTCGGCGGTGATCCTGCTGAACGATTACCAGACCGGCTATCCGTTCGCTTGCCTGGAGGCATCGCAGATCAGCTCCGCGCGTACGGCGGCCTCGGCGGTGTTGGCGGCGGGCGAACTGCGCGCCGGTGTGCGCCGTGCGGGGCGACTGGGCATTGTTGGCGGCGGGGTGATTGCCGCAGCGACGCTGGCGTACTTCCTGGCCGACGGCTGGCAATTCGAGGACATCGTGGTGCATGACGCCTTGCCCGCCAATGGCGCGGCTTTCGTGCGCAACCTGGGCGCTGAGGCGCGCGGGCTGCGCGCCGGCAGCGTTGGGGAGGCTTTGGCGGCCGACATCGTCCTGCTGACCACCAATGCCGGCACGCCGTGGATTGCGGCCGATCATGGCTTCGGCCCGCAGCAGCTGATCCTCAACCTGTCGCTGCGCGACTTGCCGCCGGAAATTATTCTGGTTGCCAACAACGTGTTTGACGATGTCGAGCATTGCATGAAGGCCAACACCTCGCCCCATCTGGCCGAGCAGCGCGCCGGCCACCGCGGTTTCGTGACTGGCACCCTGGCCCAGCATATGCGTGGCCAGTGCCGGCTTGATCCTGCCCGCGTCACGGTGTTCTCGCCGTTCGGGCTGGGCGTGCTCGACCTCAAGCTGGCAAGCTTCCTGTACCAGCGCGCGCTGGCCGCCGGCAGCGCAACCGAGATCCCCGGCTTCTTTGCCGATACCCAACGCTGGAGCGTCTGATGCCACTGCCCAGCACCGCCTTCGCATCCCGCCCATCCGCTGCCGCGCTGGCGGCCTCCGCCCCGCGGAACGCCGGCGCGTATCGGGCTCGGGTAGGGCGGCACGCTGCGCGACTGGCTGCAGCAACCACAGCAGGCGCATGCGGTACGCGAAGAGCATGCCTGGCTTGATCTGGTCAGCATCCAGCGCGAAGGCGTGTGGCGCGGCAGCGATGCCCTGTTCGACACGCTGCTGGTATTCGAGAATTATCCGCGCGGCACGCAGCGCCGCGAGGAAGTGCTAGGGGCAAGCGATTACGGCTTTTCGTCGCAGACCCATTATCCGCTGTCGGTCATCGTCACCGGCGGCGCAGGTTTCACCATTGACTTCGGTTTCGATCCGAGCCGCTTTCATCTTGAGGACATTCACACTATGGGGCACCTCGAATAACTGGAGATTCGAGGATGAGGACAAAAAAAAATAGCGGCGTAGAGCGCGATCACGTCGCCAACCTGGCCAGGGTCATGGCAACTTTGTTATCCGAATCCGCCTTTTTCGGCAGTCCGGGCGGACCTCGGGCGTCAGAACGCCACGATCTTGGCCTCCTTCAGGTAGCAAAGGCGCTGCAGATTGTATGCGGCGACTTTCCAGTTCAGGTGCTGATCTTGATCTTGCGAATGACCTTGTAGCGCTTGTCGGCGTTGGCCGAGAGCTGGTAGCCGAAGTAGGACTTGCCGTGCTTCTTGGTCCAGCGCGCCTCGATATCTTTCTGGCGCCGCTTGGCCGGCGACCAATCGGCCGGCATCGCGTTCTCGGCCACGATGGCTTTCTCTTCTTTGTTGATCGACTGTTTGGGCGTCTGCACGATGCTGGCGTCGACAGCTGGCGGTTGAGCGCGTCAAAAATGCTGGCGCTGGCACCCGCCTGGATCAGGCGTTCCTTGAAGGTCCGGATCGTGGTCCGGTCGGGGATCTGGCTGCTGCTGCGCAGCCCCACAAAACGCTGGAAGCTCAGGCGGTCGAGCAGTTGACACTCCATTTGCTCGTCGCTCAGGTTGAACAACTGCTGAATCAGCAGCACGCGCACCATCAGTTCGGTTGGGAATGGCGGGCGACCACCGCGCTCACGGCTGGGGCGTGGCGCGGTCGACCGCTCAGAGATTGGGAGGTTTTTCGCGCTGCCCCAAGGTTGGCACCCCGCTGATCGGCTTGACCAAACATGCGGAATTCGAGGCGCTGGTCGGCGGCATCGACGCCACCGCACCGAGGCCATCGCGGGCCAGGGTTCCTTGCCTCGCCATTTTCTGACATTGCTAGCTCGGCCGTTGCGACGCCGAAGTTCGGCAATCGGTCCTCGCGCCGCCTCACGTCGTCAAAACCGGGTTATTAGAGCTGGCCTTAATTTGGTGTGCGTTGGCGCCTGGCGTCCTCCTCGCGCTTGCGGATGCGCGCCAGCGCGGCGTTGATGCGGTCGATGATGCCGTCGTCCTTGCTGCGGGCGATGGCGAAAAACTGGCCGCTGTCGGTGCTCAGGGGCTTGGGCAGCACGCTGAACCCGGTGTTGGCGGCGGCGCCGATGGCCGGCAGGCGCGGGGCCATGAAGCTGCGGATGCTGTCCTCCAGGTCTTTCGCGCTCAGGCCGTCGGGCTGGAACAGCAGCACCACGTCCACGCGCTTGAGCATCAGCCGCGTGAGGCGCGTGCCGCGCGAGGAAATGTCTTCGTCGGTGCGAAACAGCTTGCCGCGCGCGCTGTCGAATTCCAGGCCGTAGCTGTAGCCGCGCACCGTGCCCACGGTCTTGCCGCGCAGGTCGTCGAGACGATGGAAGGGGAAGGTGGCGTCGCTGCGGGTGACCAGCCACAGGCTGTTGTGGCTGGCGGTGTCGGAGTAGTGCAGGGCGCGCAGGCGGTCGGCGGTTTTCGGCAGGCCGTACACCAGGCCGACGCCTTCGATGGCGTAGCGCTCGGCGCGCGCCCACGGATAGGTGCGCGGCTCAAACCTGACGCCCAGTTCCTGGGCCACCGCGTCGAGCACCTTGCGTTTGACTGCCGGCATGGGGCGCGGCCTGCCTTGTTCGTCGAGGGTGTCGCCGATCAGCAGCGGCACCACCGGCAGCGCCGGCGCGCCATGCGCGCGCGGCATGCAGGACAGCGCGGCGGCGAGCAGCAGACCCGGTATCGGCAATCGTTTCATCGGCAGTTGAGCAGTGGCTATCGGCCGATTATTACATGCTTCCGGTGGGCGCCCCAGGGTTTATGGCGCGTTGTCCAGTGTGCGTGAGCGGGAAGCCGGTTCCACCGCCGGTACGCGCGGTATCGCGCCGGCTGGCGTTTGGGTGGCCGGGCCGTGGGCGCCGGCGAGCTCGGTGTCGTTGATATGGTAGGCGGCGATGGCGGCGGCCAGCGCCGGATTGGCGCGCAGCGGGTCGTTCAGCTGGCGGTTGGCTTGCAGCGCGGCGGCGCTCAGTTGCTGGACAAAGCTGGTCGCCAGTTCGTTGAAATTGTCCAGCGTGGTTTGCAAGGTCTGGGTGGTCGCCTGCTGGTTGCTGTCGAACGCCGCCTGCAACACGCCATTGTCGAGCGCCAGGCCGACCGGCGTCTGCAAGGTCAGGCCGATCGGCGTCAGATCCGGCGCCGCCGGCTGTTGCAGGCTTTGCACCAGGTTGGCGAGCAGCGACGGCTCCTGCGGCGGGGTTTGGTTTAAGTCGACCGTCGGCAGCTGGTTGAAGGCGTTCACCACGTTTTGCGTGGCGTTGTTCAGGGCCGTGGCGCTGTCGGGCGGCGCCGCGCTGCGGGCGATGGCGGTTTGCAGTTGAGCCAGCTGTTTCCGGGATTGCGACACCGTCAGCAGGAAGTTGGCCACCGGCGACAAGTCGACGGTGACGGAAGCGGCCGGCGCCTCGGTGGCCGAGCCGGCGGCGCCGATCTGGCCGGGCGGCGGGCCTGTCACCGCGGCGCTTTCGGCCAGAGGGGTGACGCCGCCTGGCGTCGTTTGCGCTGCCGATGAGATGGGGAACATGCCGCCCTCCTGAGCTGAGTGTATCTGCCAGCATGCTCCGTTCAGGCGCCGTCGTCCGTGTGCCAGTTCACATAGCGGGGCGTTTACCTTTCTGTTAGCTTCCGCACGGTTAAGTCCAGGCGATGCGCCTATCGTTGCCCTTGCACTTCCAACATACACCCGAAAAAGGAAAGCATCATGGAAAACACCACCGACAGCAAAATCAATTCCACCCGCGACGGCGTCACCCAGATCGGCAGCAACCTGCGCGCCGATGCGCATGCGGCGATCGACAAGGTCGCCGACAAGGTCCCAGCCACCACCGACCGCCTGGCCAACAGCGCCCACAGCGGCGTCGACAAGGTGGCCGATGGCGTCAACAAGGTCGCCGACACCGTTGAAAGCACCTCAGGCCGCCTGGTCGCGCGCGGCAAGCAAGTCGGCGAGAGCTACAAGGCCTTGGCCGAATCCGGCCGTGGCCGCGTGCGCGCCCATCCCGCCATGTCGGTCCTGCTGGCCGCCGCCGCCGGCTATGGCCTGTCCAAGCTGCTGAGTTCGCGCGGCGCCAAGTAACACGGGGCCGGCGCCGGCCGGCTCTGCCCATCCAGCCTATCCCTTTTGGCTCAGCTGTAAAATGCGCAACAATGGCGTGCATAGTGATATGCTCGTCATTACGCAGTTTACGCCCCGCAAAAACAGAATCAGGATCAGCTGAGCATGGACGTGTACGCTCCACAAGTATGGCTTCCGCATGAGCGTCCCTCCTTGCCGGGGTCGCCGTCGACGCCGCTGCACACGGCCGAGCGCCGGCTGGCCTTCCTGGTGATCGGCTTCATCGTCGCCGTCACCGGCGGCCTGGGCAACGCGCTGGTGTCGGTCAACCTGCCTTACCTGCAAGGCTCGCTGGGCGTCTACTCGGCCGAGATCCAGTGGCTGCCGGCCGCCTACGTGATGGCCAATGTGTCGATGAACCTGCTGCTGGTCAAATTCCGCCAGCAGTACGGCCTGCGTCTCTTTACCGAATTATTCCTGGTGCTGTACGCGCTGGCCACCGTGGCCCACCTGTTCGTGCACGGCCTGGCCTCGGCCATCGCGGTGCGGGCGGCGCACGGCATGAGCGGCGCGGCGCTCACCACCCTCGGCCTGTACTACACCTTGCAGGCCTTCCCGGCGCAGCACCGGCTCAAGGCGGTGGTGTTCGGCATCGGCTTCTCGCAACTGGCGCTGCCGATGGCGCGGCTGTTCTCGTCGGAGCTGATGGAGTTCGGCGAGTGGCGCGGGCTGTACTTCTTCGAGCTGGGACTGGCGCTGCTGTCGCTGGGCTGCGTGCTGGCGCTCAAGCTGCCGCCGGGCGACCGCGTCAAGGCTTTCGAGAAAATGGACTTCCTCACCTTCGGCCTGTTCGCGCCCGGCGTGGCCTTGCTGTCGGCGGTGCTGGCGCTGGGCCGCACCGTGTGGTGGTTCGAATCGCGCTGGCTGGGTTTGTGCCTGGCCGGCGCCATCGTGCTGATCGCCGCCGCGCTGCTGGTCGAGCATAACCGCGCGCGTCCGCTGATCAACACGCGCTGGCTCAGCAACGGCAATATCGCGCGGCTGGCCTTGTCGGTGCTGCTGATCCGCGTGGTGCAGTCGGAGGCCAGCGGCACCGTGGGCTTCCTGCAGGCGCTGGGCCTGAACAACGACCAGATGCAGATGCTGTGGATCGTCGTCATGATCGGCACCGTGGCCGGGCTGGTGGCCAGCGCGCTGACCATCACGCCGGCGCGCATCCCGCTGCAGTTGATGTTCTCGCTGGCGGTGATGGCGGCCGGCGCCTACATGGATTCCGACGCCACCAACCTGACCCGGCCCGCCGACCTGTATGTGAGCCAGTTCCTGCTGGCCTTTGGCGGCGCCTTCTTCATCGGGCCGACGTTTGTTTCGGGCTTTGGCGCCGTGATCGCGGCGCCGAATAACCTGGTCAGCTTCTCGGTCATGTTCAGCATCACGCAGACCTTGGGCAGCCTGCTGGGTTCCGCGGTGGTGGGCACGTTCCAGGTGGTGCGCGAGAAATTCCATTCCAGCATACTGGTCGAGCATCTGACCCTGCTCGATCCGCTGGTGGCGGCGCGCATCCAGAGCGGCGGCGCCAGCGTGGGCGCGGCGCTGGCCGATCCCGCCGCCCGCAGCGCGACCGGCGTGGCGGCGCTGGGCGCGGCGGCCACGCGCGAGGCCAACATCCTCGCCTACAACGATGTCTTCCTGATGATCACCCTGGTGGCGCTGCTGACGCTGGCCTGGATGCTGGGCCGCCATCTGTGGTCGGTGTGCGTGGTCTGCCCGGGCAGCCCGGCGCACAACGCGCAGACCGGCCTGGCCAATGTCTCTCTCAATAACTCCGGATCACGCTGACCTCTATGGCTAACACTACTCCCGACAATTCCTCTTCCTCCGAAACCCGCGTCGCGGCGGTGGCGGCGGCAGCTGCGGCGGCCGCCGTTGCCGCCGCCGCGCCCACGGCGCCGGCGCCGGACCGGCGCGCGCAGATCATTTCGGCGATCGCGTTTTCGTTCGTGGCGCTGGTCGGTGTGTTGATCGTGCTGTATGCGTGGCGGCTACCGCCGTTCAGCACCGCCATCGTCGCCACCGAGAACGCGCTGGTGCGCGGCCAGGTCACGCTGATCGGCACCCAGCTGCCCGGCTACGTGGTCGACGTGCGGGTGCAGGATTTCCAGCAGGTGAAGCAGGGCGATTTGCTGGTGCTGATCGACGACCGCATCTACCAGCAGCGCTACGAGCAGGCGCAGGCGCAGCTGGCGGCGCAAAAGGCGGCGCTGGCCAACTGGGAGCAGGCGCGCCGCACGGCGGAAGCCGGCGTGGCGCTGAACCTGGCCACGGTCGCCAACGCGGAGGCGCAGGCCGCCAAGGCGGTGGCGGATCTGAGCCGCGTGAATGCGCTGGCGGCCGACGGCTCGCTGTCCCTGCGCGAGCAGGATACCTCCAAGGCCGCCAGGGTGCAGACCACGGCGGCGGTGGCGCAGGCGCGCGCCAGCCTGGAGATCGCGAAACAGCAGGTGCAGACGGTGGTGGTGAACAAGCTGTCGCTGGAGGCGGCGGTGGCGAATGCGTCGGCGGCGCTGAAGTCGGCCAAGGTGGACCTGGACAACACCCGCATCACGGCGCCGGAAGACGGCCAGCTGGGCCAGGTCACGGTGCGCAAGGGCGCCTACGTCAACACCGGCGCGCAGTTGATGGGATTGGTGCCGCGCCAGCTGTGGGTGATCGCCAACCTGAAGGAGACGCAGATGAACGGCGTGCAGGTCGGCCAGAGCGCCACCTTCAAGGTCGATGCGCTGGATGGCGCGCTGCTGACCGGCCAGGTGGAGCGGATTTCGCCGGCCACCGGTTCGGAGTTCAGCGTGCTGCCGGCCGATAACGCGACCGGCAACTACGTCAAGATCGCGCAGCGCATACCGGTGCGCATCCGCATCGATCCGGGCCAGGCCAAGGCGCGCCGGCTGGCGCCGGGGATGTCGGTGGTGGTCAGCATCGACACCTCGGCGGTGCTCAACGATGCGGACGCCGCGCCGGCCAAGACCGCCGGAGTCAGGCCATGAAAGTGCGCGTCGTAACGGCGGCGTGCTTGCTGGCGCTGGCCGGCTGCGCGGCCAAGGCGCCGCCGGCGCCCGCCTCTTCCTTGCAGACGCCGTCCGCCTGGCGCACCGCCGCCGGGACGGCGCAGGGCGCGGCCGTCGAAGCGCAATGGTGGCAAGCCTTCGGTGATCCGGCCCTGAGCGCGCTGGTGGCCGCCGCGCTGGAACACAACGGCGACCTGCGCATTGCGCGCGCCCGCGTGGCGCAGTATCGCGCGCTGGTGGGCGTGGCCGCCGCTGGACAGAAGGCCAACGTCTTCGTCGACACCGCGCCGACCCGCACGCGCCAGTTGGCCTACAACGGCGTGCCGTATGTCACCAACGTCTACCAGGCCGAGTTCCAGGCCAGCTATGAAGTCGATGTGTGGGGCCGCCTGGCCGCGCTGACCGACGCCGCCACCGCCACCTATCAGGCGGAGCAGGCCAACGCCGATGCGGCCGCGTTGTCGATCGCCGCCACCGTGGCCTCGGGCTACCTGAACCTGCGGGGACTGGACGCCCAGCTGGCGCTGACCGAAGCCACGCTGAAGCTGCGCGAGGAATCGCGCGACCTGGCCAAGCGCCAGTTCGACGTCGGCTATAGCTCGCGGCTGGAATGGCTGCAAGCGCAGGCCGAATACCAGACCACCGCCGAGCAGGTGCCGCAGCTCAAGCGCGCCATCTTCGAGCAGGAAAACGCGCTGTCGATTCTGACAGGGGGCAATCCCGGCCCGGTCGCGCGCGGGCTGGAGCTGGTGCAGTTGTCGGCGCCGGTGGTGCCGGCGGGGCTGCCGTCCGAACTGCTGCGGCGCCGGCCGGATATTGCGCGCGCCGAATTCAATCTGGTGGCGGTCAACGCCAACCTGGCCGCCACGCGCGACCAGCTGCTGCCGTCGTTCAAGCTGACGATGGTGGGCGGGGTGCAGAATTTGAAGTGGCACGATTTCATCAACGCGCCGACCGCGCTGTGGCGGCTGACGGGCGCAGTCGCCGCGCCGGTGTTCGAGGGCGACCGCGTGCAGCACCAGACCGACGCCGTGGCGGCGCAGCGCGATCAGTCGGTCTATGCGTATGAAAACGCGGTGCGCGCCGCCTTCGCCGAAACCGACAACAGCCTGGGTGCGCTGGCGCGCCTGAAGGAACAGGCGGTGCAGAACGACGCGCGGCGCGCCACGGCGGCTGAAACGCTGCGCATCGCGCACAACCGCTATCGCAACGGCTACGCCTCGTATCTGGAGGAGCTGGATGCGCAGCGCACGCTGTACAACGCCGACGTCGGCCGCCTGCAGCTGAAGACGCGCATGCTGGTGGCGTCGGTGGACCTGTACCGCGCCATGGGCGGCGGCTGGGCGGCACCCTAGCACCTGCACGGTCATTGTGGTATTCGTTCGATTTTCTCGACTATTTTCTTCGGCTTTCCCAGATTTAGGCCGGCAAATTCGGAAATAGTTCAATGCTTGGAAAAATCGGGGAAAATCGAAGAGAAAATCGGGGTTTTGCCACAAGGAGCGGGGTGGCGCACCCCATGTGCGTACTCTCAAGCGTTTATTTGACCGGGATGCACAGCTCCGCTTCGAACACGCCGGTGGCCGGGTCCATCGCGTAGTCGGCCGGGTAGCGCTCGAAGCACGGACCGGCATCGACCTTGCCCTCGGCCTGCAGCTGGCCGAAGAACTCGCCCCAGGCCGCGGGCACCTGGTCGCCGCTGCCCTTGAACCTGGCGACGGCATAACGGCCTGCAGGGATGGTCGCCTCCTTGGCCGGCTCCTTGACCGGATAGTCGGCCGACACTTCGACGCAGGCGTCGTAGCGGCACTGCTCCGGCGGCGTGGTGCTGGGGTCGTCCTGCGCCACGCCGTAGGTGACTTTGTTCACCAGCCCGAAGGCCTTCTGCCACGGCGTGAACACTTCCTTCCAGAACTCGCCGATCGGCGCGCCGAACGGACCCTTGTAGCGCAGGTAGGCGACGCGCACTGCTGGTAATTCCTTGATGTCGTATTCCATGATGATCTCCTCTTGCTAGTGGCCGCCGCCGGCGATCTTGCGCAATGGCGGCGCGGTTTCTTCGGGGGCCGGCGCCGGCGTGCGGCGCACCTTGCCCATCAGGCGTTGCAGCAGGTGTTCCAGGTCGTCGATGTAGGTGAACACGGCCGGCACCACCAGCAGGCTCAGCAAGGTCGACGTGATCAGGCCACCGATCACCGTGATCGCCATCGGCGAACGGAAGCTCGGATCGGCGCCCCAGCCCAGCGCCAGCGGCATCATGCCGGCGCCCATCGCGATGGTGGTCATCAGAATCGGACGGCTACGCTTGTGGCAAGCGTCGACCAGGGCATCGAAACGGCTCATGCCTTCCTGACGCGCCAGAATAGCATAATCAACCAACAAGATTGAGTTCTTCGTAACGATCCCCATCAGCATGATCAGGCCGATCATCGACGGCATCGACAGCGCGCGGCCGGTGATCAGCAGCGCCACGAAGGCGCCGCCGATCGACAGCGGCAGCGCCGCCAGAATCGTCATCGGCTGCATGAAGTCCTTGAACAGCAGCACCAGCACGCAGTAGATGCACAACACGCCGATCAGCATGGCGATGCCGAAGCTGGCGAACAGCGAGGCCATCTCCTGGGTGTCGCCCAGTTCGGCGATCTTCACCGACGGCGGCAGGTTCATCATGGTAGGCAGCGCGCGCGCCTCGGTGTTCACTTCACCCAGCGAGCGTTTGCCCAGTTCCACTTCCAGCGTGACGTTGCGGCTGCGGTTGAGGCGACTGATTTGCGCCGGGCCGCTTTCCATGGTGATGGTGGCGACGGTGGCCAGCAAGACCGGGCCGTTCTTGCCCGGCACCGTCAGGCGGCCGATGGCTTCCAGGTCGGCGCGCACGGCGTCCGGCAGCTTGACGCGGATCGGCACCTGGCGTTCGGGCAGGTTCATCTTGGTCAGGTCGGTGTCGTAGTCGCCGGCGGTGGCCACGCGCACGGTCTGGCCGATGGACGCGGCGGTCACGCCCAGGTCGGCGGCCTTGGCGAAGTCCGGCGTGACGATGATCTCGGGACGCACCAGCGAGGCGCTGGAGCGCACGTTGCCGACGCCTTTGAGCGTGCGCATTTCGCGCTCGACTTTTTGCGCTGTCTCCTTCAGCGCGACCGGGTCTTCGCTGCGCAGCACCAGCTGCATCTTGACGCCGTTGTCCGGCGGGCCGACCTTGAAGCGGGCGCCGGGAATGGCGTTGAGCTTCTGGCGGATTTCGCCTTCCAGGTCGGCCATCGATTCCTTGCGGTCGTTGCGGTGCGCGGTGGTCAGCGTCAGCACGGCGTTGCGCGCTTCGGCCGCGGTGCCGGGGGCGAAGGCGTCGCCGCTGGAGCCGCCGCCGATGGAGCTGAACACCGCCTTGATGCCTTTGACTTCCATCGCGGCCTTGCGGGCGCGCTCGGCGACCACGCCGGTTTCGGCCAGCGTGGAGCCGGGCGGCAGTTCCAGGTTGATCTGGGTTTGCGCACGGTCGGCGGCTGGTACGAAGCCGGTCGGCAGCAGGCCGACCAGCATGATCGAGCCGACGAAGAACGCGGCCGAGGCGAGCCCCGTCACCAGACGGTGCGTCAGGCACCAGCGCATCACGCGGATGTAGCGGGTCATGATCCAGCCGTCTTTTTCTTCGGCATGCGCGACCGGCTTGAGGATGTAGGCGGCCATCATCGGCGTCAGCAGACGGGCGACCACCAGCGACGCCAGCACCGCCACCACGGCGGTCCAGCCGAACTGCTTGAAGAACAGGCCGGGCACGCCGCCCATGAAGGCGGTCGGCAGGAACACGGCGACCAGCGCGAAGGTGGTGGCGATCACCGCCATGCCGATTTCGTCGGCCGCTTCCATCGCCGCTTCCATCGGGGTTTTACCCATGCGCAGGTGGCGCGCGATGTTTTCGATTTCCACGATGGCGTCGTCCACCAGCACGCCCACCACCAGCGCCATCGACAGCAGGGTCACGGTGTTGAGCGTGTAGCCGAACAGGTACAGGCCGAGGAAGGCCGGCATCACAGACAGCGGCAGCGCGGCGGCGGCCACCAGGGTGGCGCGCCAGTCGCGCAGGAACCACCACACCACCAGCACGGCCAGCAGCGCGCCTTCGTACAGCAGCTCCATCGAGCCTTTGAAGTTTTCTTCGACCGGGAAGGCGTTGTCGATCACCGGCTTCAGTTCAACGCGAGGATTGGCGCGGTTCAGTTCTTCGACGGCGGCGCGCGCGCCCTTGGCGACAGCCAGTTCGCTGGCGCCCTTGGTGCGGAAGATTTCAAAGCCGATCACCGGCACGCCGTCCTGCAGCGCGATGGCGCGCGGCTCGGAGACCGTGTCGGTCACGGTCGCCACCTGGTCGAGGCGCACGCGGCGCCCGTCGCTTAGCGGCAGTTCGATGGCGGCCAGCGAGGCCGCGCTTTGCACGGTGGCGATGGTGCGCACCGATTGCTCGGCGCCGCTGACGTCACCGCGTCCGCCCGGCGCTTCCTTCTGCACCAGGCGCAGCTGGCGCGAGACGTCCAATGCGGACACGCGCAGGGCGGCCATGCGGGCGTCGTCCAGTTCCACCCGGATCTCGCGCTTGACGCCGCCGACGCGCTTGACCGCGCCCACGCCGGGCACCGCCAGCAGACGCTTGGAGACGGTGTTGTCGACGAACCAGCTCAGCTCCTGCTGGTCCATCTTCTCGCCGGACGTTTTGGCGGCGGCGGCGGTGAAGGTCATGATCACGCGGCCGGCGGTGGAGGCCTTGGTCACGGTCGGATCGCGCAGCTCGGCCGGCATGTCGGCCTTGACGCGGGCGACGGCGTCGCGCACCTCGTTGACGGCGTCGGCGATCGGCTTTTCAAGAATGAATTCGACGGTGGTGGTGGAGACGCCGTCCAGCACCGTGGTGTAGATGTTCTTGATGCCTTGCAGCGTGGCGACCGAATCCTCGATCTTGCGCGCCACTTCGGTTTCCAGCTGGGCCGGCGCGCTACCGTCCAAGGTGGCGGTGACGGTCACGATGGGCAGTTCGATGTCCGGAAAATCCTGCACCGGATTGGCCTTGAAGGCCATCATGCCGGCCAGCGTCAGTAACGCGAACAGCATGATCGCCGGGATCGGGTTCTTGATCGATAGGGAGGAGAAATTCATGGCGGGTCCTTACTTCGCGGCCAGCTTGGCGGCCGGCGCGGTCTCGGCGACGTTGTGTACCAGGTCGCCGTCGTTCAGGAAGCCGGCGCCGCGCACCACCACCTGCGTGTCGGCGGTCAGGCCGCCCAGCACTTCGATGCGGTCGCCCAGGCGGCGGCCCGGCTGTACCTTGATCTGATTGACATGCTGGTCGGCGTTGAGGCGGAACACGAAGCTGAAGCCGTCGCGCACGACGATGGATTGCTGCGGCACCGTCATCGCGTCCGAGGTGCCCAGTTCGAACTGGCCGCTGGCGAACATGCCGGCCTTGAACGGCGCGTCCTTGGCGCCGGCGCTGGACGGCAGGTCGACGTAGACCAGCGCGGAGCGGGTCTGCGCGTCGACGGTCGGCGCGATCATGCGCACCTTGCCGGTCACCTCGCTGCCGTTGGCGGCCTTGACGACGGCGCCGGTGCCGGTCTTCAGGTTGCGCAGGTCGGAGGCTACCACTTCGGCGCGCCATTCCAGGCGGCCCTGGCGGATCATGCGGAACAGTTCCGTGCCGGGGCCGGAGACCGCGCCCACGGTGGCGGTGCGGGCAGAAATGACGCCGCTGTCCGGCGCCACCACCTTGGTGTATTTGAGGCGCAGCTGCTGGCTGGCCAGCGCCGCCTTGGCCGAGGCGATGCGGGCGTTGGCGGTTTGTTCGGCCGTGGTGTACTGGCTGATCTGCTGCGCGCTCAGGGCGCCGGTGTTTTGCAGCGTGCGCGCGCGCGCCGCGTTGGCGACGGCGTCGGCGGCGTTGGCTTCCGCTTCCTGCACGGCGGCCTTGGCCTGCGCCACGTCGGCGTTGACGGTATCGGCCGAGAACACGGCCAGCACGTCGCCGGCCTTGACCACGTCGCCGACGTTGACGCGCACTTCGGTCAGGCGCAAGCCGTTCGATTCGCTGCTGACGCTCGCTTCCTGCCAGGCGGCGACGTTGCCATTGGCGGCCAGCTTGATCGGCAGGCGCGCGGCCGACGGCTTGGTGGTGGTGACGGTCAGCGCCGGCTTGGCGGTTTCCGCTTTCTTGTCGTCGGCGGCCTGGGTGGCGGACGGGTAGAACGCCAGGCCGGCGCCGCCGATGACGAATACGGCCAGTAATGCGTAGGCGACAGGCTTCAGATTGGTTTTCAGGTTTTTCATGATCGGTCTTGTTGTTAGTTGGCGCTGGCGACGGCGGGGGCGCCGTCGGTCGGGGCGGTCCAGCCGCCGCCGGCGGCGCGGTACAGCGCTACCCAGGCGGCGCTGCGTTCGCGCTGCAGGTTGATGACGGTTTGTTCGGCGGCCAGGCGGGTGCGGCGCGCGTCCTCCAGTTCGAACAGGCTGGCCAGCCCGTTCTTGTAGCGGTCTTCCACGGCGGTGAAGTTGACGCGGTAGCCTTGCAGCGCGGCCTGAGCGTCGCCGGCGCGCTCGCCGGTGGCGTCCAGGTTGACCAGCGCCTGTTCCACTTCGCTGACGGCCTGGCGCACGGTGGCGCGGTAGCTGGAGACGGCGGCGTCGTAGCGGGCGCTGGCCGCGTCGACGTTGGCGCGGCGCTTGCCGGCGTCGAAGATCGGCAGCGACACCGAGACCGGGCCGATGGTCCAGGTGTCGGTGCCGGTGTTGACGCCGCCGGCGCGGAAGTTGCCGTAGCCGATGGAGCCGGACAAGGCCAGGCGCGGATAACGCTGCGCCTGCGCGGAGCCGACATCGGCGCTGGCGGCGGTCACTTCGCGCTCGGCGGTGAAGACGTCGGGCCGCTGGCTCAGCGTGCGCGCCGGCAGTTCGGCGATGGCGATCGATGGCGCGCTGGCGGCGGCGCCTGCGGCGGCCGATGCGCCGGCGGCCAGCTTGCCGCGCAGTTCAGGTTCGCCGATGGCGGTCAGCGCCACCAGCGCCTTGACATTGACGTCGCAGGCGGCGCGCTGGCTGATGTAGCGGTTGTTGCCGTCGGCCGCGCTGGCGCGCGCCAGCGCCAGGCCGGCCGGCGACTGGAAGCCCGCCTTGGCGCTGAGCTCCGTCAGGCGCGCGGTGTCGCTGCGCGATGCCGCATCCTGTTTGGCCACGGCCAGCAGCTGCTCGCAGGCGCGCAGGCCGTAGTATTGGTTGGCCACTTCGGCCGCCACCGAGACGCGGGCGTCATGCCAGCCGGCGTGGGCGCTGTCCAGGCGCGCCTGCGCCGCATCGCGCGCGGCGCGGTTGCCGCCGAACAGATCGATCTCCCACGAGGCCTGCAAGGCCGCCTGCGAGGTGGTCCCCATCGGCAGCGACGATTGCTGGTTGGAGCGGCTGGCGCTGACCGATGCGTCCAGCGACGGCGCCAGCGCGGCGCCCGCCGCCACGCGCTCGGCGCGCGATTGCGCGATGCGCGAGCCGGCCGTGGCGATGGTCGGGCTGACCGCCTGCGCCGATTCGATCAGTTGTACCAGCAGCGTGTCGGCTTGGCGACTCCACCAGTTGGCCAGGTCGGCCTGGCTGCCGTTGTGGGGCAATGGCGCCTGCCATTGTTGCGGCGCCTGCGCGGCCACGTGCGGCGCGGGCGCCTGCGTGGCGCAGGCGCTGAGCGACGCGACGACGGCCAGTGCCATCGCCCGTAAGAATATCGTCATGCTTTTCCCTTTTTAAGTTTGGATTTCTCGGCCAGCACCATGGCTTCGGCAAAGCCGACCAGGTACTGGCCCCAGGTGTCTATCGCTTCCGGCGTGGCCAGCAGATGCGGGGTGATCGTGGCGATGATGTCGCGTCCGACCATGATCTGCACGGCCATGCCGGCCAGGGCATAGGCCAGGCGGTGTACGTCGTCGGTGGGCTGCTCCAGGCCCAGGTGACGGCTTAACGCACCGACCAGCGCCAGATGTTCGGGCTGGATGTTGTTGTCGATTTCCTGCTGCCATAGCCCGGTCGGTTCCAGCATCTCCCGGTAAAACAGGCGCAAAAACAATTGCGCATCCTCGCCCGCCAGCAGCGGCGCCAGCATCTGCCGGTAGTAGCCTTCCAGCGTTTGCCGCAGCGTGAAATGCGGCTGGGCGAACAGCGCGATATTGTCCGGGACCGGCTGGCACATGAAGCTGAAGCAGGCCTGGTACAGCCCCGCCTTGTCGCCGAAGTAGTAGCTGATCGCGGCGACGTTGGCGTTGGCCGCCTGGGCGATCTCGCGGGTCGAGGTTTTGGAAAAGCCCTGCGCGGCGAACAGGCGCATGGCCGCGTGCAACAGCCGCTCGCGCGATTGCTCGCCGTCCGAACGTGGCTTGCGGCCGTCGTCGGCTGGCTGGTTGGTATCGATGGAAGTGGGTTTGGCGTTCATGGCGGCATTACATCACATAATTTAAACGATTGATATAACTAAATCAGTTGTTTAATTTATTTGTGAACGAATGCTAACCTCCGCTTACAACCGATACATGGCAGTCGTTTAAGGCGCGGCAATATTGCGTTATAAAGTAAATATATTTTTCGACAGGAGCACCGCCATGAAGTTCTATCGCTGGATCGCCGTGGCCGCCGTGGCCTCCGTCGCCGCTTCCGTCATGGCGGCCGAGCCGCTGACGGCGGAGCAGGTCGCCGCTCATGTGTTGAACCGCATCGGCTACGGCCCCAAGCCGGGCGACATCGAGCGGGTGACGCAGATGGGCGTGCAGCGCTACATCGACGCGCAGCTGAACGCGGGCGCGCCGCTGCCGCCGGCATTGAGCGCGCGCCTGGCCAGCCTGGACGCGGTGCAGCAGCCGGCCGGCGTGGTGATGCGCCGCTTCCTGGAAGTACGCGCGATGGCGAAGGACGAGTCGGACGGTGACAAGGTCAGGCGCCGCGAGGTGGTCACGGCCATCGCGCAGCAGACGGCGGAGGCGCGCATCGCCCGCGCGGTCGACAGCCCGAACCAGCTGGAAGAGGTGATGGTCGATTTTTGGTTCAATCACTTCAACGTCTTTGCTGGCAAGGGCGTCGACCGCGCGCTGATCGCCAGCTACGAGCGCGACGCGATCCGGCCTTACGCGCTGGGGAATTTCCGCGACCTGCTGGGCGCCACCGCGCACCATCCGGCCATGCTGTATTACCTGGACAACTGGGTCTCCACCGCCAACGGCTACATCCCTCGCGGGAGAAAGCAGGGCGGCCAGAAGGCCAAGAGCAGCGGTCTGAATGAAAACTATGCGCGCGAGCTGATGGAGCTGCACACCATGGGCGTCGACAGCGGCTACACGCAGAAGGACGTGACCGAACTGGCGCGCATGCTGACCGGCTGGACCTACGACAACCGCGAGCTGGTCGCGCGCAATCGCACCTTTAGCTTCGACGCCACGCGCCACGACCGCGACGACAAGCTCTGGCTGGACCGCCGCATCAAGGCCGGCGGCCAGGAGGAGGGCGAGTACGCGCTGGACGTGCTGGCGATGCTGCCGGCCACCGCGCATCACCTGAGTTTCCAGCTGGCGCAGTACTTCGTGCAGGACCAGCCGCCGCCGGCGCTGGTGGACCGCATGGCCAAGAGCTACATCGACAGCAAGGGCGACATCCGCAGCGTGCTGCGCACCCTGTTCGCCAGTGCCGAGTTCATGGCGCCGGAAGCGGTGGGCGCGAAGTTCAAGACGCCGTATCAATACGTGATCTCGGCGGCGCGCGCCAGCGACACGGCGCCGTCGGACATCAAGCAAACGCTGGGCGTGCTGACCCGCCTCGGCATGCCGCTGTACGGCTGCCAGACACCGGACGGCTACAAGAACACGCAGGACGCGTGGCTCAATCCCGATGCGCTGAGCCGCCGCATCGCCTTCGCCACCCAACTGGCGCCGACGCTGGACGTGCAAGCCTTGCAGGCGACACTGGCCGGTTCGATCTCGGCAAAGACGCAGGGCGCGATCGCCGGCAGTCCGCCGCCGCTGCGCGCGGCCATGCTGCTGGGCAGTCCCGATTTCATGCAGCGCTAATTCGCCAGGAGACCATCATGCAACGCAGAGACTTCCTCAACACGCTGGCCGCCGGCGCCGGACTGGTGATACCGCTGGGCCGTCACGCCTGGGCCGCGACGGCCGCCGCGCCGGGCGCCGACCCCACCGGCCGCAAGCTGATCGTCATCATGTTGCGCGGCGCGGTGGACGGCTTGAACGTGGTGGCGCCGGTGGCCGACGCCAACTATACGCGCCTGCGTCCGAGCATCGCGCTGGCCAAGCCGGGCGACGACAACGGCGCGCTGAATCTGGACGGCTATTTCGGCCTGCACCCGGCGCTGGCGCCGCTGCTGCCGTTGTGGGAGCAGAAGAAGCTGGCCTTTGTCCACGCCAGCGGTTCGCCGGACGCCACCCGTTCGCACTTCGACGCGCAGGACTACATGGAATCGGCCACGCCCGGCGTCAAGAGCACGGCGGACGGCTGGATGAACCGTCTGGTGGCGACGCTGCCCGGCATCGGCACGCCGACCCGCGCGCTGAGCATAGGCCCGACCATGCCGCGCATCCTGTCGGGCCATGCGACGGCGGTCAACCTGGCCAACGGCGCGGCTGGCACCAAGGCCAATGTGCTGGACCGGCCGGCGGTGAGCAAGGCCTTCGACCAGCTGTACGCGGACAACGCGCGCTTCGGCGCCGCCTACCAGCAGGGCCAGGACGCGCACAAGGAAGTGATGGACGCGGCGGCCGGCAAGATGGTTGGCGGCGGCATGGGCGGCGTCATGATGTCGGCCGAGATGCAGGCGGCCAACGGCGGCGCGCCTTTGCCGAACGGCTTCCCCGACGATGCGGCGCGGTTGGCGGCGCTGATGCGCAACGATCCGAATATCCAGCTGGCCTTTGTGGCGCTGGGCGGCTGGGACACGCACGCCAGCCAGGGCGCGGCGCGCGGCCAGCTGGCCAACCGCCTGCAGCCGCTGGGGCAGGGCCTGGCGGTGCTGGCGCAGCGACTGGGGCCGCTGTTCGAGCTGACCACCATCGTGGTGATGTCGGAGTTCGGCCGCACCGCGCGCGAGAACGGCAACGGCGGCACCGATCATGGGCATGGCAACGTGATGTGGGTGCTGGGGGGAAGCGTCAACGGCGGCAAGGTGCTGGGCGACTGGCGCGGCGTCGGCGACGCCGAATTGAACGAGGGCCGCGACCTGCCGGTGACGACCGACTTCCGCAGCGTGCTGGCGGCGATCGCCGAGCGTCATCTGCGCTTGAGCGACAAGCAGCTGGTACAGGTGTTCCCGTCGCTGCCGCGCGGCGCCAGGCTCGACCTGCTGCGCGTCTAAACAGCGGGGGTCAAGTCTGACATTCGGACACGGCCTCTGCCGTAGCTGCAGCTACGGCAGAGGCCGTGTCCGAATGTCAGA
>NZ_JAHTGR010000035.1:0-31387 GCF_019166075.1 Duganella violaceipulchra | reverse complement strand
AGAAATGGTCGTCGCGGCCGACCTGTTCCAGGCCCAGCAGCTCGGCCCAGACGGCGGCCAGCATGGTCTCGGCCGGACCCTGCGGGGCCTGGTAGCGGCGCGCCGCGACGGCGTCCTGGCCGGGGGCCGGCAGGGCGTTGCGATCGAGCTTGCCGTTCGGGGTCAGCGGCAGCGCCGCCAGCACCACGTAGGCGGCCGGCAGCATGTAGTCGGCCAACCGGGTCGCCAGCGCGGCGCGCAGCGTGGCCGGGTCGAGCGCGGCGGCAGACTGCGGCGCGCCGGCCTCGGCCAGCAGGTAGGCCACCAGGCGCAGGTCGCCGGCGCCGTCGTCGCGGGCCACAACCACCGCCTCGCGCACGCCGTCGCAGGCGGCCAGGCGCGCTTCGATTTCGCCGAGCTCGATGCGGAAGCCGCGGATCTTGACCTGGAAGTCGTTGCGGCCCAGGTATTCGAGGCGGCCGTCGGCCAGGTAGCGGCCGAGGTCGCCGGTCTGGTAGAGGCGGGCGTCGGGACTGGCGTCATAAGGGTCGGCGATGAAGCGTTCGGCGGTCAGCTCGGGGCGGTTCAGGTAGCCGCGCGCGACGCCGGCGCCGCCGATGTAGAGTTGGCCCGTGGCGCCGATCGGCACCGGTTGCAGCGAGCCGTCGAGCAGATAGATGCGGGTGTTGGCGATCGGTAGGCCGATCGCTTCGAAGGCGGCGCCGGGCCGGCGCGCCGCGACGCGCTGGCAGCACGACCAGATGGTGGTTTCGGTCGGACCGTACAGGTTCCAGACGGCATCGGCCCGTGCTGCCAGCTGCGCCGCCAGCTCGGCCGGCAGGGCCTCGCCGCCGCAGAGCAGCGTCAAGCCCGCGGCGCCTTGCCAGCCGCTGGCGAGCAGCAGGCGCCAGGTGGCCGGCGTGGCTTGCATGCGGGTGATCTTGTGTTGCGCCAGCGCGGCCGCCAGCAGCGCGCCGTCAGTCACTTCGGCCTGGTCGGCGATGACCAGCTGGGCGCCGCTGATCAGCGGCAGGAACAGTTCCAGCGCGGCGATATCGAAGGACAGCGTGGTGACGGCCAGCAGCGTGTCGTGCTGCGCCATGCCGGGCGTGTCGGCCATCGCGGTGAGAAAATTGACCACCGAACGGTGTTCCACCATGACGCCCTTGGGCTGGCCGGTGGAGCCGGAGGTGTAGATCACGTACGCCAGCTGGGTGCTGCGCTGGCCCAGCGCGGCGGCGTCGGGATTGCCGTCCGGCGCGGCCGCGATCAGGTCGGCGTCGGCGTCCAGGCACAGCGCGGGCAGGCCGTCGGCGGCCAGGCGCGGCAGCAGCGCCGCGGCCGTCACCAGCGCCACCGGGCCACTGTCGGCCAGCATATACGCCAGCCTGGTCGGCGGCAGCGCCGGATCGAGCGGCACGTAGCAGGCCCCGGACTTGAGGATGGCCAGCACGCCGACCAGCATGTCCAGGCCGCGCTCGACGCACAGCGCCACCCGCTGGTCCGGCCGCACGCCGCGCGCCAGCAGCGTGTGGGCCAGCTGGTTGGCGCGGCGGTTCAGTTGTTCGTAGCTCAGTTGCAGCGCGCCGCAGCGCGCCGCCGGCGCCTGCGGACGGGCGGCGCTGTGCGCCTCGAACAGTTGATGGATCAGGCGGTGCGCGGGGAAGTCGGCGGCGGTGGCGTTGAAGTCGACGCGCAGCTGGCGCCGCTGCGCCGGCGACATCAGCTGCAACTGGCCGACAGGCTGCTGGTCGTCGGCCAGCATGCTGCCGAGCACGTTGAACAGATAGTCGACATGGCGTTCCATGCTGGCGCGGTCGTACAGGTCGGTCGCGTAGTTGAGCACGCCGGCCAGGGTGTCGCCGGCGCCGGCCAGCACCAGCGACAGGTCGAACGGGGTATGGCGGTTGTCCGCGCTCTGGTGCGACAGGCGCAGGCCGGGCAGTTCCAGGTCGCCGTCGTAGGGGGTGTTGTCGAGCGTGAGCATGGCCTGGAACACGGTGCTGTGGCCGGGGCTGCGTTGCGGCTGCAGCAGCTCCACCACCTGTTCGAACGGCAGGTCCTGGTGGCTGTAGGCGCCCAGCGTGGTGGCCTTGACCTGGGCCAGCAATTGCGCCACGGTGGGGGCGTCGTCGAGCCGCACGCGCAGCGCCAGCGTGTTGACGAAAAAGCCGATCAGCGGTTCCACCTCGGGGCGCGCGCGGTTGGCCACCGGCGTGCCGATGACGACCTGGTCTTGTCCGGCCATGCGCGACAACAGCACCGACCAGGCCGCCAACAGGATCATGAACAGCGTGGTGTTGTGGCGCTGGGCCAGGGTGCGCAGGCGGGCCGTCAGCGCCGCCGGCAGCCGCAGTGCGACGCTGTCGGCGCGGTAGCTGGGCGTTGCCGGACGCGGCCGGTCGGTGGGGTAGGCCAGCAGCGCCGGCGCGCCGGCCAGTTGCGCATGCCAGAACGCGCCTTGCTCGCGCAGCAGCGCGCCGCTCAGCCACTGGCGCTGCCACAGCGCATAGTCGGCGTACTGGATCGCCAGCGGCGGCAGCGGATCGGCCTGGCCGCGGCTGAAGGCGCCATACAGCACCTGCAATTCCCGCATCAGCACGCCCATCGACCAGCCGTCGGAAATGATGTGGTGTTGCACCATGCGCAGCAGGTATTGGTCCTCGTCCAGGCGCACCAGGCGGCCGCGGATCAGCGGGCCGTTGGCCAGGTCGAAGGGGCGGCCGGCGTCGGCGTCGGCGTCGCCCTGTTCGGCGTCCAGCGCGGCCGGCGTGGCGCCGCGCAGGTCGCATTCGCTCAGCGGGAAGCCGCTGGCGGCGTCGGCGATGCGCTGTTGCGGCCCGTCGCCACAGTCGGGAAAGCTGGTGCGCAGGCTTTCGTGCCGCGCCACGATGCGGGCCAGCGCGGCGCGCAGCGCCGGCACGTCCAGCGCGCCGCTCAGGCGCAGCGTAAACCGCATGTGGTACGCCGCCGCCGTGGCCGGATCGAACTGGCTCAGGAACCACAGGCGCTGCTGCGCCCAGGACAGCGGCAGGCGTGCGCCGCGCGGCGCCGCGGTCGGCGCGCCGGCTGGCGCCGCGTTCGCGTGGTGAGCAGCATCCGACGGCAGGGGCGCGCAGGCGTTCAGGTTCGCATCATTCATGGGGGGATCTCGGCGGTGGCGCTCACGGCGGGCGACGGCCTCCGTGGCAGGAAGGGAAAGTTGTTTTTTTATGAAAATCCAGCTGGCATGTAGGCAATATCAATTTTAAAAAAACGACAACAGGCGGCGGATGGTACAGGACTGTTCTTTTTAATACAATATCCGGCAATGTTGTTGTTTTTTTACATAACAGCAAGGGTGCGGAAGGGAAAATATGCTAGGCGCCAGCGTCGGATGTTGCTATTAAATCTTTATAAATTTTAATTGTTTTCTTTTGCCTGAGCTTGGCTTACTATTTGCCGCGTTGAAAATATTGTATTTTTAAGAATTGACTATTGATTCACCTTGTCAACGGCGTAAGCCGGAAAGAGAAGCCCGTGTTTCGTTCGAGTCCGTTGCTGTTGCGTTTCACCCTGTTCCTGTTGTTGCCGATCGCCGTGCTGAGCTGGTACGGCGTGCGCTATGTGCGTTCCAGCCAGCCGCAGCTGAGCGGCCAACTGCGGGTGGCCGGCCTGGACGGCGCGGTCAGCATCGCCCGCGACCGCCAGGGCGCCGCCCATATCACCGCCTCCAACGAGCACGACGTTTATTTCGCCATGGGCTATGCGCACGCGCAGGACCGGCTGTGGCAGCTGGAGCTGCACCGCCGCATCGCGCAAGGCCGCCTGAGCGAGGTGCTCGGCCGCCAGGCCCTGCAGCAGGATGTCTGGTTCCGCACGCTGGGCCTGTATCAGGCCGCCGCCAGCGCCTGGCCGGCGCTCAGCGGCCAGGCCCAGGCTTCGCTGACCGCCTACGCGGCCGGCGTCAACGCCTGGCTGGCCAGCGACCCGGTGCTGCCGCCCGAATTCCTGCTGCTGGGCATCCGCCCGGCGCCGTGGGCGCCGCTCGATTCGCTGGCGCTGGTGAAGATCTTTGCGCTGAACCTGGCGGGCAATCTGAACCAGGAGGTCGAGCACCTGGTCGCCGGCCAGGTGCTCGACCGCGACCAGATGCAGTCCTTGTATCCGGCCTATCCGTCCACGGCGCCGGTGACCGCGCGGCCCGCCGCGCCGGCGCCGCCGGCGCTGGCCGCGCTGCTGCCGCTGCAACGGCAGATCGAGCGCCAGTTGCAGATCGGCGGCCGCTATGTCGGCAGCAACGCCTGGGTGGTGTCCGGCCGCCTGAGCCAGGACGGCAAGGCGCTGCTGGCCAACGATCCCCACATGAGCCTGGAGATGCCGTCGCTGTGGTACGCGGTCAGCCAGCACGGCGGCGCGCTGCGCGCCAGCGGCATGAGCCTGGTCGGCTTGCCGGTGGTGGTGTTCGGCGCCAACGAGCGCATCGGCTGGGGCGGCACCAGCATGATGGCCGACGTCCAGGACCTGTATTTCGAGCAGGTCGATGCGCTCGACGCGCGTCGCTACCGCTCCGGCGACCAGTGGAAAACCTTCGCCACGCGCAAGGAATGGATCACGGTCAAGCCGGACTTCCCGGCCATGTTGCGCGACCAGCCGGCGCCGGTCGCGGTGGAGATCCGCCAGACCGAGCGTGGACCGCTGCTGAGCGACGTGGTGGGCGCGTTCAACCAGCCGGTCTCGCTGCGCTGGACCGCGCTCGACGACGACGACACCAGCTACGAGGCGTTCTTCCGCCTGTCGTACGCCGGCGACTGGAGCGCGTTCCAGGGCGCCATGGCCAAGCTGGTGGCGCCGGCGCTGAACATGTTGTACATCGACCGCGCCGACAACATCGGCTATCTGGGCGCCGGCCGCGTGCCGCTGCGCAAGCGCGGCAGCGGCGACGCGCCGGTCAACGGCTGGAGCGGCGAGTACCGCTGGACCGGCCAGATCCCGGCGGCGGAGATGCCGCGCAGTTTCAATCCGCCCGAAGGCTATATCGTCTCGGCCAACAACAAGGTGGTGGGCGCCGACTATCCCTACTTTATCTCCAACGACTGGGCGCCGCCGGCGCGCGCCGAGCGCATCGAGCAGATGCTGCGCCAGCCGATCGGCGCCGGCCGGCCGCTCACGCCGGCGTATGTCCAGGTCATGCAGAGCGATGTGCTCGATCTGGACGCGCGCCGCATGCTGCCGCTGCTGACCGCGCTGGCGCCGCGCACGCCGCGCCAGCGCCAGGCGCTGGACTACCTGCGCGCCTGGAACGGCGAGATGGCCGCCAGCAGCCAGGCGGCGGCGATCTACGCGGTCTGGATGCCGCAGCTGCGGCGCGCCCTGTTCGCGCGCCAGATGACGGCCTATTGGAACCGGCCGGAGCCGGGCGGCTACCTGGACGCGGTGGCGCTCAACACCTCGACCGAAGTGCTGTACCAGGCGCTGCACGCGCAGCGCGGCCGCTGGTGCGGCCCGCGCGGCGCGCCGGCCTGCGCCGACATTTTGCTCAGCTCGCTTGACGACAGCCTGGCCGAACTGGAACGGCTGGCCGGCGCCGACATGGCCGGCTGGGCCTGGGGCGGCCTGCACGCCATCCGCTACCAGCACACGCCGTTCAGCGCGGTGCGCCCGCTGCGGCCCTGGTTCAGCCGGCACATCGCCAGCGGCGGCGCGCCGTCCACCGTCAACGCCGCCAGCGCGGTGCCCGGCGGCGCCGATGGCTATACGCAGAATTTCGGCGCGGCGTTCCGCCAGGTGATACGGCTGGGCGACGGCGGCCATTGGTACATCAATTCCACCGGGCAGTCGGGCCATCCGTTCAGCCCGCATTTCGACGACATGATCGCGCCATACGGCAGCGGCCGCTATTTCATGCTGGACGCGGCGGCCGGCGCGGCGGACACGCTGACGCTGACGCCGCGCCGCTAAGGGAGGAAGCCCGATGAAACTGTTTGCCGCATTCAGCGCCGAGGCGCCCAACAAGGTGTTTTTCTCGATCGTGCTGGGGGCGCTGGCCGGAGTGGCGTACGCGCTGCTGATCCCGCTGGTGCTGGCCAGCCTGACGGTCGAGCTGGAGCGCGGCGCGCCGCCGACGCCGTATATGTTCGCCAGCTTCGCGGTCTCGCAGCACCGCTTCGCCGCCGTGTTTTTCGTCACCTGCGCCTTCATCCTGGTGGCGCGCTCGCTGTCGCAGATCATGCTGCTGCGGGTCTCGATGGACATGACGACGGCGCTGCGGATACGGCTCTACCACCGCATCGCGCGGGCCCCGGTCGCCTACCTGGAGCGGGTCGGTTCGTCCAGGCTGATCAATGTGCTGACGGGCGACGTCAACCGTATCGTGATGGGCGCCCGCTTGCTGCCGGACTTGCTGATCAGCATAGTCACGCTGGTCGGCATGCTGGGCTTCCTGCTCTACACCAATAGCGCGGTGTTCTGGTTCGTGCTCGGCGCCATCGTCGTCGGCGCCGTCACCTACCAGTTGCCTATGTATCTGGGCAATCGCCATTTCACCCGCTCGCGCCAGAAGGTGGACCACCTGCTGGAGGCGATCAACGGCCTGATCCAGGGCGCCAAGGAACTCAAGCTCAACGAGGAAAAGCGCGCCCACTTCTTCCGCGACATGCTCGTCGCCAACGAGCACGAGATCCTGCGCAGCGACAAGCGTGGCTACACCCTGGCCCGGGCCGCCATGAATTACGGCGACTTGATCAGCTTTTTCGTGATCGGCGTCATCGCCTTCGTGTTCGTCAACTACCACGTCATCAGCAACCCGGAACTGGTGGGCGTGATCATGGCGCTGCTGTACGTCACCGGCCCGGTCAACGCGATCCTGAACTTCGTGCCGCAGGTGCTGGTGGCGCGCATCTCGCTGCGGCAACTCAACGAGGTGTTGCGCGAGCTGCCCGAGGAAGCGGCCGACGCCGCGGCCGAGGTGGCGCCGTGGCAGCGGCTGCGCTTCGACCAGGTGGCCTACCGCTACCAGGGCGAGGAGGGCAGCGGCTTCCAGGTCGGCCCGCTGAGCTTTGAGATCGCGCGCGGCCAGGTCACCTTCGTGGTGGGCGGCAACGGCTCGGGCAAATCCACCTTGAGCAAGCTCATCACGCTGCACTACCTGCCGGCGGCCGGCCGCATCGGCTTCGGCGCCGGCCAGGTGGACGACGGCAACCGCCACGCCTACCGCCAGCAGATCTGCGCGATCTACACCGACTACTACCTGTTCGACCGCTTGTGGGGCAACGCCGACGAGGCGGGGCGGCAGCGCATCAACGCATACCTGGTGGCGCTGCGGCTGCAGCACAAGGTGAGCGTGAGCGACGGCCGCTTCTCGACGCTGGCGCTGTCGGACGGCCAAAAGAAACGGCTGGCGCTGCTCGTGGCGCTGCTGGAAGACCGCCAGCTCTACCTGTTCGACGAATGGGCGGCGGACCAGGACTCGACCTTCAAGGAAGTGTTTTACAACATGCTGCTGCCGGAGCTCAAGGCGCGCAACAAGGCGGTGGTGGTGATCAGCCATGACGACCGCTATTTCTGCGTGGCCGACCAGTTGCTGATCATGGAGGAGGGCCGGCTGGCGCGCGTCGAGGCGGGCCAGGGCCGGGCCGCGCCGCCGCTGCGGCATGGCGTGGCGGCGCCCGCACCGACGCTGGAACAGGCCTGACGACGGCCGCTCACCTTTCGACACCATGACCATGACCACACGCCCCGCATTTCCGCTGACGCTGACCCAGGCCGACATCTATTTCGACCAGGCACGCCATCCCGAGCTGCCGCTCTACAACGTCGGCGGCTACATCGAGCTGGGCGAGATCGACCCGGACCGGCTGGCGCAGGCGCACGCCCGGCTGGTGTGCGGCCACGACGCCTTCGGCATCCGCGTGTGCGACGCCGGCCCCGAGGTGGCGCAGTCGATCAGCGACGAACGCGACACTGGACTGGCGCTGCACGATTTCAGCGCCGCGCCGGCGCCGGAGCAGGCCGCCCGCGCCTGGCTCGGCGCGCTGTTCCAGACCCCGCTGCCGCTGCACCGGGCCGCGCTGTTCCGCGCCTGCCTGCTCAAGCTGGCGCCGCGGCGCTACTGGTATGTCGGCCTGGCGCACCACCTGAGCATGGACGGCTGGGGCTTTGCCAACTGGGCGCGCCAGCTGGGCGCCTGCTATCACGAGCAATCCGTCGGCGGCGGCCACGCCGACGCCGGCGCGTCGGCGTGGCGCGCGGTGGCCGAGGCGGACCAGCGCTACCTGGCCGGGCCGCGCTGCCAGGCCGACCGCGATTACTGGCGCGCCAGCCTGGCGCGGCTGCCGGAGCCCTTGCTGGCGCCGCTGGCGCCGGCACGCCAGGGCGCGCCCGGCGCCAGCCGGCGCGCCATCGTCAGCCTGAACGCGCAGCGCATGGCCGGCCTGCGCCAGCTGGCCGAGGCCGCCGGCGTCGGCCTGCCGCAGGCGCTGGCCGGCTTGCTGTCGGTTTACCTGCGCGCCGTGTACGGCCGCGAGCAGCTGCTGCTGGGCATGCCGGTGCACAACCGCGCCGGCGCCGCGCAAAAACAGATGGTCGGGGTGTTCACCAGCGTCAGCCCGTTGCTGGTGGAGATGGCGCCGGAGCTGCGCCTGGGCCAGCTGCTGCGGGCGCTGGCCGGGCGCCAGCGCGCCAGCCTGCGCCACCAGCGCTATCCGCTGGGGCGCATGTTGCGCGACCTGGGCCGCCAGGGGCGCGCCGAGCCGCTCTACGATGTCGGCTTCAGCTATCTCAAGCTCGACAGCGCCTTCGTGGTGGGCGGCCAGGCCGCCAGGCTGGTGTACCTGAGCCATGACCACGAGGCCACGCCCTTGATGCTCACCGCGTGGGACTATGGCCAGCAGGCGGCGCAGCTGCAGTTCGATTGCAACCTGGGCTATTTCAGCGCGGCCGACATCGCCTTGCTGACGGCCCGCTTCGCGCACATGCTCGACCATTGCGCCGGCTGGGCCGAGTGCGCGCTCGACCAGCTCGACATCCTGCCGCCGGCCGAGCGCAGCCGCCTGCTGGAGGACTTCAACCGCAACAGCGGCGCGCCGGCGCCGGCCGCCTGCCTGCACGCGCTGTTCGAGGCGCAGGCGCGCGCCACCCCGGCCGCGCCGGCGCTGTGGGCCGGCGGCGCCACGCTGGACTACCGCCAGCTCAACGAGCGCGCCAACCAGGTCGCGCACCGCCTGCGCGCGACCGGCGCCGGGCCGGGGGCGCTGGTCGGCGTCTGCCTGGAACGCCACGCCGACATGGTGGCCAGCCTGCTGGGCGTGCTCAAGGCCGGCGCCGCCTACGTGCCGCTCGATCCGCGTTATCCGCCGGCGCGCCTGCAAGCCATCGTCGAGGACAGCGCGCTGCATATCGTGCTCAGCCAGGGCTCGCTGCGGCACGCGCTGCCGGCCGGCGCCGAGGTGCTGTACCTGGACCAGGCCGCCACGCTGGCCGGCCAGCCGCGCAGCGATCCCGACGCCGCCGCCGGCGCCAGCCCCGAACAGCTGGCCTACGTGATCTACACCTCGGGTTCGACCGGCAAGCCCAAGGGCGTGGCGATCCGCCACCGCAACGCCGCCGCGCTGGTGCAGTGGGCGCGCGAGTGCTACGCGGCCGACGAGCTGCGCAGCGTGCTGGCGAGCACCTCGCTCAATTTCGACCTGTCGGTGTTCGAGCTGTTCGTGCCGCTCAGCCTGGGCCACCGCTGTGTGCTGGTGGACGACGCGCTGGCGCTGCTCGAGCACGACCACGACGTCAGCCTGGTCAACACCGTGCCGTCGGCGATGCGCCTGCTGCTCGAGCGCGACGCCGTGCCGGCCTCGGCGCGGGTGATCAACCTGGCCGGCGAACCGCTGCCGCGCCAGCTGCTCAACGACCTGCTGGCGCGCGATCCGCGACGCAAGGTGTTCAACCTGTACGGGCCGTCGGAGGACACCACCTACAGCACCTGCGCGCTGTTTACCGCGCCGGTGGACGGCCCGCCCGGCATCGGCCGCGCCATCGCCAACACCCGGCTGTACGTGCTGTCGCCCGAGGCGGCGTTGCTGCCGCTGGGGGCGGTCGGCGAACTGTACCTCGGCGGCGCCGGCGTGGCGCAGGGGTATCTGCACCAGCCGGAACTGACCGGCCAGCGCTTCGTGGCCGATCCCTGGGACCCGGCCCCCGGCGCCCGCCTGTACCGCACCGGCGACCTGGTGCGCTGGGAGCACGACGGCACGCTGGCCTTCATCGGCCGCGCCGACGAGCAGCTCAAGGTGCGCGGCTTCCGCGTCGAACCGGGCGAGATCGAAGCCTTGCTGAGCGCCGACCCGGCCGTGCGCGACGCCGTGGTGGTGGCCGCCGGCCCGGCCGAGGCCCGCTACCTGGCGGCCTACGTGGTGGCGCGCGACGCCGGCGCCGACCCGGCCGCGCTGATGGCGCGCCTGCGCGCCGCGCTGGCGGCGGCGCTGCCGCCGCACCTGGTGCCGGGCGTGCTGGTGCCGCTGGAACGCCTGCCGCTGTCGGCCAACGGCAAGCTCGACAAGCGCGCGCTGCCGCCGCCGCAGCCCGGCGACGAGCGGGCCCACGTGGCGCCGGCCACGCCGGCCGAGCTGACGCTGGCGCGCATCTGGTGCGCCTTGCTGGAACGGCAGCGGGTCGGCGTCGACGACGATTTCTTCGCGCTGGGCGGCCACTCGCTGCTGCTCACCCGCATGCTGCACGCGGCGCGCGCGGCCGGCCTGACGCTGAGCGTGGCGCAGGTGTTCCAGGCGCCGACGCTGGGCGCGCTGGCGCGCGCGGCCCAGGCGTCGCCGCCCGGCGCGGCGGCCGGCCTGGCGGCGACGCCGCCGGCGGCCGAGCTGGCGCTGTCGTGCGCGCAGCAGCGGGTGTGGCTGGCCGCCACCCTGGGCGACGGCGCGGCCAGCGACAGCAATATCGTCGGCCGCGCCACGCTGGCGCGCGCGCTCGACGCCGGCCGCCTGCGCGCCGCGCTGGCGCGGCTGGCCGCGCGCCACGAGGTGCTGCGCACCCATCTGGCGCTGGCCGACGGCTTGCCGCGGCAGGTGGTGGCGGCGCCCGCGCCGGTGGCGCTGGCCTGCCACGACCTGGCCGCGCTGGACCCGGCCGCGCGCGCGGCGGCGCTCGAGACGCTGCTCGCCGAGCACGCCGGCGCGGCCTTCGACCTGACGCGCTTGCCGCTGTTCTCGCTGGTGATGCTGCGGCTGGCGCCGGAGCAGACTCTGCTGCAGATCAGCATCCATCACCTGATCGCCGACGGCTGGTCGATGGTGCTGTTCTTCGACGCCCTGCTGGCCGCGCACGATGACGGCGCCGCCGGCCCGGACGACGGCGCGCCGCTGCTGCAGTACCGCGATTACGTGGCCTGGCAGCGCGACTTCCTGCTGGGCGACGAGGCCGGGCGCCAGCGGGCGTTCTGGCGCGACTACCTGCATGGCGCCAGCGAACAGCTGCTGCTGCCGTTCCAGGCGCCGACGCCGAGCCGGCAGGGCGCCCCCGGCCAGCTGCTGCGCCTGGCCGTGCCGGCCGCCACCGTCGACGCGCTGCGCGCGCTGGCGCGCCAGGCGCGCGGCGCGCTGTTCAACCTGATGCACGCCGCGCTGGCGCTGCTGCTGGGCCGCCTGAGCGGCGAGTCCGACTTGAACATCGGCATACCGGTCAGCGGCCGCCATCTGGCCGGCAGCGAAGCCATGCTGGGCATGTTCCTCAACAACCTGCCGCTGCGCAGCCGCATCGACCTGGCCCAGCCCTTCGACGCCTTCCTGCGCGCCCAGGTCGCCAACGCGGCGGCCGCGCTATCGCACCAGGACCTGCCGTTCGAGCACATCCTGGCGCTCAGCGGGGTGGGCCGGGCGGCCGACAGCACGCCGCTGTTCCAGGTCTTCCTCAACATGCTCAGCCTGCCGCGCGCGGGCGACGGCCGCGACCTGTTCGCCGACGCCTTCGCGCAGATGCCGGCGCTGAACAATAAATTCAACCTGAGCCTGTATGTCAGCGAAGGCGAGGGCGGCGGCGCGCTCGGCCTGTACTGCACCTACAACCAGCGCCTGCTGGCGCGCGCCGACGTCGAACTGCTGCTGGAACAATACCTGGCGCTGCTGGCGCAGGTGGCGGCGGACGCCGGGCGCCGCTGCGGCGACTATGCGCTGCGCGCCGGCGCGCCGGCCTGCGCCGGGCTGGCGCTGCCGCGGCTGGCGGCGGCCACGCTGCCCGACTACCGCGCGCCGCTGGCGCTGGAGTGGCTGGGACCGGTCCAATGCCAGTTCGACGCGGTGGCGCAGCGCTGGCCGCAACGGCGCGCGCTCGAATGCGGTCCGCGCGACTGGACCTATGCCGAACTGCGCCGCATGGCCGACGGTTACGCATCCCGCCTGCGCGCGCTGGGCGTGGGCCCGGGCGACGTGGTGGCCGTGCTGACCGAGCGCCGCGACGCGCTGGTGATCGCCACGCTGGCCATCCTCAAGACGGGCGCGGCGTTCATGATGTTGTCGCGCACCGTGCCGGAGGCGCGCGTGCTGCTGCAGCTCGAGTCGGTGCCGCCGCGCTGCCTGGTGGCGTTCGACGCCGGCGCGGTCGGCGCGGCGCTGGACGCCCGCCTGAACCAGATCGGCTGCGCCCGCCTGCTGGTGGAGGCCGACCGCGCGCTGCTGGCGTCGTTCGCGGCGGCGGAGCCGGCCGCGCCGTCGGTGGCCAGCGCCGCCGGCGATCTGGCGTATATCGCCTTCACCTCCGGCACCGAGGGCCGGCCGAAGGCGATCCGTGGCCGCCACAGCTCGCTGTCGGCCTTCATGCCGTGGATGAACCGGCAGTTCGGGCTGACCCCGGAGGACCGCTTCGGCATGCTGTCCGGGCTGGTGCACGACCCGCTGCAGCGCGACATGTTCACCCCGCTGTGCCTGGGCGCGACGCTGGCCGTGCCGCGCGAACAGGAGCTGGCGTTCGAATCGCTCAACGACTGGCTGCTGGCGCGGCGCTTGACGGTGCTGCACCTGACGCCCAGCCTGGGCAGCTTCCTGTCGAGCGCGTGCGCGCGGCCGCTGCCATCGTTGCGGCTGGGCCTGTTCGTCGGCGAGATCATCACCACCGCCCACCTGGAGCAGTTCCGGCCGGCCGCGCCGGGCATGCGGGTGGTCAATATCTACGGCACCACCGAGACCGGGCGCGCGATCAGCTACCACGACGTCGCCGCCTACGCCGACGCGGCCGACTATTGCACCGACGTGCTGCCGGTCGGGGTCGGCATCGGCCAGGTCCAGCTGCTGGTGCTCAATGCCTGCATGACGCCGTGCGGCGTCGGCGAAATCGGCCAGATCGCCACCCGCAGCCACCACATGTCGCTGGGCTACCACGCCGACCCGCGCCTGACGGCGGAAAAATTCGTGCGCAATCCGTACGGCGACGACCCGGCCGACCTGCTGTACCTGAGCGGCGACACCGGGCGCTACCGGCGCGACGGCGTGGTCGAGTGCCTCGGCCGCAGCGACCGCCAGGTCAAGGTGCGCGGCTTCCGGGTCGAGCTGCCCGAGATCCAGGTGTGCCTGAGCGCCCATCCGGCGCTGCGCCAGGTGGCCGTGACCAGCCGCGTCAACGCGGCGCGGGAGGTGGAGATCGTCGCCTATGTGGTGCCGCACGCGGCCGGCGCGCCCGGGGCCGGCGCCGAGGCCTTGCGCGACTACCTGGCCGAGCGCCTGCCCGACTACATGCTGCCGGCCGAGCTGATCTTCCTGGAGCAGTTGCCGCTCAATGAAAACGGCAAGCTCGACCAGGCGCGCCTGCCGGCCGGCGCGCCGCGCCTGGACGACGGCGCGCTGGCGGCGCCGGCCTCGCCGCTGGAGCAGCAGTTGCTGCCGATGTGGTGCGCGCTGCTGGCGCGCGAACAGATCGGCGTCGACCAGGATTTCTTCCGCCTAGGCGGCCATTCGCTGCTGGCCACCCAGCTGCTGGCGCGCATCGAGCGGCAATTCGGCGTCGTGCTCAGGCACGGCGATTTCTTCAAGGACAATTCGATCCGGGCCGTGGCGCGGCGCATCGAGCAGGCCCGCCTGGCGCAGGGCGTGCGGCGCAGCGGCGCGGCGCGGCGGCAGATCAGTCTGTGAGCCGGCGCGGCCGGCGTAACCCTGGCCATGGTGCCCGTTTGCGGGCACGGCCCATGGCGACCGAAAGGATGTGATGGCTTCTGAACTGAATATGGAAAACAACGGTTTTTACTCGCAACGTTTCCGCCAACTGGCCGAGTTGTGGCGGCAGGAGCCGGCCATGCGCCGCCACCGCCTGGCGCTCGACGGCGCCGGCGTGGCCGCCAGCATGCGCGACTACCCGTATGCGCTGTCGGCCTGGCCGGTGATCATCTCGCGCCAGCACATCGAGCAGTTCCAGCGCTTCATCGACGACCTGCCGCGGCTGTGCCACAAGGCGGTGCGCTGCATGTTCGGCGACGACGCGGCGGCCTTTGCGCGCTATCTGAACGTCTCCGAGGTCGAGCACGCGGTGCTGCGCGAACATGGTCTGGACCTGGTGCAGATGCTCAACCGCCACGACATCGTGTTTTCCGACGGCGTGCTCAAGCTGATCGAGGTCAACGCCGGCTCGACCATCGGCGGCTGGCAGCCTGGCTTGCTCGAACCGCAGCTGCGCGAGGTGCTCGGCAGTTATGCGGCGACCGCCCAGTGGGCGCTGCACCACCGCCAGGTGCTCAGGGGGATGATGGCCGCCGTGCACGCCGCGGTGCTGCGCTGCAAGCCGGGCCGCGCCAGCGGCAACCTGCTGGTGCTGATCGACGACGGCCGCCTGGCCGAAGTGGAGATGCGCAAGCTGTACCAGGATGTGTTCCAGGGCGGCGGCGGCCCGCTGGCCGGCGGCACGCTGCACTTCGCCACCGACTGCTCGGCGCTGAGCTTCGCGGCCGACGGCGCGCCGCAGGTCGGCGGCGCGCCGATCGACGCCGTGCTGATGGCGCTGCCGGAGGGCCGGCCGATTCCGCCCCACATCCATATGCGGATGATCGCCGCCCACCTGGCCGGCCACATCGTCATGCCCGACAGTCCGCGCTACACCTGGTTCGGCAACAAGCTGCTGATGGCGCTGCTGCACGAGCCGGCGCTGCAGCCGCAGCTGAGCGAGGCGGAGCGCGCGCTGGTGGCGCGCCATATCCCGCTCACCATGACCATGGCCGACACGCCGCAGCCGTGGCAGGGCGCCACCTGGGACAAGCGTGAGCTGCTGCTGGCCCGGCGCGAGCAGTTCGTCATCAAGAAATCGCACTCGCTGCGCGGCCGGGACGTGTTTGTCGGCCGCTACTGCACGCCCGAGCGCTGGGCCGCGGTGGTGGCCGCGCAGCTGGGCCAGGCCGACTGGTTGGCCCAGCAATATTGCGCGGCCGACCTGGCGCTGGCGCCCGACGCCGAAGGCCAGCTGATCGAGTACGCCCTGATCTGGGGCGTGTTCGACCTGGCCGGCCGCTACGGCGGCGCCTTCGTGCGCGGCATGCCGCGCGGCGCCGGCGCCGGCGTGGTCAATTCCGCCAACGGCGCCACCGAGTTCGCGGTGCTCGAGGAGACGGCGCGCCAGCACCGCGTGACCCTGTGACGGGGCCGCGCGCCGGCCGGGACGGCAACATCAATCGATCAATCACTGACTGACATGGAACGGGACTTGGGGATGAGTGTGGAACAATTGCTGGCGCAGTGCCAGGCGCAGGGCGTCGAGCTGGAGGTGTGCGACGGCGCGCTGCAGGTGTATTTCGACGAGCAGCCGTCGTCCGAGCTGCTCGACGCGCTGAGGCGGCACAAAGCCGAGGTGCTGGCCTTGCTGCTGGCGCAGGGGCCGCTGGCCGACGGCGCGCCGCCGCCGGTGGCGGCGCCGGCCGGCGCGCCGCCGCCGCCGCCGTCGTTCGGCCAGCAGCGCCTGTGGCTGCTGGACCAGATGGACGGCGGCAGCGAGCAGTACCACCTGTTTAACGCGCTGGCGTTCACCGGCCGCTTCGACACGGCGCTGGCGCAGCGGGTGTTGGCCGCCCTGATCGCGCGCCACGCGCCGCTGCGCACCGCGATCCGCGCCGACGGCGGCAGCGCCTACCAACACGTGCTGGCGGCGGACGCGGCGCCGTTCGCGCTGCTCAGCCAGGACATCGGCGCGCTCGACGAGGCGGCGCGCGCGCGCTGCATCGCCGACACCATGGCGGCCGAGGCGCGCGAGCCGTTCGACCTGGCGGCCGGGCAGATGCTGCGCGCGCTGTGCCTGCACACCGGCGCCGGACAGGGCATCCTGATGCTGACGGTGCACCATATCGCGGCCGACGGCTGGTCGATCAATCTGCTGATCGGCGAGTTCGTCCAGCTGTACGCGGCGCTGGCGGCCGTGCAGCCCGATCCGCTGCCGGCGCTGACGCTGAGCTATGGCGACTACGCCCGCTGGCAGCAGGCCCAGCTGGGCGGCGAGGCGCTGCGGCGCCAGGCCGACTACTGGGCCGGGCAGCTCAAGGGGCTGGCGCCGGTGCACGGCGTGCCGCTCGACCAGCCGCGCGGCGCGCGCGAGGATTTCAGCGGCGCCCAGCACGGCGTGACGCTCGGCGCCGGGCAGCTGCGCGCCTTCAAGGCGCTGGCGCAGGCGCACGGCGCGACGCTGTTCATGGCGCTGCATGCGGCGTTCACGGTGTTGCTGGCGCGCCATGCCGGCGAGCGCGATATCGTCATCGGCACGCCGGTGGCCAATCGCCGCCGCCAGGAGTTCGAGCCGCTGGTGGGGTATTTCGCCAACACGCTGGTGCTGCGCACCGAGGTCGACGACGCGCTGCCGTTCACGGCGCACCTGGCGCGGATACGCGACGTGAACCTGGCGGCCCAGGAGCATCAGGACGCGCCGTTCGAACTGCTGGTCGAGCGCGTCAATCCGGTCCGCAGCCAGGCCCACAGCCCGCTGTTCCAGATCATGCTGTCGCTGCAGCCGGCGGCGCCGGCCGCGCTGGCGCTGCCGGGCCTGAGCCTGCGCCCGCTGGTGCCGGAGGCCTTGCCGGCCAAGTTCGAGCTGACGCTGCACGCGGCCGAGACCGACGACGGCCTGGCGCTGCGCTTCGAATACCGCCGCAGCCTGTTCGAGCCGGCCACGGTGGCGCGCATGGCGCGCCAGCTGGTGTCGCTGATCGGGCAGTTGATCGCCCAGCCGCAGCGGCCGCTGCGCGAGCTCGACCTGCTCGACGCCGGCGAGCGCGCGCAGCTGCTGGCGGCCTTGCGCGCGCCGGCGCCGGCGGCGCCGGCCGAGGACTCGATCCAGCAGGCGTTCGAACGGCGCGCCGCGCTGACGCCGGACGCGGTGGCCATCGTCTGCGGCGAGCGGCACATCAGCTACGGCCAGCTCAACGCCCAGGCCAACCGCCAGGCGCGCCACTGGCGCGCGCTGGGCGTGGGGCCGGAGTCGCTGGTCGGGGTCTGCATGGCGCGCTCGATCGAGATGGTGGTGGCGCTGCTGTCGGTGCTCAAGGCGGGCGGCGCCTACGTGCCGCTGGACCCGGCGTACCCGGCCGCCCGGCTGGCGCACATGCTGGCCGACAGCGATGCCGCGCTGGTGCTGACGCTGGAGGCGCAGCGCGCCGGGCTGGCGGCGCATGGCGGCGCGCTGGTCTGCCTCGACCAGCCGCGGCAGGTCGAGGCGATCGGCCGGCACAGCGCCGACAACCTGGCGCCGCTGCCGGGGGCGCGGCTGGCGTATGTGATCTACACCTCCGGCTCGAGCGGCCAGCCCAAGGGGGTGATGGTCGAACATGGCAGCGTGCTGGCCTTCCTGGACGCCATGGGCGAGGTGGGCGGCGGCCAGGACGCGGTCTGGCTGGGCCTGACGGCGGTCTCGTTCGATATTTCGGTGCTGGAAATGTTCGGCGCGCTGCTGGCCGGCGCTCGCCTGGTGCTGGCGCCCGAGCAGGGCCTGGCGGGCGTGCGCCTGCCGGCGCCGGCGCCGGCCACGGCCGGCGGGCGCGCGCCCGATTTCAGCCTGTTCTATTTCGCCAGCACGGCGCCCGACGGCGGCGACCTCTACCGGCTGCTGCTGGAGGGCGCGCGCTTCGCCGACCAGCACGGCTTCACGGCGGTCTGGACGCCCGAGCGCCACTTCTCGGCCTTCGGCGGGGTCTACCCGAATCCGGCGGTGACGGGCGCGGCGGTGGCCGCCGTCACCAGCCGCATCCAGATCCGCGCCGGCAGCTGCGTGCTGCCGCTCAACGATCCGCTCAAGGTGGCGGAGGACTGGTCGGTGATCGACAATCTGTCGGGCGGGCGCGCCGGCCTGGCGTTCGCGGCCGGCTGGAACCCGAATGACTTCGCGCTGGCGCCCGGGCATTTCGCCCGCCGCCACCAGGTGCTGGAGGAGGGCCTGGAGAGCTTCCGGCGCTTCTGGCGCGGCGAGGCGGTGACGCGCCCGAACGGCGTCGGCCAGCCGGTGTCGCTGCGGCTGCACCCGGCGCCGCGCCAGGCCATGCCGCCGCTGTGGCTGACGGCGGCCGGCGGCGAGCAGACCTTCCGCCGCGCCGGCGAGCTCGGACTCAATGTGCTGACCCACCTGCTGGGCCAGACCAGCGGCGAGCTGGCCGACAAGATCGCCCTCTACCGCCAGGCCTGGCGCGCCGCCGGCCATGCCGGCGAAGGCCAGGTCACGCTGATGCTGCACACCTTGGTCGCCGACTCCGACGCGGCGGCGCTGGCGGTGGTCGAGCGGCCGTTCAAGGATTACCTGGCCGGTTCGCTGGCGCTGATGCTGCAGATGCGCACCGAGCTCTCCGGGCCCGGCGCCGCCGGCGCGGAACTCGACCAGGAAGCCGTGCTCGAACACGCGTTCCAGCGCTATGTCAAGAGCGCCGCGCTGATCGGTTCGCCGCAGCGCTGCGCCGCGCTGGCGCGCGAGCTGATGGCGCTGGGCGTGACCGAGTTCGCCTGCCTGATCGACTTCGGGGTGGCGCCGCAGCTGGTGCTCGACAGCCTGCCGCGGCTGGCGGCGCTGAAGGATGCGATGGCGGCGGCGGCGCGGCCGGCCGCCGCCACGGTCGGCCAGCTGATCGCGCGCCACGGCGTCACCCACGTGCAGTGCACGCCCTCGTACGCCGCCTTCCTGCTGGCCGACCAGGCCGAGCGGGCGGCGCTGCGCGGGCTGCGGGCGCTGCTGGTGGGCGGCGAGGCCTGTCCGCTGCCGCTGGCGCGCCAGCTGACGGCGGCCACCGACGGCGCCGTGTGGAATATGTACGGTCCGACGGAGGCGACGGTGTGGGCCAGCCGCCAGCGTCTGCTGCCCGGCCTGCAGGAGGTGGCGATCGGCGCCGCGCTGGCGCACTACGGCCTGCACGTGGTGGACCCGCATCTGCAACTGGTGCCGCCCGGCGTGCCCGGCGAGCTGCTGATCACCGGCGCCGGCCTGGCGCGCGGCTACTGGCGCCAGCCGGGCCTGACCGCCGAGCGTTTCATCGGCTTCGCGCCCGACGGCGGCGCGCCCGTGCGGGCCTATCGCACCGGCGACCGGGTGCGCCGGCTGGCCGACGGCGGCCTGCAGTTCCTGGGCCGCATCGATGCCCAGGTCAAGCTGCGCGGCTTCCGCATCGAGCCCGGCGAGATCGAGGCGCAGCTGTTGCTGCATCCCGACGTGAAATCGGCCGCGTGCGTGGCGCGCCCGCTGGCCGACGGCGAGTTGGCGCTGGTCGCCTACGTGGCCGCCTTCGCCGGCATGGGCGCCTCGCCCAAGCAGCTGAGCGCGGAGTTGCGCGATATGCTGGAGCTGGTGTTGCCGGAGTATATGGTGCCGGCGGCCATCATGGTGCTCGACGCCTTGCCGGTGATGGCCAACGGCAAGCTCGATCGCCAGGCCTTGCCGGCGCCGGCGCTGGCGCAGGGGGAGGCGCGCATGGCCGAGTATGTGGCGCCGGCCACGGCGACCGAACGCGCGCTGGCCGAGCTGTGGGCCGCGCTGTTGCGCAGCGACGGCGCCCGGATCGGACTGAAATCGAATTTCTTCGACCTCGGCGGACATTCGCTGTTGTTGATGCGGCTGGTCAGCGAAATCAAGGCGCGCTTCGAGGTCGACTTGTCGCTGCGCGAGGTGTTTGAGTTGTCGACGCTGGGCCGGCTGGCGCAGCGGGTGGACCAGCGGCGCGCGCCGGCCGACGCCGGCGCCGTGGTCTGAACCATTGCCCGGCCGCGCCGCGGCCGGGTTTCATTCACGTAAGGGATAGGATATAGTATGGAGCACACGCCAGAGCACCGGCCGGCCGCCCGGCCGACGTTTCAAAAGATCGACCACATCGCCATCGCGGTCAGGGACCTCGACGCCGGGGTGGATTTCTTCACCCAGGTCCTCGGCTTTACGCTGCTCCAGCGCCGCCGCGTGCAGGGCGCGCGTACCGGCATGGTGTCGGCCGAGATGGAGCACAACGGCATGAAGTTCGTGCTGTGCCAGGGGACCGAGCCGGAATCGCAGGTGTCGCGCCTGATCGACAACTTCGGTCCGGGGGTGGCCCATATCGCGCTGGCCGTCAACGACGCCGAGAGCACCGCCAGCGCGTTGCGCGGCCACGGCCTGGCGTTCGATACCTCGGTGATCCGCGGCGACGGCTTGCGCCAGGTGTTTTCCAGCCGCGACGCCAATACCGGCCTGAGTTTCGAGTTCATCGAGCGCGGCGGCGAAGAGGGATTTTTGGAAGACAATGTCAACGAGCTGTTCGCGCAACTGGAACGGTCGGGCGCCTACTGACACGCACACGGGACAAGATTATGCAAAGGTATGCAGCATGAGCGGCGTCGCTACGACGCCGGCGGCGGCCGACGGCTCGCGCCTGGACGTCATGAATTTTCTCAACGAGATCGCCGGCCAGTATCCGGCCGCCGTGTCGTTCGCCTCCGGTCGGCCGGCCGAGCAATTTTTCCGCCTGGACGAGTGGCTCGGCCGCGTGCCGGCGTACGTGCGGCACGAGGCGCAGCAGCGCCAGTGCGGCGTGGCCGAGGCGTTCAACACGCTGGCGCAATACGGCCGCACCAACGGCATCATCAACGGACTGATCGCGCGCCAGATCGCGCTGGACGAGGGCATCGACTGCCCCGCCGGGCAGATACTGGTGACCGGCGGTTGCCAGGAAGCGCTGGACCTGCTGCTGACCGGCCTGTGCCGGCACGAGGACGATGTGGTGCTGGTGCGCAGCCCCTGTTATATCGGCCTGACCGGCGTGGCCGACATGAACCGGATCGAGCTGGCGCCGTTTTCCTGCGACGATACGGCGGTCGCCGCCGCGCTGCGGCAGACGGTGAGCGCGGTCGAGGCCAGGGGAAAGCGTCCTCGGCTGCTCTATCTGGTGCCGGACTTCGACAATCCCACCGGCGCGGTGCTGACGCGCGCGGTGCGGGAAGAGCTGATCGCCTTCTGCGCCGCCAGGGCCATCGTGATCGTGGAGGACAACCCCTACGGCATGTTCCGTTACGAGGGCGAGCGCGTGCCCAGCATGTACGCGCTGGACCGGCACGGCTGCGTGGTATATCTCGGCACCTACTCCAAGACGATTTGCCCGGCGCTGCGGGTCGGCTACGCCGCCGTGCCGGCGCGGATGTTTGGCGACGCCCAGGCCGGCAAGGTGCTGATCGATCGCCTGTCGCAGGCGAAAAGCTTTGTTTCGGTTAACACGAGTCAGCTGACCCAGGCGGTCGTCGGCGCCTTGTTGCTGAGCGAGGATGGCAGCCTGAGCCGACTGGTGGCCGGGCCGCGCGAGCTGTACCGGCGCAACCGCGATCTGATGCTCGCCCATCTCGCGGCGACCTTTGCCGACTTGCGCGGCCAGGTCGGCTGGAATACGCCGGAGGGCGGCTTCTTCCTGACCCTGACCTTGCCGTTTGTCTTCAAACGGCGCGAGGCGGAGATCTGCGCCAATGACTACGGGGTGCTGGTGATGCCCTTGTCCTTCTTTGCCCTGGGCGACGAAGAGGATTGCCGCGTGCGTCTGGCCTTCAGCAACGTCACGCCGGAGCTGATCGCCGATGGGGTGGCGCGCCTGGGCCGCTTTGTGCGCGACGCGCTGCGGCGGCCGGGTTTTTCCTCGCATTCCTGATGGTCGGTGCGCGCGGATTGAACGGCGCCTCCGCCGACGCCTTGCCTCTGGCCTTGCCGGAGCGGGCGGCGCACGTCTGGCTCGCCGATCCGGCACTGATCTCGCCCGAGCGCCTGGTGGCGCGCCACTACCACTTGCTCAGCGCCGGGGAAGGCGAGCGCTACCGGCGCTTCTATTTCGAGCGGGATCGTCATTTGTACCTGGCGGCGCACGCCTTGCTCAGGCTGACCCTGGCGCGCTATGCCGCGCTGGCGCCGGAGCTGATCCGCTTTTCGCAGGGGCGCCATGGCAAGCCCTCCGCCGAGTTGCCGCCGCCCTGCGTAGACATCACCTTCAACCTGAGCCATACCGCCGGCCTGGTCGGCTGCGTGATCGCGCGCGGCGGCGACTGCGGCATCGATATCGAGCGGGTGCGGCCGATCGAGGATGTGCAGGCGATCGCCCGCCCGCTCTTTTCGCCGGAAGAATTGAGCCGGCTGTCGCAAGGCAGCGCAAGCGAACGGCTGGCGTATTTCTTTGATATCTGGACGCTCAAGGAGGCCTACGCCAAGGCGACCGGACGCGGTATCGGCGACCGCCTGGGCGGGGTATCGTTCACCCTCGGCCCGCAGGGGCCGGCATGTCATATCGATGGCGTCGATGCCGGGGGGGACTGGAGTTTTCATCGCATGGCGCCGACCGGCGAGCATGTGCTGGCGCTGGCGCTGCGCTACGCGGCCTCGGCGGTGACGGTCCGCACGCTGGCGCTGTAACACCCGACACCGGGGTGGCTAGCAGCCGGAGAGTTAATGTTATCCTAATTTTCCTATTCTGCCAAGAAATAGCGGTCGTATCCCTTCCTCTCCCGCTCGTTGATAATTCGGCCAGTCCGCTCCCTGGCCGCCAACCCCGTTTCGCCTGACCTGCCGCCGCGGCGGGCGGCGACGGCGTGGCTGCCCCGCGTGCCCGCCATGCCGGCCGCCGCCGGTATGGAATTGCTGAATTCCCTTTTATGCGAGTGTTCTATGCCATGCCTCTCAGGAAGTACGAATCTGGTCGAGTTGTTGCTGAGCCGTGCGGCGTCGGCGCCCGATGATGTCGCCTATATCTTCCTGGCCGATGGCGGCGAGGCCGAGCAGCGTATCAGCTATGCCGAACTGGACGCCCGCGCCCGCGCGATCGGCGCCGACCTGCAGGCTCGCCAGCGGGCGGCCGGCCGCCCGGTGCTGCTGCTGTTCGCCCCCGGCATCGACTACCTCTGCGCGTTTTTCGGCTGCCTGTACGGCGGCGCGATCCCGGTGCCGGCCTATCCGCCGACCAGCGCGCGCCAGCTGCCGCGGCTGCAGGCGATCCTGACCGACGCCCAGGCCGACACCGCCTTCACCACGGCGGCCGACCTGCAGCGCATCGCGGCGATGGAGCGCAAGGGCGCCAAGCTGTCGGTCAGCGACTGGCTGCTGGTGGACGCGCCGGCGGTGCCGGCCGAGCACTGGCGCGATCCCGGCCTGGACGGCGCCAGCCTGGCCTTCCTGCAATACACCTCGGGGTCGACCAGCACGCCCAAGGGCGTCATGGTCAGCCATGCCAATGTGATCACCAATATGACGCTGGCCGGACGGCGCATGGGCGCCTGCGAGGGCGACGTCTCGCTGTACTGGCTGCCGCCGTATCATGACTTCGGCCTGATCGGCGGCATCATCTATCCGCTGATCTGGGGCCATCCCTCGGTGCTGATGCGGCCGGCGTCCTTCCTGCTCAATCCGTATCGCTGGCTCAAGGCGATCAGCGACTACCGGGCCACCATCACCGGCGGCCCGAATTTCGCGTTTGACCTGTGCGTGCGCAAGATCGACGCGGCGCAGCGCGCCTCGCTCGACCTGAGCCGGCTGCGGGTGGCGCTCAACGGCGCCGAGCCGATCCGCGGCGACACGCTGCGCGCCTTCAGCGACGCCTTCGCCGCCTGCGGTTTCCGGCCGCAGGCATGGCTGCCGGCCTACGGTCTGGCGGAGTCGACCTTGATGGTGAGCGGGCGCCTGCAGCTGCAGGCCTCGGCGGACGCGGTGGCGCTCGAGAGCGCACTGTCGAAGCACGCGCTGGCGCAAAAAACGGTGGCGCCCGGCGCCGGCGCGGACCGCGTGATGCTGGCCAGCTGCGGCCCGGCGCTGGACGACACCGAGCTGGCCATCGTCGATCCGGTGACGCGGCGGCGCTGCCATCCCGAGCAGGTCGGCGAGATCTGGGTGCGCAGCACCTCGGTGGCGCAAGGCTATTGGGGGCGTCCGCAGCAGACCGAGGAGACCTTCCACGCCGTCATCGCCGACGACGGGCAGGGCGGCTACATGCGCACCGGCGACCTCGGCTTCTTGCGCCAGGGCGAACTGCATTTGTGTGGGCGCCTGAAGGATTTGATCGTCGTCAACGGCCGCAATGTCTATCCGCAGGATGTGGAAAACGCCGCCTGCGAGTCGGACCCGCGCCTGCGCATCGACGGCGCGGTCAGCTTCTCGCTGAGCGAGGGGCCGGTCGAGCAGCTGGTGCTGGTGCAGGAGCTGGAGTTCCGCGCCGGGGCCGACGCCGCCCTGTTCGGCGTCATCGCGACGGCGCTGCTGCAGCTGGTCGGCGTGGCGCCGGACGTGGTGGTGCTGCTGAAAGCGGGCCACCTGCCGCGCACCTCGAGCGGCAAGGTGCAGCGCCAGTTGTGCAAGCGCTACTTCCTCGACGGCGAACTGGACGTGGTGGCGCGCTGGGACCGCCCGGCGCCGGCCTCTGCGCCCGCGCCCGCGCCAACGGCGCTGCCAACCGGGGCGTCGCCGCCGGCGTCGGCGGCGCCGATCGGCGACTGGCTGTGCGGCCAGCTGGCCGAGCGCGCCGGTCTGCCGGCGGCGCAGATCGACCGCCACCAGCCGTTCGCCTATTACGGCCTGGATTCGCAGGGCACGGTGCAACTGGGCGCGGCGCTGGGCGCCTGGCTGGGCCGGCCGGTCGAGCCGACCGTGTTCTGGGATTATCCCACCGTCGTCGCGCTGGCCGCGCACCTGGCCACGCTGCCGGCCGCCGCGCCGGCGACGACGGCGGCGGCGCCGGACGACGACGCCATCGCCATCGTCGGCGTGGCCTGCCGGCTGCCCGGCGCGGACAGCGTCGACGCCTTCTGGCGCCTGCTGGAGCAGGGCCTGGGCGCGACCGGCGCCGCACCGGAGGCGCGGCTGGCGGCCGGCACGTTTGCGCGCGCCGCCAGCCACCCGCCGCGCACCGGCCTGGCCGGTTTCCTGGCCCAGGTCGACCAGTTCGAGCCGCAATTTTTCGGCATCTCGCCGCTGGAGGCGGCGCGTCTGGACCCGCAGCAAAGGCTGGCGCTGGAGGTGGCCTGGGAGGCGCTGGAGGATGCCGGCCTGGCGCCGGCGCGGCTGGCGGGCGCCAACGGCGGCGTCTTCCTCGGCATCGCCACCCACGACTATGAACATCTGCAGGGCCTGGACGGCGCCGACGCCGGCGTCTACGCCGCCACCGGCAGCGCCGCCAGCATTGCCGCCAACCGGCTGTCGTATGTGCTGGACTGGCGCGGCCCCAGCCTGGCGATCGACACCGCCTGCTCGTCGTCGCTGGTGGCGCTGCACCTGGCTTGCCAGAGCCTGCGCAGCGGCGAATCGGCCGTGGCGCTGGCCGGCGGCGTCAATCTGATCCTGGCCAGCGAGGCCAGCGCGCCGTTTGCCCAGGCCGGCATGCTGTCGCCGGACGGCCGCTGCAAGAGCTTCGACGCGGCGGCCGACGGCTATGTGCGCGGCGAGGGCTGCGCCATGCTGGTGCTCAAGCGCCTGTCCGACGCCCTGCGCGACGGCGACCCGATCCGGGCGCTGGTGCGCGGCTCCGCGGTGGGCCAGGATGGCCGCAGCAACGGGCTGATCGCACCCAACGGCCAGGCCCAGGTCGAGGTGCTGCGCAGCGCGCTGCGCGCCGCCGGCGTCGAGCCGGCCCGCATCGGCTACGTCGAGACCCATGGCACCGGCACGGTGTTGGGCGATCCGATCGAGCTCAACGCACTGAAGGCGGTGTTGTTGCCCGGCCGTCCGGCGCAGCAGCGCTGCGTGCTGGGCGCCCTCAAGACCAATATCGGCCACCTGGAGGCGGCCGCCGGCGCGGCCGGCGTGCTCAAGGTGGTGCTGGCGCTGCAGCAGCGCGCCATCCCGCCCAATCTGCATTATCACCAACCCAACCCGCATTGTTCGCTGGCCGGCACCGCGCTGGCCATCCCCACCAGCGTGCTGGCGTGGCCGGACGAGGCCTTGCCGCGCGTGGCCGGGGTCAGCTCGTTTGGCTTTGGCGGCACGCTGGCGCACGCCATCGTCGAACAGGCGCCGCCGCAGGCGCCGTCCGGCCCGCGCCGGCCGCTGCAGCTGCTGACGCTGTCCGCCCGCAGCCCGGAGGCGCTGGCGCAATTGAGCGCCGCGCTGGGCCGCCACCTGGAGGCCCGCCCCGAGCTGGCGCTGGCCGATGTGGCCTATACCCATCAGAGCGGACGCAACGCGTTCGCGGTGCGACGTACGCTGCTGTGCCGCGACAGCGCCGAGGCCGCGCTGGCGCTGGCGCGGCCGGCGTCGCCGCCAAGCCAGCAGCCGGCCGGCGCGCCGGCGCCGCTGGTGTTCATGTTCCCCGGCCAGGGCGCGCAGCAAGCGGGCATGGTGCGCGACTTGTACCGGCACGTGGCGCTGTTCCGCCAACAGCTCGACGCCGGCGCCGACATCGTGCTGCGGCTGCGCCAGTTCGACCTGCGCGCCGTGCTGGGACTGGACGGCCGCGACGACGACGCGGCGCAGGCCCTGATGCAGCAGACCCGCTATTCGCAGCCGGCGCTGTTCGTCATCGAATATGCGCTGGCGCGGCTGTGGATGGCCTGCGGCGTGCAGCCGCAGGCGCTGGTCGGCCATAGCCTGGGCGAATATGTGGCGGCCTGCCTGGCCGGCGTGTTCTCGCTCGAGGACGGGCTGGCGCTGGTGCTGGCCCGCGGCGAATGGATGCAGCAGACCGCCGAGGGCGCCATGCTCAGCGTCATGCTGTCGGAGCAGGAAGTGCTGCCGCTGCTGACCGCCGAGCTGTCGCTGGCCGCCGTCAACGGCGCCCAACGCTGCGTGGTGTCCGGCGCGGCCGCTCCGATGGCCGCTTTCGAGCGCGTGCTGACCGCGCGCGGCGTCGCCAGCCGGCCGCTGCGCACCACGCGCGGCTTCCACTCGGCGCTGATGGACCCGGTCATGCCGGCGCTGCGCGCGCTGCTCGGCGGCATGCGACTGAACCCGCCGCAACTGCCCTTGCTGTCGAACGTCAGCGGCGGCTGGATCAGCGACGAGCAGGCCTGCGATCCGGACTACTGGGTGCGCCACCTGCGGGCCCCGGTGCGCTTTGTGCAGTGCCTGGACAGCCTGCACGACTGGGCCGCGGATGGCCGTCTGACGCTGCTGGAGGTCGGCCCCGGCCGCACCCTGAGCAGCCTGGCGCGCCAGTACGCCAACGAGGTGGCGGCGCCGGCCTGGAGCACGCTGGCCTCGCTGGCGGCCGATCCGGCCCGGGATACCGATCTCGAGGCCCACCTGCACGCGCTCGGCCAGCTTTGGCTGGCCGGCCACGTCATCGACTGGAGCGCGGTGCACGCCGGCCAGGCCGTGCAGCGCCTGCATTTACCGACTTATCCGTTTCAACGGCAGCGCCACTGGGTCGAAACGCCCGCCGCCGCCGCCCCCGATCCGGCCGCGCCGAACCACGCCGGCCAACCGAACCGACTCTTGGAGCAAACTCGCATGTCATCAAGTCATCAAGCCACCGCCGCCCGCATCACGCAGATCGAACGCAACATCACCGACGTCATCGGCGCGCTGCTGCACATCGATCCAAGCCAGATCAACGCCAACGCGCCGCTGCTGGAGCTGGGCGCCGATTCGCTGATCCTGGTTCAGGCGGTGCGCAAGATCGAGGGCGACTATGCGGTCACCATCACGATACGCCAGCTGTTCGAGGAGCTCTCGACGGTGGCCGCGCTGGCCCGCTTCATCGAATCGCGCATGGCGCCGCCGGCGGCGCCGGCCGTCGCGCAGGCCGATCCGGCGGCGCCGCCGTCGGCGATGGAATCGCTGCTGGCGCGCCAGATGGAGAGCATGAGCCAGATGGCGGAGCTGATGGCCAAGCAGATGGCCATGCTGAACGGCCAGCAGGCGGCCGCCCAGGCGCCGCTGGCGGCGCCGCCGGCCGTGCTGGCCACCGCGCCGTCCGCGCTGGCCAGCCAGTTCGACCCGTATCGCGCGCTGTCGGCGCGCCAGGGCGCCTACCTGCAGCAGTTCATGCAGCGATTTATCGCCCGCACCCAGGGTTCGAAGGCGCATACCGCCACCCATCGCGCGGTGCTGGCCGACTATCGCGCGCGCGCCGGCTTCCGCTTTTCCGCCAGCGACCCGGTGCTGCCGCTGACGCTCAAGGCGCTGTTCTACCCGATCGTGGTGGAGCGCTCGCAGGATGCGCAGTTGTGGGACGTCGACGGCAATCAGTACGTCGACCTGACCATGGGCTTCGGCGCCCACCTGTTCGGCCACAATCCGGCCTTCGTGCGCGAGGCGCTGCAGCGCCAGATCGACCTGGGCCTGCAACTGGGACCGCAGTCGCCGCTGGCCGGCGAGGTGGCGCAACTGGTCAGCCAGCTGACCGGGATGCAGCGCGTGGCGTTCTGCAACTCCGGCACCGAGGCCGTCATGCTGGCCGTGCGCCTGGCGCGCACCGCGACCGGCCGCAAGAAGGTCGCCATGTTCCTGGGCTCGTATCACGGCTGGGCCGACCCGACGCTGGTCGGCGCGCAAGCCCATAGCGAGCAAGCCGGCGCGGCCGCGCCGCTGATGCCGGGCCTGCATCCCGGCATCGAGCAGCACGCGTTGATGATGGACTACGACAGCGCGCAGGCGCTGGCCACCATCCGCGCCCATGCCCACGAGCTGGCCGCGGTGCTGGTCGAGCCGGTGCAAGGGCGCCGTCCCGAGATCCAGCCGGGCGCCTTCCTGCGCGAGCTGCGCGCCCTGACTAGCGAGCTGGACATCCCGCTGATATTCGACGAGATGATCACCGGCTTCCGCCTGGCCCCGGGTGGCGCCCAGGAATGGTTCGGCGTGCGCGCCGACATCGCCACCTACGGCAAGGCCGCCGGCGGCGGCATGCCGCTGGGGATGGTGGCCGGCGCGGCGCGCTACCTGGACGGCGTCGACGGCGGCGCCTCGCCCTACGACGGCGGCGCCCGCGTGCCGACCACCTTCTTCGCCGGCACGTTCAGCAAGCACCCGCTGACCATGGCGGCCACCAAGGCCGTGATGCAGCACATGATCGCGGCCGGCGGCGCGCTGCAGCAGGAGCTGACGCGCCGCACCAGCGCGCTGGTCGACCGTCTGAACCGGCTGTTCGCGGACGAGCAGGTGTCGATGCAGATCGTGCAATGCGGCTCGCTGTTCCGCCTCAACACGGTCAACAACCTGGACCTGTTCTGCTATCACCTGGTGGCGCGCGGCATCTACATCTGGGAAGGCCGCAATATGTTCGTCTCGACCGCCCACACCGATGCCGACCTCGAGCAAGTGTTCCAGGCGTTCGCCGCCAGCATCCGCGACATGCGCGAAGGCGGCTTCTTCCCGCCGTCCGGCGGCGCCGGCGGCATCGCCTTCGAGCACAGCATGGCGGCCGCCGTGACGCCGGCCGCCATGACGTCGGCGCCGGTGTTGTATCAGGCTTCGGCCGCGCAGCGCCGCCTGTGGCTGCTGCATCAGCTCGATGCCGGCAACACCGCCTATCATGTGGCGGCCCAGCTGCCGCTGGCCCAGGGCGTGACCCGCGCGGCGCTCGAGCGCGTGCTCGGCGTCGTCGTCGCGCGTCACGAGAGCCTGCGCACCGTCTGCGTCGAGGACGCCGACGGCCAGCTGTTGCAATCGGTGCAGGCTGCCGCGCCGGTGGTGCTCGAAGAGCGCATCATCGCCTCCGAGCCGGCGCTGCGCCAGCATGTGCGGCAATTCTCCACGCTGGCGTTCGACCTGCAGCGCGGACCGCTGTTCCGCGCCGAACTGCTGCGCACCTGGGACGGCCGCCTGCTGCTGGCCTGGTGCATGCATGAAATCGTCGCCGACGGCACCTCCGCCGTCATCCTCGAGCGCGAGGTGCTGGCGTTGTTGCACGCCGAAACCACGGGCGCCGCCGCCGCGCTGCCGCCGCTGGCGATCCAGTACCGCGACTTCGCCGCGCGCCAGAATGCCGCGCTGGCCCGGAGCGGCGAAGATCCGAGCCGCAGTTACTGGCACCAGCAGCTGCAGGGCGAGCTGCCGCGCGTGCAGCTGCCGTTCGACTTCCCGCTGTCGGCCGCCACGCCGACCGCCGGCGCGATGTACCGCTTCAGCCTTGCCGGTCCAGGCTACGACAGCCTGAAGGCCCTGTGCCGTGGCAGCCGCGCCACCTTGTTCATGGTGCTGCAGGCCGCGTTGTCGGTGTGGCTGGCGCGCCTGAGCGGCACGCGCGACATCGTGATCGCCACGCCGGTGGCGGGCCGCGACTCGGCCGAGGTCGAACCGCTGATCGGCTTCTTCCTCAACACCGTGCTGCTGCGCACCCAGGTGGCGCCGGACGCCTCGTTCGAGCAGGTGCTGGCGCTGAGCAAGGAAGTGGCGTTGCAATTGCTGGAACACCAGAACTACCCGTTCGAGCAGCTGATCGAGGAACTCGACCTGCCGCGTCCGGCCAACCAGTTCCCGGTCACGCCGGTGCTGTTCAATGTGCTCAACTTCCTCGACAAGCAACTGCCGCTGGCCAGCACCGCGGCCAGCCACCATGTGGTCGACCTGGACGTGCGGGTCGAGCTGGAGCTCAACATCCAGGAGCATGCCAACGCCATTTCGTTTGAATGCCAGTACCGCAGCGCGCTGTTCACGCCGGCCACCATCGAGTACCTGATGGGCCAGTGGCTGTCGCTGCTGGAGCAGGTGGCGCGCGCGCCGCGCACGGCGGTGGCGCAGCTGGCCCTGTTCGAGCGGGCGCCGCTGGCGTCGCCTTACCTGGCGTTCGCCAACGCCTTGCCGGCCACGCCGGCGCCGGCCACGGTGCTCGAGCGCCTGCGCGCGGTCACGGCGGCCGCGCCGGACGGCGTGGCGCTGGAATGGCAGGGGCGGCAATGGAGCTACGCGACGCTGGCGGCCGAGAGCGACCGCGTGGCGGGCCAGCTGCAGCAGCTTGGCTGCGCGCCGGGCGAGGTGGTGGGTCTGCTGCTGGAGCAGCCGCTGGCCCATATCGCCGCCGTGATCGGCGCGATGAAGGCGGGCGCGGTGTTCATGACGCTCGACCCGCAGGACCCGGAGAGCC
>NZ_JAHTGR010000034.1:0-33718 GCF_019166075.1 Duganella violaceipulchra | reverse complement strand
TGCAGGCCCAGCGCGGTGGTGAACAGGGTTTCGACGCCAATACTCATCGGGGACTCGTGAACTCAGAAAGTGGATGTAACCGACATGTTACCCGATGTCAAATTCCACACGGAACGGCATTGAGCCTCATTTGTTACGGCATCGCAGATAACTCCGCCATTTTTGACTACTGGAAGCGAGTTTAAATATATTAAATCGTTGAGTACCTTGTTTCCCGTGACTTTTCCGACCATGTTGGAAACTGGGACTAATTCTCCGAATGGTATTTTGTTCAATGGAATATTCGTTACCTTTCCACTAAATCCAGTGTTTTTCCCATTTTCATAAATCTTGTTATTTGATATCTCTGCGTTGCGAAAATCAAGTGCATTGTTGCAGCCACAAAGAAGCAAGCTAATGAGCGCTGCGGCTATTGCTACGGTTGTCTTTGTCATATAACGCTTTCACGAGGTCAGGTAGGTGGCCGGCAAAAAAATGGGTCGTAAATGCCGTGGTCGTTTTCGCATCATAGCGAGACCATTGCGACATGGCAAGAGTCTCAGTAAAAACCGATCACGATAACGCGCTGGTGCGCTTGGGCAGCTCTATCCGCGCTCGTCGCCAGGCGCTCAGCTTGTCGCAGGAAGCACTTGCGGATTACGCTGGCATTGACCGGTCCCACATGGGTAAGATCGAGCGTGGCGAACGGAACGTGACAATTTTGAATTTAATGAAGATCGCCGCAGCGATGAGCTGCCATCCGTCGGACCTGCTGTCTGCCGCAGGATTGTGAGGGCAGGGGGGCGAACACAACCGGTTGACAATTCTAGATAAATGCAAGATGATGTGGTTTACAAAATCCACTTTTTGCAAGGAGCCGCTTGTGGAATATCCTCACCCGAGTACCTTTTCCTCAGACCTCACTGACGAGCGGCTTGGTACTATTGCTGCCAAAATGTTAGACGTGCGTTATCTCACTATCCGGCAGATGGATACCGAATTCGACGATAACTACACCAGGGAATGTCCTGTGTATGGACGCACCCGTAACATGCTAATTGCTCTTGCTCGGAATAAGGAGCTGCCGTGGCTCTCGGTCAAGTGCATGGGCATGGGGGTAGAAATTTCCATTGTGAACGTGAAGTGCAAGTTTTTCCGGGACGACGTGGAGAACCCTGAGAAGGCTGGATTTTTCAAACGCGATGGTTTCCTCTGCTTATTTGAAGAAGAGGACAACGTCCCCTTGCTATGGCGCTTCGTGATTGAGCGTGCGCTCACGGAGGAGGACGAAGATCAGATTTATTTTGTTGGATACAACAAGTTCAATGAAAAAATTTCGATGTGGCACTATGAGGGTGGAGCGGCGCCCCTGTATTCGGTTGATCAGGTAATTCCTCCTGCTGCGAATATGGGACCTGCTGAAATTGATGTCCGCGAAGCTGGAGAGGATGACCTTTCGAATTCAAGCGAGGAAGACTCTAACCCTGCGACGCGTAATACCGGAACGGATAGTGCTGAGTAAGTGATGCAAAATCAATTCAATGGGAGCGAGCTTCGGCTCGCTCGAATTTTTAGTGGTTTCGCTCTTGAGGAGGTTGCAGAGCGAGTTGATAAGACTCGCCAATACCTTCATAAGCTTGAAACTGGGCAAGCTTCGCCTACCCCGGCTTTATTGGAGCAACTCGCAGATGTTTTGGAGGTAGCACCTTCATTTTTGCTGTGTGACCATACTGCGATGCTAGAGGAAGACAATTTTCATTTTCGCAAGCTCTTCACAACTAGAGCTATGGTGAAAAATGTAGTTATGGCAAGGGGTGAGTTGACTGGTCGGCTAGTCAGATATCTGGATAAAGAGTTGCGTCTTCCCAAGGTCCGCATCCCGGAAATTGCGAATGTCAGTTCCGCAGAAGACATTGAGAAGGCGGCGGAACAATGTCGTAGGGAATGGGAGCTTGGGCTAGGGCCCATAGCGAATATGCATAGACTTGCAGAAAACGTCGGCGCTGTGATTACTAGCTTCCAATCTTTCTCAAAGGAGATTGATGCGCTATCTGTAGCGGTTCCTCGCCCCATCATTGTTCGGAACGAAGCCAAAGAAAGTATCTGCCGTCAGCGTACTGATATCGGGCACGAACTGGGCCACTTTGTCCTACACACGGGCATTGTTACCGGAGATAGGCTGACTGAGGGGCAGGCAAATCGATTTGCTGGTGCGTTATTAATACCACGTTCTATGATGGCTAAGCACTTTCCTAGACCACGAGGAGCAAGGTTGGATTGGCAAGGACTCTCTGAGTTCAAGCTATCGTGGAAAGTTAGCAAAGCTGCTGTCTTGTATCGGGCTCGGCAACTTGAGCTCATTAGTGAAGACCAGTACAAGACAGGAGCAATCACTTTGCGACGAACTGGTGAGGCGACAGGTGAACGTGAAGACCATTTGGTTGAACAAGAGGGACCTGAATTGGTAGCTCGGGCCTTTAGAATGCTGGCCGAGAAGAAGGCGATATACGCTGAAGACGTTGCGGAGTCGTTGCGGATTTCTACAGCGTTGCTTCGGAACTTAGTTGGGTTTGATATACCCACACGTCCTCCCGGAGTTCCTAAACAGGTACAGCGTCCAACTTTGCAACTGGTCGGATAAAAACTAAATGGCACAACCAATCATACTGCAACTTCAAGAGCTGGCATCGAGCAGCAAACATGACATCGCGGATCTATTGCGGAAGGCATTGATCGTTGCGACCAAACTGCGGTTAGATGACTTCAAGGTGTGGATAGGAGCAGAACTTAACGGGTATAAGGACGCAAACTCAATTCCAGACTATCGAATCATCTACGGTGACGTGAGAGTTCAGAATCCTTATCGCGGTTTGATTCCTTTGGAGATGCCTCCGGAACTTCGTAAGACTCTAAGCGTAGTGAGAGTTTTTGAATCGGTAAGCAAAATTCAAGAACTTGCTTCTGTCGATGGGGGAGAGGCTATCTGCTACTACTTGCCGCCCAAGCAAGAAAATGCAGTAATGCAGGCTCAAGGTGATTATCCGATGCGTCCCGTCCGAATAGTCAGTGCGAGCACTTTGCTTGCTACACTCCAGGCAGTTAGAACCCGTATCTTAGAATGGGCACTTCAGCTTGAGGAGCAGGGGGTGCTGGGGCATGGGCTTTCGTTTTCCGAACAAGAAAGGAGCGCGGCGATGTCGAACAACATTCGTATCGAGAATTTTCAGGGCGTGCTTGGGAACGTCAGCGGTGGGACTGTTTCGCAGACCAATTCACTAACCGTCCAATCGTCTAACTTTGAATCGCTAGCTAAATATTTAGAGCAGCAGGGAGTCAAGACGGATGAGGTTAAACAATTAGAAGTGGCGATTGCATCGGATTCGCGCCCTGAGTCAAGCTCGAAGCTTGGGCCGAAGGTAAGTGCTTGGGTAGGAAAGATGATGGTCCGTGCAGCGTCTGGTGGGTGGGATATTGGTGTTGCGGCGGCGGGCGGCCTATTAACGAGTGCAATTGCTAAGTTCTACGGTTTGCCGTGATAGTGTTGTGGGCATGAACTAGGTGGTCCTATGTAAAATGCAAAGGAGATTTAATGAAGTCGCGAGAGCTCTTTACGACACCAGTACTCATTGTGACAAACTACACAATTACCGCGCTTCAGACAGGAAAATTTCTGCACCGCTTTACGCCAGAGACAACCAGTTCTGTGTACCAGTTTATCGCTAATCAAGAGCCCCTTCTTGATGAGGGGCAACGTTACAACATTGGATATACGGTTGAGGATGGTGTGAATTGGGTAGACATGTCAGCGACGGCAAAGGCGGATGATGTCGATCCTCAAAAGAGCTATTATGTTGCGGGGTTGTTTGGCGAACAGTTACGTGCTGCCGAAGGTCGAAAATCCGATGAACGAGTACGGCACGGAGCGCTCGACGGACGCTATCTCGGTAAAAAATATGCTTGGCGAATTTACGGTATGGTGGTTGCCCGAGATACCTTCGACATGTACTTGAAAGATATTGGCCATCCTACCGTTCAGTGCATGACGGATGACACCCCCTCCCTTGCGTACAAAGAGGAAGGATTGAGGGAGGCGATGAACGCATTAATCCAGTCTGTAACGAGAGTCGGCGGAAATCGATTTAGCTCTCCGTTGGTTTCGTCGAAGAAGTGGTTTCAAATTAAAGGCATATCTGCCATAACAGATAAAAAATAGTCGCTCAGTGCGGCAATGCGATTCAATCCAGCTCAATCGATGCATGGACGATGCTTCGGTGTGCCGGGCGGTGTAAACTCAACTCGACGTTCGCGCTCCTTGTGGAGCTTGGTCATTATTACAGGTGTACTAGCTCAAGCAAAGTAGGATCGCGATATGCCCGCCTGTCCTACCGCAGCGGGGGCATAAGGGATCAGCGGCGATGGTGCTATGACGGGTCGTACGCAATTTTTTTCGGAAGTTCTATGATAAAAACAATACACATAGATGGCTTCAAATCTATTGTTTCCCAGCCCTTAGATTTGGGGCGGATAAATTGCTTTATTGGCGCTAATGGGGTTGGTAAGAGCAATATTCTAGAGGCGATTGGTGTCCTTGGGGCCGCTGCCAGCGGAAAGGTTGATGATGAGTCTCTACTGCGTAGAGGAGTTCGTCCAGGGGTTCCAAGGCTATACAAAACATCCTTTGAATCGGTAACTGTGCCGGGGCACATTGGACTGTCCGCTGAAAGTACTCGTGATGCCAGCTATAAGGTTTCGCTGCTGAATCCTCTAGAAAATCCTGATCCTGCTTGGTCATTCAAGACCGAGAGGCTGGTGGAGGGGGACATTGAAATTGTCTCTGATGGAGTGCGGAATAAACGCAATTTAACGCCGTCAGCTGGGCTGGCTGCGTTGAAAGCCGTGGAAATCGACAGGGATAGTGGTGCTGCTGATCTAATGGAGCGCTTGCAGAATTTTGCCATCTATTCCCCGAACACCCCTACTCTTCGCGCCATGATTAGCGATCCGCAATCACGCAATCCATTGGGTTTAGCCGGAGGGCGGTTGGCGGAAGCGTTCGCCGAATTTCGAAAGCAAGTACTCGAACCAGACGACGATTTGATGGACAGTGTGTATGAGCTTGTGGATTGGGTCGCGGATATTCAAACCACCTCGTCTGCGGGCTCTCTTTTGTCGCCTTCTGTGGCACGCACGCAAGTGGTGCTGAAGTTCACGGATCGGTTTATGCGAAAAAGCCGTAACACTCTAACAGCTTATGATGCTAGCGAAGGGGCACTGTACGTTCTGTTCTGTGCGATCTTGTGCATCTCACCTCACGCACCGAAGATTTTTGCAATTGATAACCTAGACCAAGCACTAAATCCTCGCTTAGTGGGTCGCCTGACTGCGAAGTTGTCGGATTGGCTGGCGAGAGGCGAGAGTGGACGGCAACTGCTGTTCACTGCTCACAATCCCGCCGTTCTGGATGGCTTAGATTTGGAGGCTACTGATACGCGACTGTTTGCAGTGGAGCGCAATAGCGACGGGCATACCGTGATTCGGCGTATCGAACTTAATCCAGAATTGGCAAAACTCCACGCTACCTATCCGCTGTCGCGTCTATGGATGATGGGGAATTTAGGGGCTATGCCAAATGTCTGACCCGAGGATTGCTTTGGTGGCGGAAGGGGACACAGACTACGTCTTGATACATGCAGCGTTGAAGGCGATATTACAGCGGCCATTTTTACTTGATCAATTGCAGCCCGAACCTAACAAGCCTAAGCTCGGTAGTGGTTGGGGGGGCGTCTTCAAGTGGTGCCAGGAATTTCGTCAGAGGGGAGCCACCAGTATTGAGGCAGATCCAACGCTAAGTGACTATGACCTTGTCATTGTGCATATTGACGCGGATGTCGCGGATAAAAGCTATGAGGATTGTGGTCAAGCAGTGGTAGAGGCTGCCGCCAATTTGCATGCACTGCCGTGTTCGCTTCCGTGTCCACCTCCCTCTAGTACTGTGGCAGCGATGGAAGCGGTTTTATTAAGCTGGTTAGGTATCCCAGCAACTGGAGCCAAAAGCATGTTCTGTATCCCGTCCAAAGCAACTGAGGCATGGCTTTCGGCAGCAGTCCTTCCGAGCGATCACGCTTTGCTACAAGGCTTGGAATGCAATCTAAATGTTGAAGGGCGATTAGCAGTACTGCCCAAGAATTTACGGGTTAGAAAGAGCGTCCGGGTATATAAAGACTTGGCTGAAGTTGTGACCTCTAGGTGGGGAGACGTGAAGCAGTTATGCACTCAGGCCGATCTGTTTGATCAGCGTATGCAGGTTGTGAAAGCCGCGTTGCCATAGCACAGCCCAACTAGGTCGTACAGTCCACATCCGCATTGGGCCTGCGCCTAATTGAGGGACACTTCTATCTATCGGTACACGGTTAGGTACACGCAAGATTGGCAGTGTCGAGAAATTCTAGATTTCCTGCGGGGTTGCAGGCAGGTCACAATCTTCTGCATCGAAATAAGGAAGCACCATGATCCTCTACCACAGCATCGCCGCGCGTTCCTTCCGTCCGTTGTGGATGCTGGAGGAGCTTGGGCTGCCATATGAGTTGCGCATGATGGCCTTCCCACCGCGCGTACACGACAAGTCCTACCTCGACATTAATCCCTGCGGCACCGTACCTGCCTTCTTCGACGGCGACATGCGGATGACGGAATCGGCGGCGATCTGCCAGTACCTGGCCGAGCGCCATCCGGCGGCGCGGCTGAACGTCGCGCTGGACGAGGCGGACTACGGCGCGTGGTTGAACTATCTGCACTTCGGCGAAGCCACGCTGACCTTTCCGCAAACGCTGGTGCTGCGCTACAGCCGCTTCGAATCGCCGGAGCGTTTGCAGCCGCAGGTGGTGGAGGATTATTCGCGCTGGTTCCTGTCGCGCCTGAAGACATTGACGCCGCGCCTGGAGCAGAACGAGTTCCTGTGCGCGGGCCGTTTCACAGCGGCCGACGTCTCGATCGGCTACGCGCTGCTGCTGGCCGAGCAGCTGGGATTGCATACATCGTTCACGCCGGCCGTCGCCGCCTATTGGCAGCGGCTGCGCCAGCGTCCCGCCTTCCTGCGCGCGCAGGCCGCCGAGCAGGCTGCTGCATTGGCGCAGGGCGTATCGTCGCGGCCCGCAACGGAACTGCCGACCGAGGCTATTTGATTATCGTAGTGGATTGCAGTCTATGGTCAATGGAGTATAGTGCTCTAAACATGTCACAGTTTCCTTGATGAATATTCCTCGCAAAAGACCTGCTGATTTGCCTGACTTCGACGCGCCTCCGCTCGATGAGGTAGTTCTTGGTGTTCAATTTGACTCTCTGACTGGCTATCAGCAGATACGATGTGGCCAAGTTTGGGAGCTGTATCGTGACAAATATCCTCGCGTTGAAGAGCACTCACCGTTACCTCCGTCATTTGAAATTTTTGGAGGCAGTTTCAACCTGACCGACTTTTGCACAATTGGCGCAAAGTGGAGGGCTCCGGCAGTTATCCCCACTTTGAAGCGATGGCCGATGATTTCAACAACGAGCTTTCTCTGCTCGAAAAATATGCTGGCCAACTGGAACCGCAGTCTCTTGCAATCAATCAGTGCGAGATTTCTTATATCAATAAGATCGCCATTGAATCGGAGGCCGAACGAGACCTCGCGAAGTGGGTGACGCTGTGGGCTGGCAAGCAGATTGAATCGGAGAGCATCGGCTTTAGCCTGCGGCATGTTTTCAGGCGAGACAATGGCTCACCTTACGCAAGAATGTTCATTGACTGTGGTTCCGGGATGGATGTAAAGGGCAGGCCCACATTTGGGCTGACTATCTCGATGCGGGGAGCTCCGCTTGAGACAACCATTGCATCCGCAATGGACTTTATGATCTACGGCCGCAGCGCAATCGTGAAAAAATTTAGCGAAATTACTACTCCATATGCGCATGAGAAATGGGGAATCAAGAATGTATAACTCAACATTTTCTGGAGCGGTGACTCGCCATGAGCGAGCTCAGGCCGTTTATCGTGCGATCAGCATGAGCGCGTCGAACTCGTCAATGCTGGACGCAGTACGTGCCAAGCTTGCAGCGCTTCGACAGCTTGCGTATGGGTGGGACGGTTATCGGGGAGTGGCAGTTTCCCACGAAAATGCGTATTTTGCTGCGCAGCTTTTATCGCAGATATGTGGGCCGGACACTCCGACGCCGGCAATCGTCCCTGGGGCGGTAGGGGATCTCCAGATTGAATGGCATACCGCGCATGGCGATTTGGAACTGCACATTGTGAGGCCGTATGACGTCCGCGCATTTGTCAGTTTTGCCAACTACGGCGCTGACGAGGAGTTGTCGCTGACAAGGGATTTCTCCCAAGTGGCAAAGTGGCTGCTTGCAATTACCGAGGGCGACGGTGTTGTCCCCGCCGCCGCGTGATACAGATGGAAACGTAACGCCGCACGATCACGACGGAATCTACGATACCGACGGCATTTTGCGGAAGGTTACGGAACATCATCTGGTCCCGGACGGGAAGGGGGACGTCGGCTTTCTTCTCTACTTCTGAAAATTAGTTCTCCAACCACCGGTATCTCTGTGGACCTTGAGCAGTTGATACTGGATGATGGACTTGATCCGCTAGTCCAGATCATGCTTCCCCCGCCTGCGGCGATTGGTGCCGTCCGATTTGTCGCACGAGACTTTCGACAAGAAACACTCACGGTAGGGTTTGATCCCATCTACGACGATCCCATCCGTGTGAATCCTTATCACGGTCAAATCTGGGGCGACATGACCCAAGGGAAAATCAAGCGGCTGCTGCGTCGGGCGCAATGGTTCGTTGAAATTCCAGACGTTGTGATTCCGAGGTAGGAACGAGTTCCTTTTCCTGTTCGCGCGCCTCGTCGCGCAGAAAATCCGAAAACCACGTCAACGCCTCCTGCTCGGTGCGGGTAGGGCGCCAGCCCATGTCGTAGGCGCTTTGCGTGGACAGTCAAGCGGCGGTTTCTGCCGGACGGTCGACGATCACGCAGTCGCGCCCTGCGCGCTTGGCGGCGTACAGGCAGCCGTCGGCGGCGGCCAGCATGGCGGCGGCGTCGCACTGGCGGTCCTTGTCGTAGGTGGCCACGCCGATGCTCATCGTCACGTGCGGACGGTTGGCTGCCGGCGCGTGGGTGATCTCCAGCGCGGCGATGCGGGCGCGGATCGCTTCGGCGTGCTGGGCCGCCTGTTCCGGGCCGGTGTCGGGCAGCACGGCGGCGAACTCCTCGCCGCCGTAGCGCGCGGCCAGGTCGGCCGGGCGTTGCAGCATGGCGGCGAAGGCTTCCGCCACCAGGGTCAGGCAGGCGTCGCCCTGCTGGTGGCCGAAGTGGTCGTTATAGGCCTTGAAGGAATCGATGTCCATCAGCAGCAGCGACAGCTGGCCGTGGTTGCGCTGCGCCCGGCGCAGCTCGCGGTCCAGCGCGACGTCGAAGTGGCGGCGGTTGGCGATGCCGGTCAAGCCATCCACATACGATTGCGCGCGCAGCGCCTCGGCCTGGCCGCGCAGCTGGCGTTCGCGGCCGACGGTGGTGCTGATGTCGCTCACCTCGATCAGGCAAAAGCGTTCCTTGCCTTCGGTGAAAGGCGTGACCGACACCGCCTGCTCGACCCGTTCGCCGCCCCAGGTGCCGGTCGGGTACAGCGGGAAGGGCGAGCGGTTCAGCGCCGGCGACAGTTGCTGCGGCAGGTTGCTCTGCATCGCGCTGTGCACCGCCTGCTCCAGCCGCTGGCCGCGCAGCTCGGGGAACTGCTCGAACAGGTCGCTGCCCTGCACGCGGTGGGCGGACAGGCCGGAATGGCTGGCCAGCCACTGGTTCCACATGACGATGCGGCCGCTGGCGTCGAGCACCATCAGCCCCAGGTTGGCCAGCCCGAGCACGCGCCCGGACAGGTGGGCGTGGCTGCCGGCGGCAGGCGAGGTGACGGTGGTGTTTGCTTGCATGCGCTGTTTTCCTGGCGTGACCGTGGAGTGGCTGTGGCGTGACCTCCCGATTATAAGCGCAGCCGCGCCGCGCCCGTATTTTCTACGCCTCGGCCATGCGGTGGCTGGCCGGCAGCGTCACGCGGAAGGTGCTGCCCCGGCCCGGCGTGCTTTGCACGTCGATGCGTCCGTGGTGGTTTTGCACGATGCCGTAGGACAGCGACAGCCCCAGCCCCGTGCCCTTGCCGATCGGCCGGGTGGTGTAGAAGGGGTCGAAGATGCGCGGCAGCGCCTCGGCGGCGATGCCGGCGCCGGTGTCGCTGACCTCGACCCAGACCTCGGTGCCTTCAGTGCCGCAGCGCACGGTGATGCTGCCGCGCTCGGGGCCGATGGACTGGGCGGCGTTTTGCAGCAGGTGCAGGAACACCTGGTTCAGTTGCGACGGCATGCATTCGATGTCCGGCATCGGGGCGAACTCGGTCTGGACGTCGGCCACCGCGTCCAGGTCGCTGCCGATCAGGTTGAGCGTCGATTGCAGGCCGCGGCGCAGGTCAGCCCACTCCCACTCCTGGCTGGCCTCCACGCGCGAAAACTGCTTCAGGTCCTGCACGATCTTGCCGACCCGCTGCATGCCGTGGCGCGATTCGGCCACCAGCACCGGTATGTCTTCCTTCAGGTAGGCCAGGTCGACCCGCTCGCGCGTGCGCGCCACCGCCTCGCGCGCGGCGGCGCCGGATTCGGCAGCTTCGTAGGCGTTGAGCAGCTCGAACAGCTTGTCCAGGTACTCTTCCAGCGTGCCGAAGTTGGAGGCCAGGAAGGCCAGCGGGTTGTTGATCTCGTGCGCCACGCCGGCCGCCAGCTGGCCGATCGAGGCCAGTTTTTCCGACTGCACCAGCCGGCTTTGCAGGGCTTTGCGCTCGGCCATTTCCTGCAGCAGCAGATGGTTCGCCTGCAGCAGCTCGCCGGTGCGCTCCTGCACCCGGCCTTCGAGGTGGTCGTTGGCGGTCTTCAGTTCGGCGTTGACGCGCTGGACCGTGGCGTGGCTGCGCAGCAGCCGCAGCGCGGTGTAGGCCAGCAGCCCGACCAGCAGCGCCGACAGCAGCAGCAGGCCGTAGCGGTAGGCGTGCAGGCGCTGCATCGCCAATTGCTGTTGCTGGCCCAGCAGGGCGCTGATGGCGTCGAGCCGATCGTTGCTGGGCGCCGCCGCGATGCCGGCCAGCAGCCGGTCGACCGTCGCCTGTTCGGCCAGCACGGTGCGCGCGTGGGCGCTCATGATCTCGATCCGGTCGTTCAGCCCGGCGGACAGGCCGGCGCGGGTGTTCGCCAGGCCGGCCAGTTCCCGCTCGACGTCGGCGCGGCTGCTGTCGGACGGGTTGTCGGCGTAGATCAGCACGGTCAGCAGCAAGCGGTTGGCGCCCGCCTCCGCATGGCCCATCGCCTCCGGCCGCTGGCCGCGCTGCTGGTTGGCCAGCGCGCCGATGTCCGCCGCTGCGGTGGGCAGGAAATCCAGCGAGTTGTGCAGCACCGCATTGTGCGACTTGAACGTCTCCATCAGGGCCGCCTTCGCGCTCAGCGTCTGCTGGTAGGCGTCCAGCGCGGCGGCCAGCGGCGGCGACGACGCCTCGATCTGCAAGGGCAGCTGGTGCAAGGCCGTCAGCGGATTGGCCAGCGCATCGTAGTTCGGGTTCTGGCCGATGCGCGCCTTGACCGCGTCGAGCTCCCATTGCGCGTCGAGCTGGCCCACTTGCCGCAGCAGCGCGACGTTGGCGAAGTAGTCGTTGCTGTCGTAGCCGAGGCTGCGCGCGTAGATCGCGCCCAGCAGCACGGCCAGCAACAGGCAGGCCAGCGGCAGCGAACGCAGGTGCTGCTTGAACCACAGGACGGGCGCGCTCACGGCTGCCCCGCCGGTGTGCTGTTGAGCGTGTTGAGGAACGCGATGATGTCGGCCTTGTCCTGCTTGCTGCCGCTGCGTCCCAGCTGGAATTTGAACATGACGTCGAGCGCCTGCTCCAGCGTGGCGGCCGAGCCGTCGTGGAAGTAGGGCGCGCTGCGGGTGACGTTGCGCAGGCTGGGCACCTTGAACACATGCAGGTCGTCGGGGTTGCCGGTGACGGCGTAGCGGCCGCGGTCGGCGTCGTTGGCACCGCCGCGCTGGGCGAAGTAGTCGCCCATGACGCCGAACTTCTGGAACATATTGCCGCCGACGTTGACGCCCTGGTGGCAGGCCACGCAGCCGAACCGCTTGAACTTGGCGTAGCCGGTCTTTTCCGCCGCCGTGATGGCGTTGGCGTCGCCGCGCAGGTACTGGTCGAAGCGGGCGTTGGGGGTGATCAGCGTGCGCTCGTAGCTGACGATGGCGTGGCGCAGGTTGGCGATGGTCAGGCCGTCGCGGTAGGCGGCCGCGAAGCCGTCGCGGTAGGCGGCGTCGCCCGCCAGCTTGGCCAGCACGGCTTCCCACGACGACCCCATCTCGACCGGATTGCGGATCACCATGTCGAGCTGGGCCTCCAGGGTGTCGGCGCGACCGTCCCAGAATTGCTTGAAGTTGAGCGCGGCGTTGAGCACGGTGGGGGCGTTGACGGCGCCCGGCTGGCCCAGGAAACCGAGCGACTTGGCGCGCCGGTCGCTGCCGCCGCGCGCGACGTCGTGGCAGCTGGCGCAGGCGACGCTGCTGTTGGCCGACAGCCGGACGTCGTTGAACAGGCGCCGGCCCAGCGCCGCCTTGGCCGGGTCCTGGTGCAAGCTCAGCGGCACCGGCGTGATCGGCTCGCCGGCCGGCGCGGCCGGCGCGGCGGCCAGGCCGGCGGCCAGGCACAGCAGGCGGAGGGATGGGGTCAGGGAGCGCATGGGGGAGCTCATGGGCCGCTCAGGCCGTTTGCCGCTGCGGCAGCACCACGCGGAAGGTGCTGCCCTTGCCCAGCTCGGTGCTGACGTCGATGCGGCCGCCGTGCCGGCGCACGATGTCCTGCACCAGCGACAGGCCGAGGCCGGTGCCCTGGCCGATCGGCTTGGTGGTGAAGCTGGGATCGAACAGGCGCGGCACATGTTCGGGCGCAATGCCGCTGCCGCTGTCGCTGACGGCGAACCAGACGTCGCCGTCGCCGGCGCCGGTGCGCAGGGTGATGCGGCCGCGTTGCGGGCCCAGCGCGTGGCTGGCGTTGACCACCAGGTTCATCACCACCTGGTTCAGCTGCGAGGGCAGGCATTGCACCGGCGGCAGCGCGCCGTAGTCGCGCACGATCTCGGCCCGCTCCCTGAGCTCGTTGCGCAGCATGTGGAGGGTGGCGTCGATGCCGCGGTGCAGGTCGGCCCACTCCCACTGCCGGGCTTGTTCGCCGGTGTGCGCATAGCTTTTCAGGTCCAGCACGATCTGGCGCACCCGCTGCATGCCGTCGCACGACTCCTGCACCAGCTGCGGCAGGTCGCGGCACAGCAAGGACAGGTCGAGCGCCGCGCGCAAGGCGGCCTGCGCCGGCGCTTGCGGGCAGGCGCAGGGTTGCTGCGCGCTGGCTTGCAGCAGCGCCAGCAGGGGCGTCAGGCTCTCTTGCAGCATCTCCAGGTTGGCGCTGACATAGGCCAGCGGGTTGTTGATCTCGTGGGCGATGCCGGCGGCGATATGGCCCAGGCTGGCCATCTTGCCGGCCTGGGCCAGCTGGCGGCGCAGCGCGCGCAGTTGTTCGTCGTAGGCCTCATAGCTGGCGCCGACGGCGGCGCTGAAGGCGGCCGGATCGGCCTGCGCCGAGCCGGGATCGAGCAGCTTGAGCTGGCTGGCCAGCAGTGGATGCATGTCAGCCTCCGGCGGCCGTGGCCAGCTGCGGCGCCGCAGCCTCCTGCAGGCCGTGCAGCTGCCAGTAGTGGCGGAAGGCGGCGGCGATGTTGCCGCGCAAGGTGCGGTTGTCCCAGGGTTTGGTGTAGAAGCGGTACAGGGCGCCGCGGTTGACCGATTCCATGATGGTGTTCAGGTCGGTGTAGCCGGACAGGATGATGCGGAAGGTGTCCGGATACATCTGCCTGATCTTGTCGAGCAGTTCGGTGCCGCTCATCTCCTCCATGCGCTGGTCGCACAGCACCAGCTGCACCGGGTGTTGCGCCAGCAGCGCGAAGGCCTGGGCCGCGCCGTTGGCGGTCAGCACGCGGTAGCCGTCCTGGCGCAGCAGGCGCTGCAGCGTGGTCAGCATGTGCGGCTCGTCGTCGATGATCAGCAAGGTGCGCTCGGGGGCGTCGCCGGCGCCCGCCGGCAGGCGCAGGCGGACGTCGCCGCGCAGCAGTTGTTCCAGCCGCGCCGCCGGCAGCGGCCGGCTGTAGAAATAGCCCTGGATCTGGTCGCAGCGGTGGCGTCCCAGGTAGGCCAACTGGGCCGCCGTCTCCACGCCTTCGGCCACCACCTCCAGCTTCAGGCTGTGGGCCATGGCGATGATGGCGTCGACCACGGCGGCGTCGTCGGGACTGCTGGTCACTTCGCGGATGAAGGCGATGTCGATCTTCAGCGTGTCGACCGGGAAGCGCTTCAGGTAGGCCAGGCTGGAATAGCCGGTGCCGAAGTCGTCGATGGCGATGTGCACCCCCATCGCGCGCAGCGCGCTCAGGGTGGCGGCGGTGCGGCCGATGTCGTCCATCATCGCGCTCTCGGTCACCTCCAGCGACAGCAGGCCGGGGGCGATGCCGTGGCGGGCGATGGCCGCGGCCACGGTTTGCTCCAGTTTGGTGTCGGCGAACTGGCGGCTGGCGACATTGACGGCGACCGGCAGCGGGCCGTTGGCGTGCGGCGCCCAGGCGGCGATCTGGCGGCAGGCCTGGTCGATGGCCCAGGCGCCGACCGGCACGATCAGGCCGCTGCGCTCGAGCTGCGGGATGAACTCGGCCGGCGACACCACGCCGTGGCCGGGCCGGTTCCAGCGCAGCAAGGCCTCGGCGCCCACCATGCGGCCGCTGCCGATCTGCACCTTGGGCTGGTAGTACAGTTCGAACTCGCCGCGTTCGCTGGCCTGGCGCAGCGCGTGCTCGAGCTGGTAGCGGGTCTGCGCCTGCAGGTCCATGGCGTCGGTGAAATAGCAGCAGTGGTCGCGCCCTTCCTGCTTGGCCTGGTGCAGGGCGATGTCGGCGTAGCGCAGCAGCGTGCCGACGTCGTCGATGTCGGCCGGGCAGGCGGCGATGCCGATGCTGACCGACATCGTGGCGTGGCCGCCGGGCAGGTCGAACGGCTGCCGCAGCGCCGCGCGGATCTGGTCGGCGATCTGGCCGGCCTGTGACAGCTGGGCCGGCAGCAGCAGCGCGAATTCGTCGTTGCCCAGGCGGCCGATGGTGGCGGGCGGCGGCGCCAGCTGGCCCAGCCGCCGAGCGAACTGGCACAGCAGGGCGTCGCCGGCGGCGTGGCCCTGGGTGTCGTTGATGGCGGTGAAACCGTCCAGGTCGACCAGCAGCAGGGCGCTGGCGCGCGGCCAGGCCGCCGCCAGCTGCGGCACCATGGTCTGGGCGAACAGCTGGCGGTTCGGCAGGCCGGTCAGGCGGTCGTGGCCGGCCATGCGCAGCCCGTAGTTGCGGCTGCCGGTGTAGAGCAGCCTGACCTCCAGCATATTGCGGATGCGCGAGAGCAGCTCGTCGTAGTCGTAGGGCTTGCACAGGAAGTCCTTGGCGCCGGTCTGCAGTGCGCGCAGCTTGTAGTCCGGCTCGGCGGACACCACCAACACCGGCAGGTATTGCTCGGTCTCGATCTGGCGCAGGCTGTCGAGCACTTCGAAGCCGTCCATGCCCGGCATGTTCAGGTCCAGCACGATCAGGTCGTAGTGGTGCAGGCGGTGCATGGCGGCCACCGCCGGCGCGTCGCTGGTGCTGCTGACGTCGGTGTAGCCGGCGCTGGCCAGCACATGTTCGAGCAGGGTCAGATTGACCTGCTGGTCGTCGACCAGCAGGATCTTGGCGGCGTGCAGTGCGGTGGTCGAGGTCATGGCCGTGGGGCTCCGGTGCGGGACGCCGGCGCCGGGCCGCAGGCCAGGCTGATGGTGTCCAGTAACAATTGATCGTTGACGGGTTTGCTCAGATAGGCCAGCGGCCGGTGTTGTTGCGCCTGCGCCTGTTCGGCCGGGGTCGGGTGGCCGGTGAGGATGATGACGCCGACCTCGGGCGCCTGCGCGGCCAGCCTGGCCTGCACCTCCAGCCCGGACAGGCCCGGCATGTGCACGTCCAGCACCACGCAGCAGGGACGGGCGCCGTCGAGCGCGGCCAGGAAGTCGGCGCCGCCGGCGTAGGCCTGGGCGGCGATGCCGCTAGCCCGCAGCAGGCGCAGCAGCGCGCGCCGTACCGCGTCGTCGTCGTCTACTACAGCCACCCAGGGAAGTGAGGTATCCATGACTGCACAATAGCCCGGCGGCAACTGCGCGGCTATTGGACCTTGGGCCTATGGGCCTTCGCGCTGGCTAGCCCTGGCGCGCGCGGTCGACCAGGCGCACCAGCGCGCTCACCGAGCGCACTTGCATTTTCGCCATCACGCGCGCGCGGTGCACCTTGACGGTCTTTTCCACCGTGCCCAGCGCGGCCGCGACCTGCTTGTTGAGCAAGCCTTCGACGACCAGGTGCAGCACCTCGGTCTCGCGCGGGGTCAGCGTGGCCAGCCGCTGGCGGATCTCGTCGAGCTCGGCGCCCGCGCTGCGCGCCGCGCGGTGCTGGGCCAGTGCCGCGTGGATGGCGGCGATCAGCCGTTCGTCGTCGACCGGTTTGGTCAGGAAGTCGGCCGCGCCCAGTTTCATGGCGCGCACGCCGGTGTCGATATCGCCGTGGCCGGTCAGGAAGATGATGGGCAGGGTGTTGGCGCGCGCGGCCAGCGCCTGCTGCAGCGCCAGCCCGCCCATCTCCGGCATCGCCAGGTCCAGCACCAGGCAGCCGTCGGCGCCGTCCGCCGCCAGCGCGTCGAGGAAGGCGCGGGCGCTGGCGTAGGGTTGCACCGCGAAGCCGGCCGCGCCCAGCAGCCGCGCCAGCGCCTTCAGCACGGCCGGCTGGTCGTCGACCAGGAACACCCGCTGCGGGCCGCTCACGGCGCGGCCTCGGCCAGCGGCAGGCGCAGGTGGAAGCTGGCGCCGCCGTCCGGATTGTTGTGCGCCCACAGTGTGCCGTGGTGGGCGCCGGCGATGCTGCGGCAGATCGACAGCCCCAGCCCCATGCCGCGCGTCTTGGTGGTGAAGAAGGGATCGAAGATGCGCGGCAGCGTCTCCTGCACGATGCCGGGGCCGTGGTCGATCACGCTGAACAGCACGGCGTCGCCGTCGCGCGCGCAGCGCAGCACGATCACGCCGTCCGACAGCTGCGGCGCGGCCTGGGCGTCGCAGGCGTTCATCAGCAGGTTGATCAGCACCTGCTGCAGCTGCACCGGATCGGCGCTGAGCGTCAGCGCCTGTTCGCCGAGCTCGGTGCGCACGGTCAGGCCGTGGTGGATCAGGTCGTTGCGCACCAGGCGGATCACGCCGTCCACCAGCGCGCCCGCGTCCACCGGCTGGCGCGGCATGTCCTGCTTGCCGAACAGGCGCCGCAGGCGCTCGATGATGTCGCCGGCGCGCTTGTCCTCGTCGACGATGTCGTCCAGGATCTCGGCCACCTCGGCCAGGTCGGGCGCCGGCCGCGCCAGGAAGCGGCGGGCCGCCTGGGCGTTGCTGAGGATGGCCGTGAGTGGCTGGTTCAGCTCGTGCGCCAGCGCGCCCGACAGCTCGCCCAGCATGGCCACCCGCGCCAGGTGGGTGACTTCCTTCTGCTTTTGCTGCACCTCCAGCTCGGCCTGCTTGCGCTGGGTGATGTCGAGCGAGACGCCGCGCACCCGCAGCGGCCGGCCCTGGGCGTCGTGCTCGATGCTGCCGTGCGAGCCGATCCAGCGCTGTTCGCCGCCGGCCAGCAGCAGCCGGTATTCCATGTCGTAGCGCGGCGCGCCGTGCTGGGTGTGGTTGAGGGTGTCGCGGACGGCGGCGCGGTCGTCCGGGTGCACCTTGGCCAGCAGGTCGGCAAGGCTCAGCTGTTGTTCCGGGGCGAAGCCGAACAGCGCGCGCCACTGTTCCGAGCACCAGATGCGCGAGTCGCTCAGCTCGCGGGTCCAGATGCCCAGATGGGCGGCGTTGGCCGCCAGCGCCAGGCGTTGCTCGCTTTCGCGCATGTCGGCGCGGGCTTGCCGCACGCTGAGCGCGGCGTCGCGCAGGGCGTGGCCCAGCTCGTTGGCTTCGCGGAAGTGCAGCGGCGGGATCGCCAGGCTGGCGCCGGCGCCGACCGCGCGCGCCGGCGCCACCAGCGCCTGCACCGAATCGGCGATGCGCCCGCCCAGCAGCCACGCCAGCGCCAGGCCGGCGCCGAGCGCGGCGAGCGTCACCGACACCAGCCAGGCCAGCGTGCGGTACAGGCTGGCCGTGAGCTCCTCGCTCGGGATGCCCAGCACGGCGCTCCAGCCGGTGCGGGTCGAGCGGCTGTAGACCAGGTACACGTCCTGGCCGTCGAGCGAGCGCGTGGCCAGGCCGGACTCGCTGGCGCTGGCCAGCTGCTGGCGCAGCGCGGCGCTGACCTGGCGGCCGGCGTAGGTGTCGAGCTCGCGCGAGCGGGTGGCCACCCGGCCTTCGGTGTCGAGCACGCTGGCGCGCCAGTTGGCCGGCAGCTTTTGTTCGCTCAGCACATGTTGCAGGCGCTGCGGCGTGAAGATGGCGTTGAGCGTCATCACGGTGGCGCCGGCGCGCCGCACCGGCACGCCGACGCTGAAGATGGGGCGGCCGTTGAGCGGGCCGATGAACATGTCGGACACGCCGGGCCGGCCGCTGGCCAGGATGCGTTGCAGCAGCGGCGCCCGCCCCAGCCTGGCCAGCGGCGCGCCGTAGGGGCGGCGGGTCGACAGCAGCAGCGTGCCATCGGTGTCGAGCAGGACGATGCTGTCGGCGCCCAGCTGGTCGACCAGGCCGGTGGCGCGCTGGTGGAAGCCGCGCAAGTCCTGCTTGAGCAGCATGGTCGAGGTGCTCAGCATTTGCAGCGCCAGTTGGGTGCTGGCGATGTCGCGGTCGGTGGCGGCGATGATGGCGCGGGCGCGGCTGATGGTGTGGTCGATCAGCTGCGCCCTTTCCCTCTGGTAGAAGTGCACGATCAGGAAGGCGGTCACGACCGCGACTGGCAGGATGCAAGCGATGACCAGGAGCGCAAGACTGGCGCGCACGCCGGGAGCGTGGTGCCGGGTCGGGGCGGGCGCGGAGCTCATGGATTGCTGGGGGCTTTATTGGCGGCGTCGGAACGGCGGGAGTGTCGGGCGATAGTGATCGAGTTTGCCCCGAGACTGGCGGCAAGTCACGACAAATCGCGGCCCGATGTTGCCTGCCGGACTCACTATCATTTTTTACTTTTCCATTAATAAATTTTTCCTCATTCTACAGCGCTGGCGCTGCGGCTGAGCCGCCACGTTTTCGGGCTTTTGACGCATGGGGCCGCCACGCCGAACCTGCTATCATGATTTGGTTGAGAATTCTCATACATCGGATATTCCGCTGAAGTAATCTTGCAAACGTGGACCTGAGCACTGCCTGGAAAGGAGGCGATCGTGGAACCGACACAAGAGAGCGTACCGGATGATGGCGCCGGCGTTGCGCCGTCCGCCGCGGCGCCGCCCGCGCCCGCGCGCACCCGCCAGACCTTGCCGCCCAAGGGCGCCTGCTGGTACTGCGACAAACCGTTGGACAATGTGCGCCGTTTCTGCGACAAGGAGTGCGCCGACGCCTTCGACGAGGAAAAGGAATATACCCGCTGAGTTCAGGCCGCGTGCTTAAGCCGGGGCGGCGCGCAGCTGGGCCAGCGCCGTCTCGAAATCGAACTGGTGGGCCGCGCTCGTCACCTGCGCGAAGCGCGCCACGCCCAGCGCGCCGGCCAGCAGCGTGGCCGACTGTTCCAGCACATCGATCGCCGCCCCATCGCCTTCCTCCAGCAGCCGCGCCAGGCGTTGCAGCAGCAGACGCGCGTCCGGCGCCGCGGCCGGCGGGGCCGGGCTGGCGGCCGCCGGCGCGGCCGCCAGCAGCGCGGCGATCGCCTCCATCAGCCGCGCCAGCGCCTGTTCCAGCGGCGCCAGCGGCGCGGCGCAGCCCGCCGCCTCCAGCACCGCCGCCAGCTGCTGCACCTGGCGCGCGCCTATCATGCCGGCCGCGCCCTTGACGGTGTGGACGATGCGCGTCGCGCCCGCGCGCTCGCCGGCCGCCAGCGCCGCGCCCACCTCGGCCGCCGCCGCGTGGTAGCGCTGCTGGAAGCGCCGCAGGATGTTCAGGTACAGCGCGTAGTCGCCCATCAGCTGTTGCAGGCCGCTGGCCACGTCCAGCACGGCGTCGGCGGGCGCGTTCATCGGGTGGTGAAGGACCAGTTGCGGGTCACCGGCACGCCGGCCACCACGCCGCTGAAGCTGACGTCGTAGACGGTGGCGCCCTTGAGCGGCGCCAGCGGCACGATGGCGGCCGCCGTCTCCGGCGTCAGGGCGTCGGCCGCATGGCTGAGCAGGCGCACCTCCAGCGCGGCGCCACCGCGCGGCGCCACCGTGAAGCTTTGCACCGTGACGCCGACGCCGGTGCGCACGGTGTCGGCGTGGACGCTGATCGGATAGCCGACCTCGTTGCGTCCCGGCACCGGGTCGGGCGATTCGCTGTCGCTGAAGAAGTTGACCGGCACGCCGCCCTGGTTGGCGGCCGGGTAGTTGACGATGCGGCCGGCGCCCAGGCCGGCGCCGTAGCCGCCGACGGCGGTCAGGTCGGCGGTGAAATAGGTGTAGCTGGCGCTGGTGGTGGCGGCGCCGGTGCCGATTTCCTTGAACACCGGCTCGAACATCACGAAGCGGTGGTAGATCGCGGTGATCAGTTCTTCCGCCTGGTAAAAGCCGGACGGGTTGCTGGTGGCGGAAATCACTTCGCCGATCGCATACGGCGGCGTCACCTGGTAGCCGGCGCTGGTCAGGCGGGTGAGCAGGGTGACGCCGGTATAGCCAGGCAGGCCGGGCGTCTGCTCGTGGGTGACGCTGTTGTTCAGGCGCTGGTAGTCGGAATGGCTCTGGGCGGCGGCGTCGATGCGGGCGTTGCGCGCCAGCACGGACAGGCCCAGCAGCGCGCGCCGGTAGTTGATCCAGTTGTAGCCGTCGAGCGCGGTGTTGCCGCTGTAGGCGGGCGCGCCCGGCGCCTGGGTCAGGTCGGGCGGCGCGACGCCGGTGCTGGCGCTGGTGGACGCGCCGCCACCGCCGCCGCAGGCGGACAAAATCAGGCTCAACAGCAGGGCCGGCAGCAAGGCGGACGGCGCGGGGGCGCGGCGACGGTGGGTCATCATGGGAACTCCTGTGCAGTGTGCCGCCGGGCCGTGGCCGGCTGTTGCAATTTTATGCCAGATTTGAGTCTGGCAGCACCCGGTATGAACAAGGAGGCCACCGGGTTAAAATGGTAAGCTTGCCGTTTGCTGTGCACCGCGGCGTTTTTTTGATTGCCCCCAATTTGAAGCCATTACACCATGCGCGCGTGCAGCGCGCCAAGTTCGCCTTGCCCAGCCTGGTCACCCTGATGTCGATCGCCTGCGGCTTCGGCAGCATCGTCATCTCGGTCGACAACGCCCTGGTCGGGTCCGCCCATGATTACCGGCTGGCCGCCGTGCTGCTGGTGCTGGCCGGCGTGTTCGACGCGCTCGACGGCCTGGTCGCGCGCACCACCAACACCGCCTCCGCCTTCGGCATGCAGCTCGACTCGCTGGCCGACATGATGAACTTCGGCTGCGCGCCGGCCTTGCTGTTGTATTGTTACGGCTTCGTGCAGCTGGGCGTCGACCATCCGACCCTGCTGCGCATGGGCGGCATCGCCAGCTTCTTTTTTGTCGCCTGCGGCGCGCTGCGGCTGGCGCGCTTCAATGTGAATGTCGGCCGCACCGATCCGCGCTACTTCGTCGGCATGCCCAGCACGGCGGGCGCGGCCTGTGTGGCCTCGGTGGTGGCGGCGTGGCCGGACCCGGCGGCCTCGGTGCTGCATGGCGGCCTGATCGTCGCGCTGCTGTTCGTGGTGGGCGGCCTGATGGTGACCACCGTGCGCTTCCCCAGCTCCAAGCAAAAGAAAAGCAAGGCCGCGCTGGTGCTGCTGGTGGTCAACCTGGGCTTGCTGGCCTGGTTGCAGGCCATGTACTTCGCGCTGTTCTTCGCCGTCTACATCGCCGGCACGCTGGCGCTGAACCTGGCGTGGCGCCAGGGCTGGCGCGGCATCGCGCCGCCGCTGGTCTACGCAGACTAGGCGCTCAAGCCACTTCGTGACCGCGCGCCGCGCGCAGGATCGCGAACCACTGGCTGCGGCTCAGGCTGAACTGGGTCGCCTCCACCGCCTCGGCCACCGCCTGGATGCGGCCCGAGCCGGTCAGCGGCAGCGGCCGGCTCGGCAGCTGCATAATCCACGCGAACACCACGCTGCCGAACGGCCGCTGCAGCTCATCTGCCACCTGCTGGATCGCGGCGCGCACGCGGCTGCCGTCGGCGTCGTCGCGGCTGAACAGGCGGCCGCCGGCGAGCGGCGACCAGATCATCGGCGCCACGCCCAGGTCTTGCAGGCCGTCGAAGGTTTGATCGAACAGCGGCGCCACGCACAGCGGCGAGAACTCGACCTGGTTGGTCGCCAGCGGGATGCGGCGGTTCAGGCATTCGAACTGGTGGCGGCTGAAGTTGGACACGCCGAAGTGCTGGACCTTGCCGGCCTGGCGCAGCCGCTCGAAGGCGCCGGCGATGTCGTCGAAATCCATCAGCGGGTCGGGGCGGTGGATCAGCAGCAGGTCCAGGTGGTCGGTGCCGAGCTGGCGCAGCGAGTTTTCCGCCGAGGCGATGATGTGGCTGGCGCTGGTGTCATAGTGCTGGATGGTGTGGTCCGGCCGCGCCGCGTTGACCAGCTTGATGCCGCACTTGCTCACCAGTTGCATGCGCGCGCGCAGCGACGGCTGCAGTGCCAGCGCTTCGCCGAATACCGCCTCGACGCCGTAGCCGCCGTAGATGTCGGCATGGTCGAAACTGGTGACGCCCATGGCCAGGCATTGCTCGATGAAGGCGACGCGTTGCTGCGGCGTCAGTTTCCATTCGTTCATGCGCCACATGCCGGCCACGATGCGCGACAGGGACAGCCCGCCTTTGCTGGTGACGATGGCGGGGCAGGTCAGGTCGGTCGGCGGGGCGTAGCTCATGGTCGCACTTTCTGGGGTGAGGGGAGTGACGCAGATTATAGCTGCAAGCTTGTACTTTAGTTACGCGGGTCTATGTTTATCTGGCAATGAATTTTTCGGCGGCGGGCGTTTTTCGCCCGGTTTTTCATTGTATGATCGAAATTAATATTCGGTGATGGAGGGTAAGCAAGTGGGCTTCTTATCGTTTCTGAAAACCAAACCGGAACCCGCGCCCGCGCCGGCCGTCGCGCCCGCCAAGGCGGCGCCGGCGCCAGCCCCCGCCGCCGAACATGAAGGCGATCCCGAGGCGATCGTGGTGCGCGCCGAGATCGTCGACGAGCGCCACCGCCTGTGCGGCTACCGCTTTTCCGTGCCCTTCGGCGGCAACCGCGCGCCGCTGCCGGAGCCGGTGCTGATCGAGACCCTGGTCGCGGCCCGCCTGCCGCAGTTTGCCCAGAACCGGGTCGCGCTGGTGCAGCTGAGCATGGACGCGGTGATCTTCAACCGCCATGCGCCGCTGGTGGCGCCGCACACCGTTTTCATGCTCGACCGCAAGGGCGCCAGCCTGCCGGTGGAGCAGATCGCCGGCCGCATGACGGCGCTGCGCGAGACCGGCTGCAAGGTGGCGCTGCGCGGCGTCTCGCTGGACCCGGCCGACGCGCCGCTGCTGGCGGTGTGCGACGTCGCCATGCTGTCGCTGGGCGAGCATACGCTGGCCGATTTCCAGTCCCTGATCAAGCAGTTGCGCATGCGCTATCCCGACATGAAGCTGGCGGTCGACGGCGTCGAAACCTGGGACGAACAGCGCATGTGCATGTCGTGGGGCTGCAATTACTTCATGGGCCACTTCCTGACCACCAGTGACAAGGTGGACCCGGACGCCAAGGTCGACCAGAGCCGCATGACCTCGATCGAGTTGCTCAACCTGCTGCGCACCGACGCCGAACTGCCGGCCATGATCGAAGTGGCCAAGCGCGATCCCGGCATGACCTACCAGGTGCTGCAATGGGCCAACGCGCCGAGCAACGGCCAGACCACCAAGGTGACCAGCCTGCAGCAAGCGTTCATGGTGCTGGGGCGCAATCAGCTATACCGGGGCTTGACGGTGTCGATGTTCCGCCTGGGCGGCGGCGCCAACCAGGCGCGCGATGAATCGCTGCTGGAAGTGGCGTTGACGCGCGCGCGTTTCCTGGAGACGTGCAGCAAGCTGCCGCAGGCCCAGCGCGACGAGTTGTTCCTGGTGGGCTTGTTGTCCTTGTTCGACGTCCTGCTGGGTGTGCCGATGGCCAACCTGGTCGACAAGATGCACCTGTCGGACGCTATCCGCGACGTGCTGCTCAACAGTGACGGGGTCTACGGGCCCTACCTGACGATCGTGCTGCTGCTCGAGCGCGACAAGGTCGAGCGGGCGTTGGAGATCGCCGAGAAGCAGGGGCTGGATATGGAGGGTCTGGGCATGGTCGGCCAGGCGGCCTTCAAATGGGCGCAGGAATCGATGCAGCACACCCACGCCAACGACGACTAACAGCGGGGGTCAAGTCTGACATTCGGACACGAGCTCTGCCGTAACTTGCGCTACGGCAGAGCTCGTGTCCGAATGTCAGACTTGACCCCCGTGTTTTATTTCAGCCAGAGGCGGATCGAGTCCCAGGCGCGGCCGAAGATCGAGGCTTGATCGACGGTTTCCAGCGCCACCACCGGCAATTCCAGCAGCGGCTTGCCGTCCACCATCATCTTCAGCGAACCGACGCGGCTGTTCTCGGCCAGCGGCGCGACCAGCGGGTCCTTGCGCTCGAGCAGCGGCTTCATCTTGGCGGCCACGCCCTTCGGCACCGTCACCAGCACGTCGTTGGCGAAGCCGATCTTGACCACGCTCTTGGAACCCTTCCAGATCTCCGGCGTGGCGATGGCCTGGCCCTTGGCGTACAGCTTGACCGTGTCGAAGTTCTGGAAGCCCCAGTTCAGCAGCTTCTGGCTCTCCTGCGTGCGCGACTGGTCGGACGAGGTGCCCAGCACCACCGACACCAGGCGGCGCTCGCCGGCGCCGTTGGGACGGTGCGCCGAGGCGATCATGCAGTAGCCGGCCGCTTCGGTGTGGCCGGTCTTCATGCCGTCGACGGTCGGATCGAGCCACAGCAGGCGGTTGCGGTTGGGCTGGGTGATCTTGTTATAGGTGAAGCTCTTGACCGAGTCGATCTTGTAGAACTCCGGGAAGTCCAGGATCACGCGCTTGGCCAGCACCGACAGGTCTTGCGCGGTCGAGTAGTTCTCCGGGCTCGGCAGGCCGTGCGGGTTGGCGAAGTGGGTGTTGGTCAGGCCCATGCGCTGGGCTTCCTTGTTCATCATCACCACGAAGGCGGACTCGTCGCCGGCGACCGCCTCGGCCAGCGCCACGGCGGCGTCGTTGCCCGACTGCACCATCAGCCCGTACAGCAGGTCGTTGATGCTGACCGGCGTGGCCGGGTCGATGAACATCTTGGAGCTGCTCGAATCGACCTTCCATGCCTTGGTGGAGACGTTGACCATCTGTTTCAGGTCAATTTTCTTGTCGCGCAGCGCGCCGAAGGTGACATAGGCCGTCATGATCTTGGTCAGCGAGGCCGGTTCGATGCGGGCGTTCGGATCTTGCGAGGCGATGATCTGGCCGCTGGTGGCGTCGAGCAACAGCCAGGATTTGGCGGCGATGGTCGGCGGCGGCAGGGTCTGGGCGACGGCGGCGGACATCAACATGACACTGGTGGCCAGTGCCGCGATAATTTTTTTCATGGGGTGCTTTATTCGGTAAAAAGTTAAAGGCGCAGCGATTATAGGACCTTAGTCGGCCGCTGCGGTGTCCGTTTCCATCTCGGCAACGTCGCCGCCGCGCTGCCACAGCTGCGTCACCCAGCTCTTGATGTGCTGGAGTTTGCGGTGGAAGAAGTGGTCGGCGCCGGGGATCACGATGACCGGTATGTCCTGCGGGCGCAGCCAGTCGAGCACGTCGATCAGCGGGATGGTGTCGTCGTTTTCGCCGTGGATCAGGATGGTGTCGGCCGGGATCGCAGCCATGTCCCACTTCTTGGCGGCGGCGCCGACCAGCACCAGGCGCTCGGCCGGCGTGCCGGCGGCGGCCAGGCGCGGCGCCAGCTGCGACTGCACGAAGGTGCCGAACGAGAAGCCCGCCAGCGCCACCGGCAGGCCCGGATATTTGGTCGTCATCCAGGCGTGCAGCACGGCCATGTCGTCGGTCTCGCCGACGCCGTGGTCATGCACGCCTTCCGAGGCGCCGACGCCGCGGAAGTTGATGCGCGCCACCACGTAGCCCAGGTTGACGAAGGTGCGCGCCAGGGTGACGGCGACCTTGTTGTCCATGGTGCCGCCGTACAGCGGATGCGGATGGGCCACCAGCGCGATGCCGCGCGGCGCGTGCTTCGGATGGTCGAGCACGCCTTCCATTTGGCCGGCGCCGCCGGCCAGGGTGAATTTTTCGTTCTTGTTCATGGCTCTTTAGATTTTGAGACGGTCGACAACCTTGCCCTGCACCAGATGGGTATCGATGATTTCATCGATGTCGCTGGTGTCGACGTAGGTGTACCAGGTGCCTTCGGGATAGACCACCAGCACCGGGCCTTCTTCGCAACGGTCCAGGCAGCCCGCCTGGTTGATGCGGACCTGGCCCTGGCCGTTGATGTTGAGTTCCTTGCAGCGCTTCTTGGCGTGCTTTTGCGCGCTTTCCGCGCCGTGGTCGCCGCAGCTGTTGCGGCCGTCGTCACGCTTGTTCATGCAGAAGAAGACGTGGTGTTTGAAATAGGGTGTATCGCTCATCGCTGTATCTCGGGGAAAGTGGTAGCCGCTATGATACCCGCTCAGGGCTTATTGAGCTTGTGTGACGGCAGCCACAGGAACCATACCGCGAACAAGGGCCACAGCAGGGTCAGGAACTGTGCCGCGCCGTTGAAGTTGAGGAACTTGCCCTGCACCCAGGTCTGCAAGGTGGCGACGAAATACGGGTTGGCCGGCGTGGTGTTGACGATCACCAGGCTCAGCAGCAGGGTGGTGACCGCCAGCCGCCGCTGGGCCACATGCGGCGCGAACGCCAGGCCGGCCAGCATGATGGCGCCGATCAAAAAGCCGCCCTCGGCGCCCGGCGTGACCCAGACAAAGGCGTTTTCCGGCGAGAACAGCAGCGCCGTCGCCAGCGCCTTGACGACGACGGCCGCGCCTATCATGGCGGCCACCAGCAGGCCGCGCGGGGCCGGCTTGCGCAGCAGGCACAGCAGCGTCAGCGCCGCGCCCACCATGCCGCAGGCGGTGATGATGGTTTCGGACAGCCAGTATTGCTCCACCGTCAGGATGGCGTCCGGCCGCACGTAGCTGGCCAGGTCGATCTCGGTGTCGAGCAGCTGCGACAGCCATTCCGAAAAAATCGGCAGCAGCTGGCCCAGGCCGAACAAAAAGCTTTGCGGATACATCTGCGCCAGCGGCCACAACGCCAGCAGCACCAGGCCCTGGCTGGCGTGCGGCGCGAACCAGGCCTGGCGCAGGCGCTGCAACTGGCTGCGGTCGAGCAGGCGGCGCACGGTCAGCACGCCGATCACCGCGCCCAGCGCGCAGCCGGCGGCGTTGGTGTAGAAGTCCAGGTTGGAGGACACGCGGCTGGGCAGGTAGGTCTGCACGCCCTCCATCAGGCCCGAGACCAGCACGCCGCCGGCGGCGGCCATCAGCCAGGCCGCGACGCCCTTGAAGCGCGGGTAGAGCGCGTAGACGATCAGCGTCCCCAGCGGCATGTAGCCGACCACGTTGGTGATGGCGTCGAACTTGGTCCAGTAGCGCGGCATGCTGGTGTGTTCCAGGAAGATCAGCGGCGACAATCCCTGGTTGTGCCAGCCCGAGAACGGGAACCAGCTGGCGTAGACGATCAGCAGCACATAGGCCAGCAGCGCCGCCCGCGTGAACGGCGACGGCTTGCTGGCCGGCTCCGGCGCCGGCGTAACGGTGGTGGTCTGCGTCATGCCTACTGCGACGGCAGCGCCGTCAACCACGCCAGCACATCGGCGGTGACGGCGTCGGTGGCGGCGGCCAGCGCCTGGGCGCCTCCGGCGGCGTCCGGGCTCGGGGCCGGGCTGCTGCGGCTGAAGGTTTTCTGGTCCACCAGCTTGTGATTGCGGAACACCGAGGCGCGCAGGCTGACGATACCGGCGCTGCTGGTGGCGCTGTCGAAGTTCTGCGCGAAGTCGTTGACCTCCATGCGCAGCACGGTGGGGCTGGCGGCGGCGTCGGTGGTCGACAGCACCTTGACGCCGGCCTGCGCGATGCGCGCCTTCATGCGCTGGGTCATCAGCTGGAACGGCGTGGCGGTCCACTGGTTGTAGGCGTAGGGGCGCGACTGGCGCGCGTCCGCGTACAGCAGGCGGTATTGCATGCGTTCCGTGTCCAGCGCGGCGGGGCCGACGACATCGGCCACGATGACGGCGCCGATGGCGGCCGGCGCTTGCGCCTGCGGCAGCGGCAGCGGGCCGAAATCGTATTGCGCGGTCGGCTGGCCCTTGCTGGCGCAGGCGCCCAGCAGCATGCCGATGGCGGTGATGAGGATGGCATTGCGGATGGCGGTGGTCATCTCGGTGATCCTTATTTGGACGAGGCGGTAAAGCCTTCTTCGCCGGGGCCCGGCGGCGTGCCGGGCGAACCGAAGATCAGGCTTTGCGGACGGTCGTTAATCTTGTTCATGGTCTTGCGCAGCGCGCGCATCGAGGCCTTGGTGTCGTCGGACAGCGAGTTCACTTGCGGCAGCGTGTCGAGTTCTATGCCGCCGGCCACCGCATCCACCGAGCCGCCGATGCGGTCGGCGGTGGCGGCGATGCGGGCGATCGGGCCGTCCGGCGCCTGCAGGGTCTTTACCAGGCGGTCGGAATCGTTGGCCAGCGTGTTGAAGGAGTTCAGCGTGCGCTGCGTTTGTTCGGTCAGCGCCGGCAGCCTGGCGATGGTCGGTTCCAGCTTGGCCGGCAGTTCGCGGTAGGCGTTGGCGGTGGCGCTGACGTCGGAGAAGGCGCTGAGGATGGTCTTCTGGTTCTCTGGGCTGAGCAGATTATTGAGTTTGCGCGTGACTTCCTCGGACTGGGTCAGGATTTCCTTGCCGCGCTTTTCCAGCTGGTCGAAGAAGCCGGCGCGCAGCGGTATGCGGGCCGGGTTGTCGCTGTTGGTGGCCAGCAGCGGCGAACCGACCTTGTCGTCGTCGAGCTGGATGAAGGCGATGCCGGTCACGCCCTGGTAGCCCAGCGTGGCGAAGGTGGTCTTGGTGATCGGCGCGTCGGTGTTGATGTTGAGGGTGACCAGGATCTGCCCGGCCATCTTGGGATCGAAGGCGATGTTGGCGACCTTGCCCACCTCGAGGCCGCGGTAGCGCACCGGCGCCTGCGGGTTCAGGCCCGGCACCGATTGTGCGGTGGCGATGACGTAGGGCGCGCGTTCGACGCGGTCGCGGTTGAACCACAGGCCGAACAGGACCGCTGCGATCAGCAGCGTGATCGTGAAGAAGCCGGTGGTGAGTGCGTGGGATCTGTTTTCCATCAGTGGGACTCCGTATTGGTTTTTTCGTCCAGCGCTTCCAGCGCGCGGCGGCCGCGGTCACCGAGGAAGAACTCCTTGATGAATGGGTGGTCGACTGTCAGCACCTCTTTCAGTGGCCCCAGTGCGATCACGTGTTTTTCGGCCAGCACGGCGATGCGGGTCGACAGGGCGAACAGTGTATCGAGATCGTGGGTGACCATCACCACCGTCAGCCCCAGTTCGCGGTGCAGCGATTTGATCAGCGAGACGAAGGCTTCGGACAGGTCGGGATCGAGGCCGGCGGTCGGCTCGTCGAGGAACAGCAGCTTCGGTTCGAGCGCCAGCGCGCGCGCCAGCGCCACCCGCTTGACCATGCCGCCGGACAGGTCGGACGGCATCTTGTTCGCTTGTTCAGGACCCAGGCCCACCATGTTCATCTTCAGCAGCACGGCGTCGAGGATCAGGTCTTCGGGCAGCGTGTGCAGCTCGCGCATCGGCTGGGCGATGTTGTCGAATACCGTCAGCGCGGAATACAGCGCGCCCTGCTGGAACAGCATGCCCCAGTGGTTGCGCAACTGCTGCAATTGCTCGGAGTCGATTTCGCTGATGTCCTCGCCGAACACGCGCACGCAGCCGCGCGCCGGCTTTTCCAGGCCGAGCATCTGGCGCAGCAGCGTGGTCTTGCCGGTGCCGGAGCCGCCGACGATGGACAGGATCTCGCCCTGTTCGATCTCCAGGTTCAAATCCTGGTGGACCACGGTGCGGCCGTACTTGGTCCACAGGCCGGTGATCTCGACGATGGGAACGCTGCCGTCCAGTGTCAGTTCGCCGGTGCCGGGGCCGCAGGCTTTTTCGGGGACGAGTGCGTGACTGACCATCAGAACCCCACGCCGCTGAAGACGATCGCGAACACGGCGTCGGCCAGGATCACCGCGGTGATCGCCGTGACCACCGAGGTGGTGGTGCCGCGTCCCAGGCTTTCCGTGTTCGGCTTGATGCGCAGGCCGAAGTGGCAGGACACCAGCGCGATCAGGATGCCGAACACCACGCCTTTGCCCAAGCCTATCATGTAGTTCGCCAGCGGCACCGCGTCCGGCAGCTTGAGGATGAAGTATTGCGGCGACAGATTCAGTTCAACCTTGGCCGACACCATGCCGCCCAACAGCGCGATGGTATCGGTCCAGATCACCAGCAGCGGCATGGCGACGGCCAGGGCCAGCACCTTGGGCATGATCAGGCGGAAGCCGTGCGAGATACCCATCACCAGCATGGCGTCGAGTTCCTCGGTCACGCGCATCACGCCCAGCTGCGCGGTGATGGATGAGCCGGAGCGGCCGGCCACCAGGATCGCCGCCAGCAGCGGGCCCAGTTCGCGGATGATGCTCATGCCGAGCAGGTTGACCAGGAAGATGTCGCCGCCGAAGTTGCGCAACTGCTGCGCCGACAGATACGAGAACACCACGCCGATCAGGAAGCCGACCAGCGCCGTGATGCCCAGCGCCTGGAAGCCGGCGTGGAAAATATTGGCGGAGATTTCCTTCCACGGTCCGCGCATGGGCGCGCGCAGAAAGCGCCAGAACTCCTGCATCACCTGGCCGATCAGCGCGGTCAGCGCGATCAGGTGCTCGAAGAACAGCAGCATCGCGAAGCCGAGTTTCATCACCCACGTCAGGCGCTGTGCGCGGGGGCGCGGCAGTTCGAGCTTGCCGGTGGTTTCCAGACGGCTGAAGAATTCTTCCTGGCCGGGCGCCAGTTGCAGGTTGGCGGGGCGGGTTTTGCCCCAGGCGTTCCACAGTAGTTGGGCGCCGATGTGGTCCATGCTGTCGATCGCCGTCAAATCCCATTTGAGGTTGTCGGCCTTGAGCGTCTTGATCAGCGCCGTGATGGTGGCCATGGTGCGGCCCTGCGCCAGCGCGTGCACTTGCCACGTGCCGCCTGCGGCGACCGAAGGCCCCTTGGCGGCACCGGGATTGAGAGTGAGTGTGGGCTCTTTGGCAATAGGCATTTCGTCAGTTTAAGGGAGTTTCGCCCCGGCGGCTACCAATGGATGTGCAGCGGGGCGGGCTGCCCCGCTCAGGCGGCCAGCCTGCGGGCCTGCCGCTTGGGCGCCGGCGTCTCGACCGGTTTCGGTTTTGCGCTCGCATAATCGCTGGCTAGCAGGGCTTCGGCGGCATCCTTGTCCATGCCCTGGCTTTGCAGGTATTTGCACACCATCGCCACCAGGCGCTCCAGCGCGATGCGGTGGGTGGCGTCGGTATTGGCGTACAACCAGTCGGCAAACGCCATGAAACGGCCGAAGGCGTCGTCGCCCAGCAGCACCGGCAGCGTATGGCCGAAGCGGCCGGAGTTGGCCACCAGGTCCCAGTAGCGGGCGAAGCGCACCAGCCGCTGCATGGTCGGGAAGTCGATGTCGCGGTTGGCGAGGATGGTGTAGGGCGCGTACGGCTCGAACACCAGGCCGAATTCCTGCGTGTGGCGGATGATGGGCGTGCCGCGCAGGCGCTTGAGGATGCCGAACTGGATCTCGTGCGGATTCAAGGCCCACAGCTTGTTGAAGCCTGCGGCGAAGCTCTCCACCGTTTCGCCGGGCAGGCCGGCGATCAGGTCCACGTGCATGTGGGCGTTGGAGTGGTCGGTCAGCCAGCGGATGTTGTCGGCGGCTTTCTGGTTGTCCTGCTTGCGGCTGACCAGTGTCTGCACCGCCGGGTTGAAGCTCTGGATGCCGATCTCGAATTGCAGCGCGCCGTGCGGGAACTTGCTGATGCCCTCTTTCAGTGCGTCCGGCAGATGGTCAGGCACCAGCTCGAAGTGGGCGTAGACCGGGTCGTCCGGGTTCGCTTCCAGCTTATCGAGGAAGAACTGCATGATCTTCAGGCTGGTCTTGATATTCAGATTGAAGGTGCGGTCGACGAACTTGAACAGCCGTGCGCCGCGCGCATGCAGCGACTCCATCTCGGCCAGGAAGTTATCCAGTGCGAACGGCCACGCCGTCTTGTCCAGGGCAGACAGGCAGAACTCGCACTTGAACGGGCAGCCGCGCGAGGCTTCCACATAGATGGTGCGGTTCTTGATGTCGTCATCGGTGTAGAGCGAATAGGGCAGCTTGATCTCGGCCATCGGCGGCTGCACGCCGGCGTAAACCTTCATCAGCGGCTTGGGGCCGTGAATGATCTCGCCGCACAGTTTGGGGAAGGTGACGTCGCCCCAGCCGGTAATCAGGTAATCGGCCAGCTTCACGATCTCCTGCTCATTCGATTCGTAAGACACTTCCGGTCCGCCCAGAACCACCACCACATGCGGCGCCACGCGCTTGAGCATGGCGACGACTTTGGTGGTTTCTTCGACGTTCCATATATAGATGCCGAAACCGACGATCTGCGGCGCATGCGCCAGGATGCGCTCGACGATCTCGGTGGTCTTCGCGCCGATGACGAATTCCTGCAAGCGGGTCTGCTCCTGCAACTCTCCCATATTCGCTAGTAGATAGCGCAGTCCCAGCGAGGCGTGGGTGTAGCGGGCGTTGAGAGTAGTGAGCAGAATGGACATGACGTGCTTATGTTTCGGTGAAACCGCTATTTTACCCTTGCCAGCGTGGATGCCCTTTGCTATAGTTCGCCTCCCCGCAAAACGACACACGAAAATGTGCTGTTGAAGTGGGAAGTTTTTTAGTGAGATGAAACCACACTAAAAAACGGGGTTGACGAAAACGGCGAAACGCCTCATAATCTTCCTTCTTCGCAACTGACAAACACAACGCTTTGTCGCCGGTTGCAAGCAGTACCGAATTGAAGTTCTTTAAAAATTTACAGTCGATAAGTGTGGACGTTTGATGAAAGTGCGCAGCAGGCTAGTCCTGCTGATACTTAAAATATCAAATGTTCACAAGAAGTAATGAAATAGGCGCTACGCAAGTAGTGGCCTGTCAGTATTTTGAGTGAGCGACCCCTTAGCAATAAGGGTGCTACGAGAGTAGCAAAAGTAACAGAGATTAAACTGAAGAGTTTGATCCTGGCTCAGATTGAACGCTGGCGGCATGCCTTACACATGCAAGTCGAACGGCAGCGCGGGGCAACCTGGCGGCGAGTGGCGAACGGGTGAGTAATATAT
>NZ_JAHTGR010000033.1:0-34779 GCF_019166075.1 Duganella violaceipulchra | reverse complement strand
TGCAGGCCCAGCGCGGTGGTGAACAGGGTTTCGACGCCAATACTCATCGGGGACTCGTGAACTCAGAAAGTGGATGTAACCGACATGTTACCCGATGTCAAATTCCACACGGAACGGCATTGAGCCCCATAAAGCCGGCATTCAGTGTCGCTAGGGGAACCTCTTATTTGATCAGGAACTGTTCCTTGTCTTTGCCAGCGAGCCAAAGCGGCGCGCGGCCACGGCCGGTCCATTCGGAGCCAGATGCTGGGTCGCGATATTTTGCGGGAACCGCAGCACGAGGCGCGCCGCTCTTCTTGCCGGCGCCTGGCAGGTCATTGATCGTCAGGCCGTAGGTATCCATCAGTTCCTTGATTTTCGCTTTGGCCCCAGCGACTTCACCCCGGCGCGCAGCTTCAGCCTGTTCTTGAAGTGCTGCAATTTGTGCTTGGTAATCGGCGTATGTCGACATCTGATGATACGATAACGGAGCTCTACGACCGTCCTCTGTGTTTGACTGAGAATCTGAGAGAACTATATGTACCAAGCCCGCAAACCATTACGAAATCGTTTAGCAAGATTAAACCTCGAGAGCGGCCTGTTCGCAATTTGGGAGGTCTATTGCTACTTGGCGTGGGCTGCGCCGATCAGCTCTTCAGGGTTGGGTGCCGGGACGTCCCTCGAAACGGCTGGCGAAGCCATATGGATGTGCTGATAGCGCGCCGCTCTCGGTGGAGATGCTGCCGTTGCCATCTTTGATGCCGCCTTTCCAGGTTGCTGAGCCGGTCCGGTTGATTTGTATGTTGAATCTCCCTGGAGGTAGGTTCACGGCAATAGCTTAAACGCGGGGCGATTTTTAGTTACCAATTTGTAGTCCAGTCATGCCGAGCATGATAATCGCGGCGATGACAGCTCCGATGATTATCCCGAGCTTCGAGCTGAAGTTAGCTCGCTTGGGTGGCATGCCGTGAGCAATACAGACCACGCGCGCGGCGAGAACCAAATGAGTAATAATGAGAAAAACCCCGAGGTAATAGTGAGGTACTAATCGAATATTCCAGGGGTCGTGCAGCAAGCCGGTAGGGGCTCCCGTCGCAAAATCCCAGTCCGTCTTTATCCCTGCAAATCTGCGCGCATAAATGAATACAGAGTTCATGTGGGCAAGAATAAAAAATGCAAGATACCCACCAGATGCCAATTGCAGGGTTTTGTAAAAATCTGCCGGTCGATGACTGTTTGTTCGCAGCAGCACCAGCCCAGAAAGGACTTGAAATAGAAAAAGAAGTACAACGAAAGGCTCAATAGCTCGTGATCGATATATTACTCGGAAGATATCCATCAAGTGGCGATGTTCTGCCTCACTTACAGCTCCCGCTAAATGGTTGGTCAGATGCATTGTTAAGAAGAGAACTAGGATTACCACTGCGCTTATACCGTGCGCTACACGAAGTCTTGGCGATGAAAAGTTCTTGGCATTTGGAAAAGTAATCACGACCGAGGTTCGCGAGTTACGCGCGGTGATCAATGCGATGACCGATGCCATAGCCCAGAACATAACCCACAAAGTTATTTCGGAGACAGCTTGGCCCCCCATATATGTTAAAACCCCGTCAGCAGTGAACATTGGAGGGGTGGCGATAGCTAGCCAAGCGATGCTTTTTAGACGAACTGTTGAAACGATTGGATGCGCTGCTTTACCTAGATTCCAAGCGACAAAAAAAGCAAGAATCGGCACAGACATTGCCATGGCTAGCATAAGTGTTGCCAGAGACACTTCCGTGTCTACGAGCAGGCTAAAGCCTTTGAGGAAGAAAGGGTAAAAAAGAGCAGCGATAGGCGGGGCTGCATGCCACCACGTTATTGAAGCGTCGCTTGCCATTTTTGATTTCGAGAAACTGAAATGCACAGGTGCCTCTGTACTGTGATAAAAGCTCATAATAGTCTGCTGCGGTGCTTCCGCAGGGTGCCAATTGTTGGGAAAGTAAAGGGACCAATCGTCGCCCTGCCCACCTGCAGCCGCGCCACGCCACGCCACGCCAGACCCAGCCGACCCATGTCTTGAGTTTTTATTCGTGACATAGGTTGCCTAGGCTTGGCCGTTGCATTGGCCCTATTTTTTATCCGGACTGATGTATGGCGTTGGCTTGGGCTCATGTCTCCAGTCATGTTGGCGACTGCACACCTGTCTTGGTGCACCATCTACCGAGCGCTGGGTATTCGCACAAAGCAGGGTGACAACAAGGAGTGACGCATGAGCCGCCTGGGGGTTATCACTAGGATCTCGCTTTGGGACATGGACATCCGAGTAGCATTGGTCAATGCCACTCCATTCCCGGGCATAGCCCCAATGTAGATAGGCATCGCTAACTACAATCGGAAAATACAGGAAACAAAGATACATGTATAATGAATCTTATTTGCTGGTCGTGATAACAACCCGGAGAAGCTATGACTCATTACTCAACCGATACGAGGCTCCTAACCTGGGCTTCTACTCCTTGGAATCGCCGTCGTCTGGTCCAAGTCTCGCCAGTTGTGCGTCCAGTTCTTCGTGCCCGCTCGCCGGGTATATTGAGTCGTTTAATCCATTGGATAGGTGTCCGCAGGCATTCAGCAATCAGTTTGTTCAAGGGGCGAAGCCTTAAGTGGCGTAATCGCAGCGAGGACCTGGACGTGAGCACGGGGGGAGAGGCTAGCCAAGGGCTCAAGGGAGGTGCTCACAGATCTAACGGCGGGTGTAGCATGTGTTGCGGCGCTCACTTTGAAATCGGAGCGATCTCTATTGGACAAGAATGCCTGTGAATGCTATGTCGCCATGCGATCCTGAGCTATTAAAATTGCGTATGCGCGAACGTGAGCGGTGGGGATACGATTAGCGGGTCCGTCAAGTCCTGCTGGAAAGGGGAGTGTCCCTATTTCCTTCGTCAAGCAGTTGTGAGCGGCGTGGAACAATAAAGTGCTCCATCTCGCATCATGGCGTACATGGCGTACATGACGTCGCAGCGGCGCTTGGCGAGAGCGATCAGCGCTTGGTTGTGCCGTTTTCCTTGGCCGATCTTGTGCGCATATTAAGCTCGCGAGACAGGGGCTCGCAGTGCCGCACAGGCCGACAGGAACAATGCTCGCTTGAGCACCTTGTTCCCGCCTCGCGATGGATGTTCGCCTCGAATCGAGGAGCAGGATCGACGGGTAATAGGCGCCAGCCCGGCATAAGCTGCGAGGGCGGGGAGGCCGAGGTGAAGGCTTTGGCGGCGACCTCTGTAAGGAGTCGGGCAGCGGTCCTGACGCCGACTCCTGGCATGCTGGTCAGGACCAAATAAAGAGGGGGCGCTTGCACCAGTCATTCAACTTCCTGGGCGACGTCATCACGTTGACCACGTAGTGCCGCGAGCTGGTGCGTCAGGCGCGGCAAGACAATCGTGGCTGCGTTCGTTCCTGGCACAATCACCGTCTGCTCAGAAAGGGCCAGGCAAATCTCATGGGCCAAGCCTTTCCCCATTCTCGGTGCGAGCTTGCTGAGTTTATTCACCAGGCTCTTCTCGCTGGCGGCGGCAGTGCTGGCCGGTGATGGGGGCCGCTGTAGTAAGTCCAGCACGGCCGGGTGATCAAGTCGAGGGCCAAGCACACGCTCCTGGGCTGGATAGATTTGTGTCAAAAAGTCCGCGAATACGGTTGCTTGTTTGTATAATTTGGACGGCTGGATCATCGTCAAAGCCGCACAGCATGGTCAGTTCCGCCAACTATCATCGAGACGAGGTGAACGCAGTGCATGTGGCATTGAGCGTGCCGCGTCGGCGATGATGGCGGCATCTCGTGCATCGGTCTTGGCTTCGCCAGCGTGCAGATCCGCAATTCGACGCATGGCACGGCCGAGAAGATATGCCACCAGGATGCCCTCCGCTCTGGCGACCGTCACTGGCCTTGCCAACATCAATGCTAATAAAGACGTCTACAGTATCGTAATGTTCAATCGCGTCCATGCGACCTCCCGCTACAAGAAGTTCTAATGGCCAACGACTTACGGCAGCAGGTCTCGGCATCCAGGTTACGGATGGCCACAGGATTTTCTCTGGACCAAGTCCCCATCAGCGATCACCAGCCAGCCACCAAGTTCGGTGACAACACCCCCGGGATCATGGACGATTGGGGGCAGCAATCATGCCGAACTTGGCTGGCCAAAACCCTGAGGATCAAGGTCTGTATATAATAACGGGGCGTCCGAGAGAATCGGAATACTCTGCCAAATCGGACTCCAATCATGGGCTAAAGTTTCATGCAGGTGCTTGGGTAGCCATCACCTGAGGCTTTCTCTCCGCCCGAGGTTTTCATAGACGGCGGACGAAATCATGCTTCATGGCAGAGTATTCAGATAATCACGCATTTATGGAAGGGCGTCTGCTACCGGGTAGAGCTGAGTGTTTTCCATATGAATGCGCTTCGATAACGCGTTAAAGATCCCCTTCGTTTGTTCGGTGAACACGTTCGCGGCGCCGCTAATCGACGCACTGCTTGTCCATGCCCTCATATGATTATCGAAGGCGAGCGCAAGATCGCCCATTTCATCGGAGTAGCGTTGCGCGAGTGCGCGCGCAACAGAGTCGTCGCTGCGCAACATCGATGGATAAAGACTTTTATCTTCCATGGCCAAATGAAGTTCCACTAACCCGTGCATCTTGCTGAGCCGGCGACGGATTCGGGTAGCATCTTCCTCCGAAACAACTGGGTCTAATTGCTGGTTGATCTCTCGAGCAATCGACAATATCTCCACATGTTGCTTTCTAAAATTATCTGTACGTGCCATTCTTTTTCCTTTGGCTGAATTAGATTTGTCGTTTTTTTCAATTCTCGATTAGTGCACGCGGGCTGAGTCACCTCCAATTTTTAATCTAGTTTCGAGGATGGTAGTTGGCGTAAGTAAGCCAGAATGCACGAATACCATCCTTCCGTTGGCGTCATACCAATAACTGCGCGGAAGCTCACCGTGCCATTTCGGATCAATTTGATACCGAAGCTGTTCCGCCGGTTCATCACCGAAGGCCCAATTGATCGCACGCGCTCCCAAGTGTGATGTCGCGGTGCCGATTGCGTCCGCATTCTTCGGATCGTCAGCTGACTCGATAGCAAGCGTAACGACGTCGAAGTCAGGCCCGCCCTTTGTAGCAGCGAGGTTTTTCATGCTTGCGTGGCAGTAGGTACAGTCCAGCGACCAGACCACGAGAACGAAGGGGCGGCCAGCTTCGCTAGCGATTATCCGAGCCATACCATCCGATTCGAAAGCACCGATGTTTGGCGCCGCAATTGCACCAGCGCACAGTGTGATTACTGCTGGGAGGCCGACCATCATCAGAAGTCTGCGAATCATGAGCAGCCCCCTGGCAGTCTGACTACGAAAGCGTCTTTGAGCTCGGTACGCCATACCAGAAATATGCGGCGTCCTTTGGTGGCAAGTCGTGGCTGATCGGATGCGCCCGTTGTGGACGCCAAGACACACGTCTTCCAGGTTAGTCCCGCATCTTGCGAGCTCATCCCATTAACATGCGTTGTGACGCCGTCAAATTCCTTCCAGACGACTTCGACCTGGGATTCACTAACTGCAACGTCTGCATAGCCTGCTTGGTCGGTGCCCAAGCGCATCGGCACACCGAGGTTCCCGTCACGATTCTGGCTAGCGTAGTAAAGTCCGCCGTTGTCGGTCCCACCGGAATACCAAGTTTGATGACGGCGGCCGTCTGGACCGAAGGCGAGCGAGGGGCCTTGGTGTGGGCACGCGTCAATTGCCCAGTTATCGAAACTGGCTCGTTCGAGTTGACCAAGCTTGCCATCTTGCGTCAACTCGACAATTGCGTGATCTCGGATATTCGGTGCGAAGATATGGCGCCACAACAGGGCAGGGCGCCCCCGTTGATTGACCGCTATGGAGCTACGGCAGCACTCGCAGGTGTGATCGGAAATTTTGTAGTCGCCACTGAAGCTCCTGCCACCGTCCTTTGACACCGCATAGTACTGAGCGGCGCCAGGGTATGCCGCCCCACTGTCCTTTGCGTCTTGTTGGTCACGCTTGTCTACCCAAGTTACGTAGATAATTCCTTCGGAATCGACCTCCGTCGATGCAAAGCCGTGCGTGATGACCTGCTTATCGCGGTGTACCGTCAAAGGAGCACTAAAATGGGCTCCGCCGTCATCTGAACGTATGAAGCGCACTTCGGACGTGTAGGGCTTCTCTAAAGGTCGACTGTACGTAACGTAGATCTCGTCGTGCCAACCGAAGTTAACACGGGGGCGCTCATCTCCGCTTGCAACAACTGGCTCGGAGCTGATGCGTGATTTGCTTCCCCAGGTTTTTCCATCGTCGGCTGACTTCTGGAGTACAAGATACCCGCCGAGATCGGAGCTGTCTCGACCTACCATCCACAGAACGCCATGACTATCGAAAGCGGCGGAACTGCCGAGCTGAGCCCTCATTTTGTGGCTTGTTGGGTGGGCCACCGGCGCTGTGTCAGTTCCTTCGCCATGGACGTGTTCCTGCTCCCCCGCTTGCGAGCCGGCAGCCATGACCAGCAACGCGGTAAAGACAACCGCCAGGGACGAATGCCCGTAAGTATTAGAGTTAGTCATCCGCGTTCCTTCTTATCGCATATCAAACTGAAGCTCAGCAATAAAGGTACGCTGGGTGTAGGGATGGAACGCCCAGTACTTTTTATTGCCGATGTTATCTATGCCTATGGAGGCGCTCCACTGTTTATCGAAGTGATACCGCAGTCGTGCATCGGTAACGAAGTAGCTCGATACGCCGGTGTAGTTTGAGCCGTTCGGATCGGAGTTATCCAAGGTTCCCCATTGCTTGCCACTGTAACGGGCACCTAGGCTGACCGACCAGACATCGGTCGGGTGGTAGCTGGCCAGCAGCGTTGCACGTTGCTTCGGCACACGTGGCTGCTCCTTACCCAAACTGGCCGGGAAGTTCGGGTTGTCGATGATGGTTGAATCGGTATAGGTAGCACTGGCGTTTAATTCCAGGCCCGTCCACAGGACGTCATCGGCTTGCGCGGCCAGCTCTAGGCCCTTTGTGCGGATGAGGCCTACGTTCTGGATGTTGGTAACATTAGGAGTGACATTGACATTGCGCTGCGAGTACAACGCATCGTGCGTGGTTTCATGGAAGTATGTCGCCCTCAGCAAGCCTTTTTCGAGTTTGCGCTCGGCGGTCAGTTCGGTGGTCACAGAGCGTTCTGGTTTCAGGTTCGGGTCGTTGTTCATCAACGTATCGCCGATGATCGCGCCTTGGAAGAGTTCAGACACGGTCGGATAGCGTACCGCACGGCCGGCCGAAGCCTTGACCGTCCAGTTATCGTCCAGTTCGTGGGACAGCGCGAATTTCGGCGAGAAGCTCGTTTCGCTACGTTCGGCAAATTTCTTGGCCGATGTACTGCTACCCAGGCTGCCGTTATAGGCTTCCCAGCGCTCAAGGCGCCCGCCGATCGTTGTCTTCCAGTCTTGAGCGAAGCGCCACGTATCCTGTGCATAAACGCTCTCTAACCGGGTATCGCCATTGAAGCTCGATACCTTCGTACCGGCGGTAGCGGAGGTCCACTCGCCAGTGTTGGACACCAGCGTGCGCAGGCGGAAGCTGTCCCGCTGCACGCCGAAGTCGACGATATGGCTATTGTCCGCATACGGGCGCCAAATCCCTTTAGCCGCGAGCGTACTCCAGCCGCTGCCACTCGCGTCGGTCAGCGTTCCGACCTTCGCTCCCGGAGAAGATAAGAAAACGGTCGGCGTGCGAACTTCGTCCTTCTTATAGTCGTAGTTACTGACCGCAAGTTCCCAGTCCCACTCGCCTTTGGTATGACTCTTGAGCGAAAGGCCCTGCATCCAATGTTCTAGCTCACCGGTAGCTGGCGCAAAGTCCGCTGGCGTCAGGGTGAACGTGCGGCCTGCAACATTGATGGCGCCACTGGTGACCGAATTGCCTGCACTGTCGCGCAGGTACGAGTTGACATGGCGGTCCGCGTCGTTCTTCCACCAGCCCAAGGTGTAGTTGGCGCGCACGGTCGGCGTGATGTCGTAAGCGAGTTTGATTTTTGCATGGTCTTGAACGGTATGAGTCTGGTTGGTATCACCAAGAATCAACCAGTCTGCGTTCGACGGATTTTTGTCTGCCACGGCGCCAGCGACTGGAGTACCGCCTTTACCTGGCGTACCGGCACTAACCAATTTATTTGCAAATGTGATGGGCTGGCCATCGTTGTCCAGATGGCTCAGGCTGATCCACCAAGACAGGTTACCAGCCTTGTTGCCAACGGATAGACTGCCTTGGCGGCCCGCAAATCGCTCGTTTGTGCCATATTGTTTGAAGCCCTGGCTAAAACCAGACAGTCGCGCATGCGCTTCTAGCGAAGTTGGCATTCTGGTCAAGTAGTCCACTACCGCACCGGCGGAGTTACCTGGATAGGCGGCGGAAAAGGGGCCGTACAGTACGTCGACCCGTTCGATTTCGTCAGGCGTGACCATGCCCCAGCGGGGCGTGAAGGTGGCGCCGTTGCCGAGCAGGTTGGAGAGCAGTATGCCGTCCGCATAAACTAAGGACCGCGCGCTGTTGCCTGTGCCAGATGCGCGGCTAGCCAAGACGGCGTGGTCATAGTCGCCGATGTAGCGCTTGCGAACGTTCAGGCTAGGGAAGTACTTCAGCGCGTCCTCCGCATCAACGGCGTTAATGCTCCTTTCAATTTGAGCGGCGGTAATGCCCTCAATAGTGGTTGGGATTTGTGTAGGCAGCGATGTGGGCCGGCCAGCGCTGATAGTGACCATTGACATAGTCTGCGCAACACCTGCGTCGGCCTCTGCGTCCGCAGCATAAGCAGTGCGTGCGTGCAGCATGGCTGTGGTCATCGCCGAGAGTGTGAAAAGGGTTGCGAGGCCGCGTTGCAGATCGCAAAGTTTGGAGTGATTTTTCGAAGACATTGGAATTCCTTTGCATTCGGACGCGGCATCATTGGCCGAGAGTCCGAATCGTTTAGACGTGACTTCCCCTGAGTGCATAGCAATCGGTATTTTGGGGATGCAGTAAAGGTGTCAAACGAGCGAAGGTGGTCCTCGTGGGCTGGATTTGGTACTAAATATGCCCGGTGCGACACAGACCTTGCCAGGTGCGGGCAAAGTGTCATGCGAAGGAGGTAGAAGATTTGGTACGTAAAATGCTGTGAGGAGAGCAGTCGCAGCTGGATGACACACGCAGACTTTGCAGCAAGCGTGGCCTTTCATCATGCCGTCGCGTGGAGCCTGGTCCTGGTCCGACGCGTTTATGACATCCATCTCGGATCCCATTTGCATCGACAACATGGCGTGGCAAATCTCGAGTCCAGACGACGTTTTCACCTGGCCTTGGACCTGGGATAATACTTCCGGACTAAGCACGTTCGTGATGATCGCAAAGATCGCGATCATCAACGACAGTGTCCGATTTCGGAGTATTTTTCCCATAGCGAATTATAGATTTGCCAGCGTATTTATACAAGTAAAGTAAATACCTCTTTAACGACGAATCAGCACTTTCTTAAAAATTTCATTTCTGGAGCAGGTGGCGCCAAACGATGCCGGGGAAGGAAACTAAGGCAAATAAGGCAGACGTGATTGCCCACACTTCCCAACTCTTATTTACCATCTTTCCAGACGCGGCCTCCAGCATCAGCGACGCCGACATCCACAACGCGTAACCCGCTACCCAGCCTATAAAGTCATTCCATGCCGGGTGCCAGCGACGGACCGTGGCAAGTCGCAAGAAAGGCACGTTGGCCAAGATCAGTGCAAACGCTAGATTTAGAACTACTGCTTGAGTGATATCCACCGACCACCTCACAGACTACCGTACGAGTGCAAGCCGGACAGGAACATGTTCACGCCCAAGAAAGCAAACAGCGTGATAACGAAGCCTACCAGGGACCACCAAGCGAGGAGAGCGCCACGAACGTTCTTCACCAAGCGGGTGTGTAGCCACGCTGCGTAGTTTAGCCAGACTATTAGTGCCCAGGTTTCCTTCGGGTCCCAAGACCAGTAGCCGCCCCAAGCCTCTGCTGCCCACAGCGCTCCAAGGATGGTCGCGATCGTGAAAAATACAAAACCGAGCGCAATCGCTTTGTAGGAAAGTTCATCAAGCCACACACGGCTCGGAAGGCGACTAGCGAAGAACGGATGGTCGGCCAACAACCATGCCGCGCCGAACATCGCTGCCATAGAGAACGCGCCGTAGCCGATAAAGTTCGCAGGCACGTGAATTTTCATCCAATAAGACTTCAATGCCGGGATTAGCGGCTGAATCTCGTGTGCGCTCATACCGTACTTAAACATGAACACAACCGCTGCACTGACCAATACCATGGTGAACAGGCCTAACTGGCGGCTGCCGAAGTGCTGCTCTATATGTAGATAAAGCATAGTGGTAAGGAAGCTGAATAGCACGAACACTTCGTACAGGTTTGATACCGGTATATGGCCGATGTCCGGGCCCATCAGATATGACTCATACCAACGCGTCAACAATCCGACAAGTGCGAAAAGGCAACCACCCCATGCAGTGCGCGTGCCGAGAGTCATCCAGTAGTTGGATTTGCGGATCCAGCCCAACGCGTACAGCACGGTGGAGGCCCAGTAGCTCAGCCCCATCCACATAATGGCTGATTGGCTCGACAGAAAGTACTTGAGCAGGAAAACGTGCTCCGCCGCAGCCAACTGCTTTTTGTAGAGTGCAATCGCTGTGAGCGCAAGCACTGCAGCGCTGATGGAGAGCGGTTGGAGGGATGTCCACGCGACCGCCATACAGCCAAGACCGATTGCGCTAACCACGAGGATTGCGGTATCGAACATGTCCATTTGCGATGAGTACCGCAACAAGGCGAAGCAGGTGGCGCCAACTAGCGCGGCCACGAATATGCCGTGTCTAAGAAAGGCGTTCCGACGTTCAGGGTCGGTAAAAACAGAGTTTGAATACGCAAGCATCTTGGTTACCTCATAGGTGCCGGTTAGGGGATAGGTGAAACGTGAGAGCCGCACACCAATTGCGCAATCGCGTCGGTGTGCCGATCAAATTCAGCCTGCAGGGCAGGGGTGTAACGATTGGCGCTGAAAGCCAACAACAGGTTTTCGCCTTGGGTATGGAGCCAGATGCGGCGCTCTCGAACAAAGTACATTGCGATGACCCCCATAGCGAGAAGAGCCGCGCCTAGATAAACCAACGCCGCGCCAGGTGCATGAGTTACCTGTAATCCCGTTGCATTGACCTGTTCGAAGCTCTCGAAGATAAACAGTGCCGGAAGCTGCATTTCCAGAGTGTCGTTGTACGCATTCAGGGCATCGTGGACGAATCGTGGCGTCGTTTCGGTATCCAGTGCCAATAAGAGTGAAGCCGATCGCTCCAGCAGCTGCAGGTAGAGCTGCCCAATCTTGAGCTCTTGCTCGCTATCGCCATTTGTCTGCACCATGTCGACCAAGGCGCGATAGCCCTTGGAATAAAAGCCTGCCATCAATGCTTCGGATGTCTTTTCCAGGGTTGAAGCGAGACGCACATCGACCACTTTCGCGGTGACTTCTTTTGCGGCTCGGGCACGCGATTGTGGGTCGCCCATCGCGTTGATCAGGCGCGTGTAGGCTGCCAACGAGCCGTTCGCACTGGTAGGAATTCGCAGATAGCGCATGGCATCTTCTTGGGCGTGCCGACGTCCGATCAAACGATATTTGGCGCTATCGATTTCTACGGCGCGCTGATATACGAGCCAGTCGTCCGACTGGCCGAGCTTATCCCTGATCCGGAAGGCAACCGAGGGGCCGACATCGCGCGTCCGATCACCCGGTTTACCCCGAGAGTTCCAGTTTTTGTCCCGAACGTCATCTTTGTCAAACACATTGATTGCCCGTAACTCAGTGAACTCTAGGGTTGCAGGTTCCCCATCCATCAACAGAGGAGTTCCGTGGCCGACAGCACCGCTGACAGGTTGTTGTTGGGCCGAGCTGCCCTTAGATGGAAGCATGCCGAGCTTTACTTTGCTTCCGCCATCAGCGAATCCCGACTGAAACAGGGTCACGCCGCGATAGGTGTATGGATGATTGACTTGAAGCGTCGCCGGGACTACTTGTTCCCCGTCGATAATTTCGATGTCGCTCGCAAAGTCCTTCGGCTGCCCATTTGCATAGTGGTCTATTCGGAACTGCTTCAGCCTTACCGAAAATGGCAATTCTTGTTGCAGGTAGCCTTCGCCCATTTGAATCAGAGCTGTATGCGCCACCTCGCCTTGAGGGATAGTCATACTCGCGCGGTACGAGCCTTCTGTCGCGCCCAGTTTGCTTGCGGCAGGTACTTGGTCGGGGGCCAGGTCACGGGTCTCAACCTTTACGTCACCAGTCCAAAGTCGGAGTCTCAAGAATACGTTGCCGTCGATGAGTCCACCGACACAGATCAGTACCATTGCGCCATGAACGAGTAGGTACCCAAGGCGCCTAGCACTTCCAGTACGCGCAGCCAGCATGGATCCCCCGGCTATAAAGGTATGTTTGTACTTGAAGCCTTGCGACGTAAGATAGGATGCCAACCCAGCCTGCGGCGCCTTTTCAGTACCTAGATTAAATTCAACATGATGCTCAAGTCCGCGTAGGCTCGCTAAGCTTTTGTTCTCCCGATAGGCGCGCATATCGCGCACCATAGATGGGATATTCTGCCAAAGGCATAGGGCAGTGGACGACGCCATAAAGGCGAGCAGTACAAAGAACCACCACGCGTGATAGACATCGGTCAATCCACATAGTCTGAAGAACGTGGCCCAGAACTCGCCGTAGTGGCTCACATACACGACTGCAGGTTGGCTTTGTTCGAGGACAGACCCTGTGGTTGCGGCGACAGCCACTACGGTAAGGATCGCGATAGCGAACCGCATGGAGCGCAAGAGGTTTAAGAGCGCTTTCATGCCAATGCCTCCCGACTGACCGAGGCCGCGCTAGGACGAAGCGCAAGCCAATAGACTGCGGGAATAACAATGAGAGAGAACAGTGGCGCGGTGATCATGCCTCCAATAAGCGGCGCGGCGATTCGCTTCATTACATCGGCACCCGCGTCATCGGAGAGCATCACCGGGAGCAGCCCGCCCAGGATGACCGCGACAGTCATTGCCTTCGGACGCAGACGTAACAGAGCGCCTGTCAGAATCGCGGAGTAAGGATTGCCTGGTTGTTCCTCCAGCGCTTGATCCAAATAGAGCAACATCACAATGCCGAACTCGGTAGCGACGCCGGCCAGTGCAATCAAGCCGATTACCACAGCAACCGATAATTGATATCCAAGGAGATAGGTCAGCCAGATTCCGCCAATTACGGAGAAAGGAAGGCAAGCCAAAACGAGCACTACCTTACGCACATCACGGAAGTGCAGGAATAGCAGTGCCGAGACGAGCAGCAAAGTCATTACGATTGCACTCCACAGGCGAGCTTTTCCTTCCTTGAAGTTCATATATTGACCTTGCCAAGATAGGGTATAGCCCGGCTCTAAGACCAGGTGTTCATTCAGCAATTTCTGTGCTTGTTCCAAATAGCGACCCGCATCGGCATCAGAAAGGTCTACGAACACATATGCAACTGGGCGTGCGTTCTCGCTCTTAAGTTCTGTAGGGCCGTCTGCGATTGTCAGGCGCGCGACTTCACGAAGTGGAACTACCGAACCACCAGCACCTTTTAGGCGGATCTCTTCTAATGTCCCGAGACCGTCTCTGTCACCGCGCGGGAAGCGGAGCGTGACTGGATAACGCTCGCGGCCGTCGATAACAGTACTGATGCTTTCGCCGCCAACTGCCATTTGTATGGCGCGTTGGATGTCTGCAACCGAAAGACCATACCTGGCAGCGTCTTCGCGCAAGACTTCAACATCGATATAGCGTCCCGACTGGACTCGCTCGGCAAACACTGAGCGAGTTCCAGGAAGCATACGCAACATGGATTCGACTTGCTTAGCCTGGTTCTCGAGCGTAGCCACGTCGGGTCCACTGATCTTTACGCCCAATGCACTGCGGATACCCGTCGATAGCATGTCGATGCGCGTCTTGATCGGGAAGCCCCAGGAGTTGGTCAGTCCGGCGAGGCGCACGGTCTTGTCAAGCTTCGCGATAAGCTCCGCGTTATTCTTGCTTGAACCGATCGGCCATTCGGACTTCGGCTTGAGCATAATGGTCGTCTCCAGCATCGACAACGGTGCTGGATCGGTCGCGCTGTCAGACCTGCCGGCCTTGCCGAAAACACGTTCAACTTCCGGCATCGCCGCGATGATGGCATCAGTGCGCTGTAGTAGATTTGCGGCTTCGGCAGCGGATATAGCAGGAAGCGTCGTCGGCATATATAGCAAATCGCCTTCGTCCAGCGGTGGCATGAATTCGCTGCCGATGCGGCTAAAGGGAATCGCTGCTGTCGCCAGCAAGATAGTGGCCAGGACCAAAGTAGCCCTCGGGCGAGTTAGTGCAACGTTCAGTACCGGCCGATAGAGTCGTTTGAGGAAGCGATTGACTGGATTCGCGGACTCGGGCGGAAGCTCGCCATTGATCGCATAGCCCATTAGTACCGGCGTAAGGGTGATGGCCAGCATTGCTGCAGCTGCCATGGCATAGGTTTTAGTGTATGCCAGGGGCGCAAACAATCGAACTTCCTGTCCGCTCAGCGTGAACACTGGCAGGAATGAAATGGTAATGATGATGAGTGAGAAAAATAGCGCGGGACCAACTTCAGTAGCTGCCTTACGGACAACCACCCAGATATCGTGGGCTTCCTGTTTCTCGAGATGGCGATGCATGTTTTCAATCATGACGATGGCGGCATCGACCATCGCACCCACAGCGATAGCAATACCACCAAGCGACATGATGTTGGCTGACACACCTTGAACACGCATGATCCAGAGCGCTGCCAATATACCGAGGGGCAGCGTTACGATAGCGACCAAGGCAGAACGCACTCGGAACAGGAAAACGCCGCAAATTATGGCCACTACGATGGATTCTTCGAGTAGCTTGTCACGCAGTGTATGTACTACGCGTTCAATCAGGCTAGAACGGTCATAAGTCGTAACGATCTCAACGCCTGGCGGTAAGCCTTTCTTCAGCTGTTCCAGGCGTTCTTTCACGCCAGCGATTGTGGTCATCGCGTTCTCACCGTGACGCATAACGATGATCCCGCCGGTTACATCACCCGCGCCGTTGAGATCAGCGATGCCTCGACGTTGCTGTGGACCGGTAGTGACACTGGCTAGCTGCTTTAAGCGGAGAACGCCGGCGTCGGTCTGAACAGGGATATTGTCGAAGTCGGACGGGTTTTTTAAATAGCCGTTGGAGCGCAGCAGGTATTCGGCGCGGGCCATTTCGATGGGGGCGCCGCCACCTGCTTGGTTTGCATCCTTCACGGCTTGCGAGAGCTGTTCCATGGTCACGCCGTGTGCGGCCAAGCGGGCAGGGTCTGCCTCCACCTGGAATTGGCGACCCAGCCCGCCCAGCGTCGCAACTTCTGCCACGCCGGGGACAGATTGCAGTTCCAGCTTGAGGTAGAAGTCTTGTAATGCGCGCAGGCGGGCCGGGGAGGTCTTGCCCGATTTGTCGACAAGTGCGTACTCAAATACCCAGCCTACGCCGGACGCATCAGGTCCCAGTGTTGGCGCTACGCCGGCGGGCAACTTGCCAGTCGACTGGCTGAGGCTCTCCAAAATACGCGAGCGTGCCCAATAAAGGTCGGTCCCGTCTTTGAAGATCACATAAACATAAGATTCGCCGAACATTGAAAATCCGCGAACGGCCTTCGTGCCCGGAACTGAAAGCAGCGACGCGGCCAACGGGTACGTAAGCTGGTCTTCTACCAGCTGCGGCGATTGGCCCGGCAGGTCGGTCTTGACGATAACTTGCACATCGGACAGGTCGGGAAGGGCGTCGAGTTTGAGTCGAAACAAGGATTCGATGCCGCCTATGAGAAGCAATAGGCACAAAGCAAGCACAATCAAACGATTGCGTACCGACCAGTCGATGATGCGGGCTATCATGGCTTCATCCCCGTCATCGAGTGATCATGCCTGGTCATAGGCATCGGTGCCGCGTCCATTTGCTTAGCAGGCGTATTGTTGTCCAGGCGTGCTTGTAGTGTCTGCATCGACGCAGCACCATCCAACAGGAACTGGCCATTCACAGCGACCTGGTCGCCTTGTTTAAGACCAGACTGGACAGCTACCAGCTCACTACTCTCAACACCAAGCTGAACGCGTGCGCTGCGGAAGTGCTCATTTGCTTCAGCGATGACAACGAAGTCGCCATGGCCAGTGCGAATCACGGCATCACGAGGAATAGTCAGGCTTCGCTTGGAATTGGACTGGATGTCCACATCTGCGAACGCGCCTGGGCGAAACGCACCACGTGGGTTATTCAGAGACAGACGCAGCTTTGCGGTGCGCGTGGCCGGATCAATTTGTAAGGTACTTGTGTTTACTTTTCCGGTCTGGATGATGGTCTTATCAATCCCCGAGCGGAATACCATATTGTCACCGTTACGCACCCATTCGAGTTGATCTGGGAACAGCGCTACCTCGGCCCAAACCACGCTGTAGTCAGCATATGCGAGGATTTGCTGCATCGGGTTGACGTAATTTCCCTCGTGCATACCCAGTACGGTCACGACGCCATCATGCGCGGCGCGGACAGGTATGACGTCGATAACGCGACGGCTTTTTTCTAGTTGGTCGATCAGATCGGCACTCATATCGGCAGAGAGCAAGCGCTCCCGCGCCCGGAATTTTTCTTTGGATAAACTGCCAACCATTGCGCTATTGGAGCTCACAATGGCCATGCTGTCGCCCAGCAAGCCGTCCTTGCGCACGAGTAGATCAATGTATTCGCGCTGACGCTGCTGAAGTTCGGGCGAGTAAATCTCGTAAAGGACTTGGCCACGACGTACTGGCTGGCCTACGCCTTGTACGTTTACACGCCGAAGAAATCCTTCAACTTTTGGGTTGACGGAGACCGTGGTGCTTTCGTCGGCACTGATGGTAGCGAAGGCGTGTATAGAGCGGCTGATTTCAGACACGCTGGCGGTGGCCATCTGAACACCCATACGTTTTTGGGTGGCGGCATCGACGTGAAGCATGTCCGAGTGCTTGACCGTTTCACCGCTATTGGTCCGCACTAGCGCCATGTTGCAGATTGGGCAGTTACCTGGATGGTCCTGAAGCACTTGGGGATGCATTGAACACGTGTACTGGGCCTGCGAAGTGTCCATCTTTGGGACCGATGTGCCTGACGCTGTCGGCTTTGCTGGTGCGGCCGCGCCGCGACCAAGCCCGTATCCAACAAGAGACGCAGCGGCGACCGTTAGGCCTATACCGGCCAAGAACTTTCTTCGTGTAGTACCCATGATTTCACACTCATCTTTTGTTGATTGAATGGCGGGCCGAAGCCCGCCATGTGCCTAATTAGCGCACCAGGATATTCTCGCCGCGACCCATTTTCGGATCAGCGTCTTTGGTGAACTGCAGAATTGCGATAGCGCCGCTGAGTGCTTGACGCATCGAGTGGGTTACCAGTGCATTCGCGCCTTCGACTGGCGAGATGATGTCGAACGAAGATGCATCGCCAGGACCTACGACGTAGGATTGCAGACCGTGTAGTACGTTCTTTGGATTGCCGCTTGGGTACACGCGGTCCCAGATACCAGCAATAGCGTGGAAGGAAGCGAATTCGTTCACGCCAGCGTTAATGAAGTACACACGAACGCGCTCACCAGGTTTGGCCTGCAGCATGCGGGTAGCTGCTGGATCGTGAACTGGGTCGTACTTGAAGACACCGCCGTTGAACATCACGTTGGTCCACTTGTTAGCCATCATTGCCGCAGGATCGTCCGGGTTGGCGTACAGTTCGGACTGAATCAGAACGTATTCACGGTCAGCCTTAGGCATTGCGGACTTGTCCTTTGGATCGACGATGATGGCACCGTACATACCGCGTGCGATGTGCTGGATCATCGGATCAGCACCGCAGTGGTAGTAGAAGATTCCTGGGTAATCGGCACGGAAGGTGTAGCTGCCCTTTTCGCCTGGCTTGACCTGCTCGAAGTCCTTGACGACGTCGACGCGCGCCGCGTGGAAGTCCATCGAGTGAGAGTTTTTGCTGGACTTGTCGTTTGTCAGGGTGAACTCAACAACATCGCCTTCTTCAACGTGCACCACAGGACCTGGAACCATACCTTCGTATGTCCAGGAGCGGTACATGGTGCCCTTGTTGTCGATTTGGGTTTCGACTTCTTTGGCGGTCATGTTGATCTTGACGGTCTTAGCCTGTACGGCTGCCGAGCTCAGCAGCGCCAGTGCGACTGCAATGCCCATGCTTACTTTTTTCATGTTTTTCCCTAATGTTAGATTGTTCAGTTTTTACTTCGGGGTCGTTTTGCTTACGACTCGCAAGTAGGTGACTAGCTCTTTTACTTCATCGTCGTTCAGTACTCCTTCCCATTTAGGCATTAAAATCGATTTACCTACCGCCAGACCGCCGCCCTTGATTGCCTTGAATAGCGTTTCGTCAGGCGTGTCGCCCATCGCTTTGGTATCCGTGTGGTCGCGTGGTTTCACAGCCATCGATGCACTGTTAATGCCGTTGCCATCACGATTGATGCCGTGGCACTGGACGCAGTAGGTGTTGTAAAGCTTTACAGCGTGCGCAGATTCTTCTGCCCTCGCCGCATCAAATGAGCAGAGTGCGATGCCCGCTGCTATCAGTGCGTAGAAGTGGTTTTTGGTCAGCAGGCGCATTATTTTTTCTCCGATTTCAAGGTGCCGATGTAGCCGGTCAGCTTTTGAATGTCGGCGTCGGTCAAGCCCAGCGTTGGCATCCACGTATGCGCATCGAACTTCTGAGGGTTGTTAATGTACGCATGAACGAAGTCCGGTTGCAGTCGGTCGCCGCCGGTGTACAGCTCAGGCCCTGACGTTGGTGCACCACTGGCTTTTGCGGTGTGGCAGGAGGTGCAGCCGCGCAGTTTGGAGAACAGCATCGACGCCATCGAACTCGGCGGCTCATTCTTGAAGGCGCCTGCAGTCACCAAACCATCACCTTTAAGTACCATTAACAAATCTGCGGCAGTCGCAGCATCGGCTGCAGAGAGCTTTGGGTGTGCTGGAACTTGAGCCGGGTCGATGGTATCGACCGAACGATCAGCGCCAGCCTTTACAGTCTTCGCGTACATCACGCCACCACCACGAATGGTGGTCGGGTTTTGCAACCAGCTGACCAGCCAAGGCTTGTTGAACTTAGAGCCGGCGTAGTACAAATCCGGTCCTTTCCGGTCCCATAGGCGTTCAAGCGAAACCTTTTCAGGTTTCGTAACCGCATGGCAGGCAACGCACTGCTGGCTCAGCAGATCGGCAGCCTGCGCCTCTATGCCTACGGCCATGCTGATGGTTGCAAGCCCCATCAGTGCGCCGATCAGAATCTTCAATCGCATTTTCAACTCCTACGTTATTGGACGGCCTGACCCTTGAAGCCGTCATTGGTGTAAATACCTGGGCCTTTTTTAAGCGATTCTTCGTAGTAGAAATTCGGTTCGAATTTCTTGTTTTTCCAGTCGTAGAAGTCGTCAGGTTTGATTTCGTTGTATTCGAGGACGCTCATAATCCCGCCCATCGGACGGTCGCCGTTCATTACGTGCGAATCGACGTGATCGTGAATCATCCAGCGACCTGGGTTGTCGGCGGTGAAAATGACGTCGTAGCGTTCACCAGGTGCGACTGCGATGGTGTCTGCTTTGTATGGAGCTGGCAGTGGGAAACCGTCTTTGAAGGCGACGGTCATCACGTGACCATGCAGGTGAATGCTGTGTACCAAATCGCCGGCGCCGATCAGGCGCATACGGACGACATCGCCTTTGTTGACGCGCAGCGGTTGGTTGTCAGGGAATGATTTACCGTTAATGGTGAAGAAGTCGAATTTGTCACCTGGCAGCCCACCGAAGCCTGGTTTGTCAGCCCACTTCGAGTCCCAGTCGGACAGCATCATGATGAATTCTTTGGTGACGGTCTTTTCAAGCGCAGTTGGTTTTTTTGGGCGAACGATGAAGGGACCCCACATACCGCGCAGTACGACGTGCTCATTGACATTCACGTGGCAGTGGTACCACATCGTGCCCGATGGCTCAGCGGTGAATTTGTAGAGGAACGATTCGCCCGGCTTGATGGCTTCTTGGGTAGTGCCGGCAATGCCGTCCCTCTTCCAGGTACCTTTTTGCAGCATGCCGTGCCAGTGGATGGAGTGGGGAAGGGCGGTCACGTTGTTGACGTTGACCTCAATTTGGTCACCTTCATCAACGTAGAACAATGGGCCGGGAACTTGGCCGGAGAACGCGAAGGTGTGGTACTGCTGCTTTTCCACCAAAGTGATCTTTGTATCTTCGATGTTCATGTCGTACTTGCGTACTGCGGCCAAGGCCTGAGAGGAGATTATTGCGCTGGCCGCGAACACGGCCGCTAGCGCGGAAAATCTGCGAAGGGTGGAAAGGTGCAGCTTCATTGATACTCCTGTGATGAGTGGTTCCTGGATCTAACAATCATTTTAAATGCATCTTTAAAGGCATTAAAAATGGCCTGTTGGCCGCCTTCATAGACACTCTTAATGAAGTAGATAGTATACTTGTTTATGGTGAAAAGCAAGTATGATTTTTCTCAAACGCAATTCCCATCGCGGCGCGGGGTCAGATCAGACTGCTTTTCTTGGTAAAACACGGGCTTCACGGGCTTACATGTACCCCCTGTGCAAGTCGCACGAGCAGGGAGTGCAGAAAGGGGGCCGCCCGTCCACCTGGTACTTGTAACGACCTGTATTTGAAACGGGGCTGACCAGCATTCCAGCCGATTCTCGGCCAGGAATAACTGCGACTGAAGGCCCCCTCAAACCAGCATTAGCTGCGAATGAACCCGCTTTTATCCGTGCCGATCTGCATTCCATCGCCGCGAACCAGAATTATTTGCATTTGACCGCACGAGAAGAAGACAGGCCGATTAGGCGTCTAAAGCTCTTGCGGTGCCGGACCGAACCGTGCAAGCAACTCTGCGTTTAGAACCTTATCGGAGCCTCGCCCAATGGCCTCGATCCGCCGCGCTGGCTCACCGAAACGCAGGGAATACTGCCCACCTGCCTGAACAGTCAACTCGACTCCTCGCTGCTTTTTCCGCACTCTACCGAACCCTGTACATCTTTGCGAGACGGAGCGGCCGGTCGCTCACTATCGTCTCCCCTTTCCTTGCGGAGAATAGCTTGTTCGATGAATTCACCCAAATTTCCCTCGTCATATGATTTTCGAAGCAAGCGCGTAATGGCGCCCTCGTTGACTGCAGCAATCGCTATCGGGAGGTCGACGTTACCGGACAGGAGCATGCGAACTGACTCCGGATAGATATCCTTGGCCAGTCGCAGGAACTCGACCCCGCTCATACCCGGCATGTTTTGATCCGATACGATTACGTCAACTTCGTTGCGAGCCAGCAAATCGAGTCCCTCGGCACCATTGTGCGCTGTCAATATGCGATAGCCGCAGTGGCGCAAAACGCGCAGTAGGCCCGCTATGACATTCGGCTCGTCATCGACTAGTAGCACGGTATGCAAATGGCAATGGTCAGGCAAGTCTGACGACGGCAATACGAACGAGCCACATAGTACTGCATCGATGATGGTCGATGATACCGGACGGCTAAACAGATAACCCTGCACTTCATCACACCGATGCTTGGCCAAGAAGCCAAGTTGGCCGTCAGTTTCCACGCCTTCGGCGATGGCCTTCAAACCCAGCGAATGGGCCATCGTGATGATTGCCTTGGTCAGCGATGCATCGCTAGGATTAGTGGTGATGTCGTGTATAAAGGACTGGTCAATCTTGACGAAATCGATGGGGAAACGCTTTAGGTAACTTAGGCTCGAATAACCGGTGCCAAAGTCGTCCAGCGACAACGTCACGCCAATCTTCTTGAGGGATCGGAGGGTTTCGATCACGTCGTCCCTATCCTGCATTATGACGCCTTCGGTCAACTCCAAATCGAGGTAGCGCGCCTCGAGGCCAGTCTGCGCCAGGATGTCTGCTATTGTGTCGACCAACTCCGGTTGTCGGAACTGACAAGCTGAAACATTGACTGAGACTGTCAGATCGGGATACCCAGCCGCGTGCCAAGCCTGAGTCTGAGCGCATGCAGTACGCAGTACCCATTCCCCGATTGCAACAATCTGGCCGGTGTCCTCGGCAAGTGGCACGAAACGCGCCGGCGAAACGAGGCCATGTTCGGGATGGTCCCAGCGCAACAGCGCCTCGACGCCGCGCATACGGCCAGTATTGACCTGGATCTTTGGCTGGTAATCGAGCCGGAATTCGCTGCGACCAAGGGCCAAACGTAAGTCGTTTTCCAACGTCGCGCGTTGACGCACGCTCTCACTCATGGCGAGTGTGTGGAACTGAACGTCGTTACGTCCTCGTTCCTTGACGTTGTACATCGCGGTGTCTGCGTGCTTGAGCAGGATCTCAGCGCTTTCGCCGTCTTCCGGATAGATGCTTACACCAATGCTGGCACCCACCTGTAGTTCCTGATCGCCAGACACGAAAGGAAGGGAGATCGCGGCCAGCAACTGGTGTCCAATAGCATCGGCGTCGAGCGGACTGGTCAGCCCCACCGCCATCGCCACAAACTCGTCGCCTCCGACCCGAGCCACGGTGTCGCTGCCACGTAGTGCGGCCTTGATCCGGTTCGACACGTCCTTCAGCAAGGCATCACCGACTGCGTGGCCATAGGTATCATTGACGTATTTAAAGCGGTCTAGGTCTATCCATAACACGGCAAAGTGTTCGCGCACGCGCTGCGCATGCGAAATCGCTTGCGCCATTCGATCCTGCAATAGCGCGCGGTTGGGTAGGTCAGTTAGTATGTCGTAGTTGGCTTGGTGTTCCAGTTGGCGTTGATTTTCGCGCGCCACCGTGATGTCGTTCATGACGCCGACATAATGACCAACTTTGCCGTCATCATTGCTGACCGGGGCGATATACAATTCGTTCCAGAACTGGCTGCCATCCTTGCGATAATTGCGCAGCACGGCATGGCCGTCGCGCTGCGCCAGTAGGGCCTCGCGCAGGTCTTGCAAACCAACTTGGTCACGGTCATCACGCTGCAGGAATCGCATGTCGCGTCCAATTGCTTCGCCCGCTGCATAGCCGGTGATCCGCTCGAAGGCTGGGTTGACGTATTCGATCAGTGCATCCTGATGTCCGAAGGTGGTGATCACGATGGCGTTGACAGCCGATTCCATCGCCTGGTTGCGCAGCCGGAGTGCGGTTTCCGCCTTTCGCCGTACCTGCACTTCCGTTTGCAAATCGGCAGTACGCTCCTGCACCGTGGCCTCCAGAAGCTCCAAGTGTAGCGTCAGCTTGCGCGCGACGTTCCATTTCGCACACAGCGCGTTGGCCAGTTGATAGACTTCGATGCTATCGAACGGTTTCTTGAGAATCAGCAACCGGTCGCCGCAGTCAAGGCGCTCCAGCACCTCACGCCATGAGTGGTCGGTATAAGCAGTGCAGATAACGATCTGCACTGCGCCATCGCGTTGCCACAGAAGTTCAATCGTTTCCAGTCCATCCGGCCCCGGTGGCATGCGCATGTCAACAAAAGCCAATGCGTAGGGACGACCGCTGCCATATGCTTGTTCCACCATAATCGCTGCCTCGTCGCCCTGGTAGGCCGAGTCGATCTCAAAGCCTTCCGTCGGCGCCGATTGCACCTCGCCGAATAGGCCCGCGTGCAGGGCGTCGAGGTCATCGGTTTCGTCAGGCGTAGCCAGTATCTTGCGAAAATCGGCATGGATCGCGGGCAGATCGTCAACTAACAGGATTCTTCGGTTGGACGTTGAGCTCATACGGATCCAGCAGCTACGTCAGCCTGAATCGGCAGTTTCAGCGTGAAGGTTGCGCCTTTACCCGCACCCTCGCTGTGTGCCAGCAGCGTTGCTCCCATCGACTGCGCTGCTAGAACACAGCTATGTAAGCCAAAGCCATGCCCATTCTTGCGCGTGGTGAAACCGTGGGCAAAGATCCGGGTCAGGTTTTCGGGCGCGATCCCCTCGCCATTGTCCACCACCTGCAACACCACTCCGGCGTTTTCTGCATTGCTGAGACGCACTGTGATTCGGTGCTGTTGGTCGGACGCGCCGGACATAGCATGTTTGGCATTGTTGATCAGATTCAGCAGGATTTGCAGTACCTTGTTCCTGTCGAGTAAGACCTTGGGCACCGCAACAAACTCCTTGACCAGTGTAATGTCGTGGCGCGATAGCGAATCGTCGCTCATACGTAAGGCATCCTCCACCAACTCGACAATCTGAACTGATTCGATGATACCGGTCGGGCCGGCATAGGACTGTTGGGTAGCCACGACTTCTTTGATGTGTTCTATGCTTTTGGTTAATTCCCCCAGCTCGTCAAGTATACGAAGCTGCTCCACAGCAATCGCCTGTTCGAGCTTGCTCAGATAATCGGGTAATTGTTTTCCTTTCTCGTCATGGCTAAAAAAATGCCCGAGATCGGCTTCGTGCTCCTGCAGAAGGTGTACCACCTTGCCCAGGGCTCGCACCTTTGATGTGCTTACTTGCTGGATCACTAGGTTGGCTGAGACGTTTACGCTGTTCAGCACATTCCCCACGTTATGCAGCACATTAGTGGCGATCTCAGCCATACCCGCTTTGCGCGCAGTGGCGACCAACTCCGTTTGTGCGTTACGTAAATCATCGTTTACTTTTCTTAATTGACTCGGACTGGGCAGTTGCAGCGCAACCGGCACCAGTTTGATGAGCAAGATGGCCGTGATCAACGAAGCGATCGCAGTGATCACTTTGACCAAAGCGAGTAGCCAATAGTCCGGATGCCAAATTGTCCAGATGTCCAGCAAATGGGTAGTGCCGCAAGCTAGGATGAACACACCGAATGCTCCGAACATCCAGTCAAACGGAATATCCCGGCGTTTCCGAATAAAATAGATGAGCGTCACAGGGATGGTCATGTAGGCGAGCGCAATCACGGTGTCAGCCACGACACTGGTCCATAACAACTCGGGGAACCACAAAAAACAGTGCCCGTGAGGCATGAAGCGTTCATCGCGCAGCATTTTCATCAGGCTATCCATGACAGATCTTCCTCTTGCTGTGAAACAGCTCAAATTTTTGGCTCTACGTTATTTTCTGTGGAACTTGACTTCTAGTACTATAGCTATAGTGACCTGCATTTGAAACGGGGCCGACCAGTACTCAAAGCGCTTCTCGTCCAGAAATAACTGCAACTGAAGGTCCTCAGACCGGCATTCACTCCACATGAACCAGAGTTTATCTGCGCCGACCCTGCATTTCATCTGCGCTAGCCAGTATAGATAGTCTGCCAAGTACTTTGGCACAAAACTGGTGCTTAAATCTATTCAAATCTCACTGGTGGTCGAAAAACCGTTTGGCTTGCAACATGCGCAACTTAAAGTATCCAGAAAAAGAGGGTTTTCCAGAACGTGATGCAGGCGCTGGGCATCGAGTGGATGACGCACATCCCTGCCGGTAAGGACGGCGAGCGGGTCACTGCGCGCTCCAAGGGAAAAGTCGAGCGGCCATTCCGGACGGTGAAGGAAGCCCACGATACGCTGTACCACTTCCACAAACCAGAAACAGAGCAACAGGCCAATGAATGGCTGGTGCGCTACCTGATGCGCTACGCTCGCCAGGATCACCGCTCTGAGCCCCATTCGCGCATCGAGGACTGGTTTGTTAACTTAGCCAGCGGCGGCATCCGCTAGATGTGCGCCAGGGAGCAGTATTGCCGCTTCGCCCGCGAGCCGGAACGGCGTCGGGTGGGCGTGGACGCGCGTGTGTCGGTCGAGGGCGCCAGCTACGAAGTCGAGCCGGACGTGGCCGGTGAATACGTGCTGCTGTGGGGGCTGTTCGACAACGAAATGTATGTCGAGTACGAAGGCGTGTGCACCGGCCCATATTACCCAGTCGCCAGGCCGATCCCGTTGAACCGGTACCGCACCTTCAAGCGCGGTGCGGCCGATGCGCGTGCCGACCGTATCCGCACTTTGGCCGACCTGCTCAAGCTGCCCCTCAAGGCGCTGGCGGGCAAGGAGCTGCACTTGGCCCCACTGAATCTACCAGGCGAATTACCAATCCAGCCGTTCGACGCCGAGTCGCACGAATTCCATTTTTCGAACGTCATCGCCGCCAAGCTCGCGATTGCGGCCGAGCTGGCCAGGCCGCTGGCCAAGCTGTCGCAGGAGGACCGCGCCGTCATCGACCTACGGGTTGACACAGCCGCTCAGCCAGGCCGGCTACTACGAAATCGACCACTACAAGCTGCTGATCAATGACATCAAGGGCGCGGTCCTTGAGGGACGGCTGATCGCCTTGTGCGGTGTCGTCGGTAGCGGCAAGACGGTAACGCTTCGCCGCCTTCAACAGATTTTGAAAGACGAGAACCGCGTAGCCGTCGCCAAATCGCTGTCCGTGGAAAAGCACGGCATCAAGCTGGCTACTTTGATCTCCACGCTGTACTACGACCTGACGCAGGACAAGCAGGTGCAAATCCCCAAGCAGAGTGAGAAGCGCGAACGTGAATTGCAGGAAATCGTCAAAAAGAGGAAGCGGCCGGTGGCGCTGCTCGTCGACGAGACGCACGACCTGAACGGCTACACCCTCATCGGTCGCAAACGCCTGATGGAAGTGGTCGAGGACGCGGGCGGCCGACTGTCCGTCACTCTGGCCGGCCATCCGAAGCTGCGCAACGATCTGCGCGGTGCAACAATGGAGGAAATCGGCTACAGGACCGACATCTTCACGCTCGATGGGCGTCGCCGGCAGCCAGCGCGAATAGTCCTGTGGCTGCTCGGTGCCAGCTCTGCCCAGAACACTGATCCCGAGTCGATCCTGGACGGTGCGGCCATCGACATCCTGTCCACCAAGCTGCGCGCACCGCTTCAAGTCCAACGGCCCCTGACCCTGGCGCTGGAAGCGGGCTACCAGGCCGGCGAGACGTCCGTCACGGCCGCGCTGGTGGAAACCGTGCGGTCGCGCCAGCTTGACGATATGGAGCCGACTCTGACCCGTCACGGATTTAGGTTGAAGGATATGGTTAAGCAGTTCGAAGCTAAGCCTGCAGAAATCCGCGCGCTGTTCAACAACAAACTCGAACCGGTGCGCACTGCGGAGCTGCGCGACAGGATTCGCGCCGCTGGCCTGCCCATCTAATCTTGCCCATGAAATTCAAATAATTTACAGTGGCGTCCTGCTTCTCGTCTTTCATGTTGCCAAACGTCTTCGTTGGAGAATTGGAGGCTCGGAAGAAAGCGACCATGAGCTGCTTGGTGAGCGACCATTATCTTGGCCGCCGGCCAAGATAGTTGACGCGAACCAGCTGCTGCCTTGCCAGGAACATCAGCCTTTTTCCGAACATCGAGCAGGAGGACCACATTGAGCGGATTTGGAAAATGGTCGAGGCCGACATCCGGGACGCACCACCCGATTTGGAACTGGGATTCAAGCAGGACCTGCGTATGTTGATCACATAGAAGCAGGAGATGTTTCCGTGGGCGCATATGAACCTCCCAAAGGCGGACTTGATCGGAGCGGGCGTCCACGATGTCTTGATGATCGCCACCGGCACCGGCACTGGCACGACCGACGAAGTCGAAATCCTTGCCTGGCCGAACCCAACCGGACTACCGCTCATCATTGAGCACTGCGGGGCATCCAGAACGACACGGCCGCCCAAGTCGAACTGCTGGCGAAGGCCAGGCGCGTACCGGGGGCATTCACCGACATCGAGGCAACCCAGATGACGACAGCGTATTGCGTGCAGAGGGCCGATCTGGTCGGCTACCAGCGTCAAGCGGGTCATCGGCCACTGGCTGGGCGTACTGGCCGAAATCGAGGCCGATACCAAGGCGGTGCTGAACATCCGGGGCAGTTGCAGATAATCCTGATTCGCGGCGATGGAATGCAGGTCGGCGCGGATAAATGCAGGTTCGTTTGCAACTAATGCTGGTTTGAGGGGGCCTTCAGTTGCAATTATTTCTGGCCGAGAATCGTAAGCGGTCAGCGCACCCACCTATGAATCCTTGAGGCCCCATTCCATACTCCGCGTTTTTTCTTGGAGAAGAGGATGGTGAATACCGAACGCAAAACGATCTGGCAAGGGCGTGTTGAGCGCTGGCGAGCAAGCGGTCTGTCGCAGCGCGCCTTTGCCCTGCAAGAAGGCTATCCAGTACGGCAGATGGGGTACTGGGTTCGCCGACTGCGCGGGTCACCAGCCGCGCCCGGGCTGCTGCCGGTGCGGGTGGCGCCAGCGCTCCCGAGACCGGTCCCGGTCGCGATCAGCCTGATCAACGAGCGCGGTTGGACGTTGAGCTTGCCGAATGATGTGCCAGCGAACTGGCTGGCCGAATTGATGCGGGCCTTGTGATGGAACTGTCGGCCGATGCGATCTGGCTGGCGACGGCGGCGGTGGATATGCGCACCGGGATCGACGGGTTGTCGCTGCATGTGCAGCAGGCACTGGGGCGCCCGCCGTGCGACGGCGCGGCCTACGTGTTCGCCAACCGCCGTCGCACACGCCTCAAGCTGGTGTGCTGGGACGGCACCGGCGTCTGGATGTGCCTGCGCCGTCTGCATCGCGGCCAGTTCGTCTGGCCGCAGGCGGACGAACCCTGCTGGCAGATGAGCGCCGAGCAGTGGCGTTGGCTGGTGGCTGGCGCGGACTGGCAGCGCCTGTCGGCGCCGGCGCCGGCCCAGTGGCGATTGTGATGCCGTCGGCGGTGGCGCTTGTAAACATGCGCCGCCGCCTGTAAACTGCGCAGCATGAACCCGCTCGACGACCTTGCCCGCACCGACATCGACCCAGCGCTGCTGGCGCAGGTGCGTGCCCTGGTCGAGCGGCAGCAGGCCGATCTGGCACGGCGCGATGCCCTGCTGGCCGAGAAGGAGTTCAAGATCACCGCGCTGACGCACGAACTGGCCTACTACCGGCGTATCCGCTTTGGCAAGGCCAGCGAGGCGCTCGTCGGCGAGCAGCGCCTGCTGTTCGAGGAAACGGTCGACATGGACCTGGCCGCCATCGAGGAGGAACTCGATACCCAAGCGCCGCTCAAGCGGCAGCGCAGGCGCGCTGGCCGGCAGCCGTTGCAGCCTGAGCTGCCGCGCATCGAGCACCGCCATGAGCCAGCATCGTGCCAGTGCGGCCAGTGCGGCGCCGACCTGGTCAAGATCGGCGAGGACATCAGCGAGCAACTGGACGTGGAACCGGCGCGCTTTTTCGTGCACCGCCACATCCGCCCCCAGTATGCCTGCCGCCCCTGTGAGACGGTGACGGCCGCGTCGATCCCGGCCGCCATCATCGATGGTGGCATGGCCGCCGTGGGCCTGCTGGCGTGGATCGCGGCCTGCAAATACCTCGACCATTTGCCGCTGTACCGGATCGAGCAGATCGCGGCCCGCCAGGGTGTGCCGCTGGCCCGCTCGACGCTGGCCGAGTGGATCGGCCGCATCGGCGTGGCCCTGCAGCCACTGGCCGACCGGCTCGCCGAACTGCTGCGGCAACAGGCGTGCCTGCATGCCGACGAGACGCCGGTGCGCCAACTCGACCCCGGCAGCGGCAAGACCAAACACGCCTATCTGTGGGCCTACCGCTCCGGCGTGCATGACGACGGTCCGCCCATCGTCGTGTTCGACTACCAGACCAGCCGGGCAGGCGCGCACGCACGCGCCTTCCTGCATGGCTGGCGCGGCCATCTGATGGTGGACGACTATGTCGGCTACAAATCCCTATTCACCGACGGGCCCACCGAACTGGCGTGCCTGGCGCATATCCGGCGCAAGTTCTTTGACGTGCACGCCGCCAGCGGCAGCCCCGCCGCCGAAGAGGCGTTGCGCCGCATCGCGGCGCTGTACGTGATCGAGCAGCAAGGCGCCGGACTCGATCCGCCGCAGCGGCTTGCGTTGCGCCAGCGATTGAGCGTACCGGCGCTGGGCGAGCTGCACGCCTGGCTGCTGGCGACCCAACGCACCATTGCCACCGGCAGCAGCACGGCCAAGGCCATCGACCACGCGCTCAAGCGCTGGCCGGCGCTTATCCGCTATGCCGACTCGGGCAGTCTGCCGATCGACAATAATCCGGTCGAGAACGCCATCCGTCCCATTGCCATCGGCAAGAAGAACTGGCTGTTCACCGGTTCGGAGCGGGCCGGCCGCCGCGCCGCCGCTATTCAGAGCCTGTTCGCCACCGCCAAGCTGAACGGACTCGATCCGCTGCGCTGGCTGTCCAGCGTACTGGAACGTCTCCCGACGTGCCCCAACAGTCAACTCGATACGCTGCTGCCATTTCCCAACTCTATCCCGCGCTGAACAGGCTGTACAGGTGGGCGCGCTGGATGCTTACCGAGAATCGGCTGGAATGCTGGTCGGGTCGATTTCAAATGCAGGACACTACGGGTACGGATCGGCAGCCGGCCATGCGAGCTAGTGAGGGTTAGGAAAAACGCGGGAAGCATACGCCAGCACTAAAATCATGTATGATGTATTCACTGTACATGTTTATCCTAATGCGGACTGGACAATAATGCGCCTTACAACTTTTACAGACTATAGCCTCAGAACACTTCTTCACTTAGGAATGAATCGCGATTGCTTGGTGACCATTCAGGATATCGCCGACACACACAACATCTCCAAGAACCATTTGATGAAGGTGGTGCATCAGCTAGGTGTTGCTGGATACATTGATACAGTGCGTGGCCGAAATGGTGGGTTGCGCTTAAAAATGGAACCGTCCGATATAAACCTTGGAGCGGTTGTGCGCGCTACTGAAACAGACTTCCACATGGCAGAGTGCTTCAACACAAGCAGTAACACCTGTCCACTTGTGACGAACTGTAGACTAAAACATGCGCTTGCGACAGCAACGTTTGCATACCTTGCATCTTTAGATACGCAGAATTTGGCGATGCTGTTACCAGACAAGCAGGAGAACGCAGCAACGCCGATAAAATACCACCGAGCTCCTGTTGCTGCCTAATCGATCCCAGTAAGCTCAGCAAGGTTGGGCCATGCGGCTGAAAGTATTTCGGCCGCATGGGTACTTCGTCATCATCGATGGAAATCCACCTGGAACCTGACCGGTCCGACGATCGAGACTTCGTGTTCAATTCGCGGCTCCACAACCCCAAACTTCTCCGGCGTCAAAAGAATCTCTTCCGCTGGCACACGTTCATCCGTGATGCGGTACAGGAGACTACCTTCAAGTATTGTGATGCGGCCCCAAGTTCCTTCAGCAGTAGTGTGGCTGCGCTGGAGCGCGGCTGGCACGGTTTCTTCCGTAAAAACGGGACTGCTTTTGTAGTGGGCTACGCCCTCCGGCAGAGATCTCATGATGTGTCCTTCAGAGTGATTGTGTAAGGTGATTATGCATCCTTTACTTAAACAAGTAAATTAAATGCTTGAATAAATTTGCGGCCCGGCATATGATGAGCTCCATGTATCGTTCAGACAGAAGCCCATGTACTCAGCCAGCACCAGCGACCTTCTAGTCCGAAGTCAGTGTGTGAATTGGCCCGTGCTGCACTGCAAAAAGATCTCGGCCAGCGACATTATGGATGGACTTCGCCGGAGGGAGTTCCGTGCGTTTTTTCAGCCGATCGTCGATGTTAGTAGTGGGAGAGTGGCTACACTCGAAACCACCGTGCGTTGGGGGCACCCGATATTCGGGCTTCTCGTGCCGGCGGAATTTCTCTGTGAAGCAGACCAATATGGGCTGCTTGATCAGGTGGCGGTTCAATTCCTGGACGATACCATCGCTACGGTCGTCAATTGGCGCCGTCAAGGGTTCTGCGTGTCGTTAGATCTTTACGCACCTGTGCAAGCACATTTGTCTGGTGCGGTTTTGAGGGATGAGTTTACGCGTAGGGAAATGACAAAAAGCGTCGCTCTATCTGGCCTTAGCGAATTTTCCTTGATTTTTGAAAACGACTTACATGCACACTCGCTGAATGAATTGCTCTCGTGCAAATTTAGCCTGAACGACTGCACTGACACTCGTGAAGCGCTTACGTCAGCATTCAATAGGAGCCATGTGCCACCTAGTGCAACGACAGTGTATGGCGTTGATACTTTATTGAAGTGGTACGTTTCCCGTGAACACGGTGTGTCGCGCGCGCAAGGTGACTTTATTTGCCCCGCAATGACTGCGCGTGACTTAGGAGCGGGACTCGTTCAGTGGCATCAGCTCTTTCGGGGTATGCATGCTTTCGACGAATTACTTCAGTCAACTTAACCCAGTAGTGCTCAAAAGGATCCACCATGTTACTTGCTTCTTTTACTTTAAAGGATTCTACCAATGCGGGCTTTGGCGCCGAGATTGAGAAGAAACTTCAACAGCTCCCAGGCGTCAGCGACGTCCTTATCGGCGATGTTAACGATACCTGCAGCATTGTGTATGATGAAATGAGGATCTCTTCACTAACACTTCGAAATGTACTTCAGGCAGCTGGATATGACGGCAACCTCGAAGAGATCGTGCCGAAGAAGAGTTCCTCATGCTGCGGCAGCTGCAGCTGACCGAACGGAAGCTTGGGTATACTCTCGGCGCGATCGCTTAAGAACCACGGGATGCTGGAGATATGCTTCAGTTTCCCGGGTTTGCGCTTATAGTATGGCCTTGCGGAACCCTATCCCAACCCGGTTCCAGCAATTGATTGCGACGATCGCCAAGGCCCAATTTTCGATTTGCTGTTCGTCGAATACAGCGCTCATCAAAGCGCGAGCCTCATTGATTGCGGCTCTGTTGTTCAGTTGGGTCAGCGCCTCGGTCCACGCCAGCGCAGCGCGCTCTTGAGCACTGAACAAGGTACTTTCTCTCCACAAAGAAAGCGTGAAAAGGCGACGCGGTGCTTCGCCAACTCGCCTTGCTTCGTCGCTCTCTATGTCGACGCAGTAAGCACACCCATTTATTTGTGAGGCGCGGAGCTTTACGAGCTGCAAAAGACGAGGGTCCAGCCCCAGACGGAGTACCGCAAGCTCGAGTGCAATAAGTGCATTTAGAGCGTCCGGGGATGCCTGGTGGTAGTCGAGGCGCTGTTTCATGCAGGAGTCCGAAAATTTTATAGGCACGTTGAAAGTCGAGGGCATCACAAATGCGCTGTGCAGTCCCCACCCATCTGTTATGCAGCTGGCATCCTGCGTAAGCCAACAGCCAAGCGGTTCCTGCGGTTGATAGTGGAAATAGCTAGAGTCAAGTCGGCCGTTTCCTTTGAACTGAAGTTCGCAACTTGGTATTCATAGTCAGCGTCAGGCGCGTGGGCCAGCGGCAGCCGGGTTAAGGCCACGGTCCAGCCCAGTGCTGCGTGCTTACGCCGTGAAAAGAACGGAGTCTCGCGTCTGGCGGAGACACCGCGCAGGCAGTGATCGGCTTCGCCGGCCTTACGTGCATCTGTAGTATGCAGGTCCACCCAGTAGGCACAGCCGTTGAGCTGCGAAGCGCGCGCTTTGACCAATTCCAGCTGCGACGCCTCCAAGCCCAAGTTGTTGGCTGCGCCTTCCAACGCGGACAGGGCTTTGATAGTTTCCGGTGATGCGCCGCAGAAGTTCAGGCGAGTCAACAAGTCTATTTCCTTTAATGAAGGGGCAGAGTGACTCTATTGTAGGAGGGGCAAGGCGCGCTGCGGGTAGCCAATCCCCGTAAAACTTAGGGTGCCACTAATGGGGCGATATATTTTCTGTCTGGCCGACAATGATGTAAGATTTTAGTTCAACTATTGTCGGTAGGAAATCATCGCGGTGTCGATGGAGGGAAAATCATGGAGCTTCACCTGATCATCGAGGGCGGCAGGGATTTATCTGAGCAGGTATATAGCCAAATAAGCCAAGCCATACGCTCGGGCCGCTTGGCGCCAGGACAACAGCTACCACCTACGAGGCTTTTGGCGCAGCAGTTGGGTATATCTCGTAAGCCTGTTGCTGATGCCTACAGCCGACTCACCTATGACAGAATTTTGGTTGCGCACACTGGTAGGGGTACCTTCGTTGGCGAGCTCGGCGGGGCGGGCGCTCGGAAAGTGGAGGGGGCGCAATTGGCCTCTCGAGACACACTGGAAAAATGGATGGGGTGGGATACTCCATTCAGACAGCCGTTCGCGCTCGGGCGCTCTGAATACGAGTTCATTGGTGGTGCCCCTTCACCGGCTCATTTTCCGCAAGAGGAATGGCGGCGGTGCATTTTGCATGGCCTACGTCAGGACTCGGTTGATCGAGGCCGCTATGCTCCAACCGAAGGCGTTTTAGAGTTAAGGGAGGCGATTGTCCGTCATGCTGGTTATGCCCGTGGCGTGCGGTGCGCAGCGCGACAAGTCGTCGTCACCAACGGGGCACAGCAGTCGTTGGATTTGCTGGGACGGATACTATTAGAGCCAGGGAGTGTGGTTGCAGTAGAAGACCCAGGCTATCCAATTGCGCGTTCTCTTTTCAAGAGTCAAGGTGCAACCGTCGCGTGTGTGCCAGTCGATAGAGAGGGTATTGTTCCGAGCAAAATTCCGGACAATGCCCGTCTCATTTACGTCACACCGGCTCACCAGTTCCCACTGGGTATAAAGTGGACCCGTCAGTCAAGACACTCTGCCAGTTAATTTAAGCTGTGCTCGTTTCCACTTCATCAGCTGCTCGGCGCTGTCCCGCACTGCTCTTTTCCTGTGACGTTTCACCGTCATCGCCGAAC
>NZ_JAHTGR010000032.1:0-41801 GCF_019166075.1 Duganella violaceipulchra | reverse complement strand
TGGGCAGCCTGATCGGCCAGCCCCTGCCCGACCTGCGCGCCTACATCCTCGACGCCCACCGCCAGCCGGCGCCGATCGGCGTGACCGGCGAACTGTACATCGGTGGCGCCGGCGTCGCGCGCGGCTACCTGAACCGCCCCGAGCTGACGGCCGAACGCTTCATCGCCGACCCGTTCGGCGACCGCCCCGACGCCCGCCTGTACCGCACCGGCGACCTCGGCCGCTGGCTGCCGGACGGCGGCATCGAATACCTGGGCCGCAACGACTTCCAGGTCAAGATCCGCGGCTTCCGCATCGAGCTCGGCGAGATCGAAGCGCGCCTGGCCGCCTGCGCCGGCGTGCGCGAGGCGGTGGTCATCGCCCGCGAGGACAGCCCCGGCGAGCGCCGCCTGGTGGCCTATCTGGTGGCCGAGGCCGGCGCGCAGGAATCTGCCGCCGCGCTCGACCCGGCCACGCTGCGCGCCGCGCTGGCGACCCGGCTGGCCGACTACATGCTGCCGGCCGCCTACGTGGTGCTGGAGGCGTTGGCGCTGACCCCGAACGGCAAGCTCGATCGCAACGCCCTGCCAGCCCCCGGCCAGGACGCCGTCGTGGCGCGCCGCTACCAGGCCCCGCAGGGCCCGGCCGAGACCGCGCTGGCGGCCGTCTGGGCCGAGCTGCTCGGCCTGGAACAGGTCGGCCGCGACGACCATTTCTTCGAACTGGGCGGCCATTCGCTGATGGTGATCACGCTGATCGAGCGGCTGCGCCGGCTGGGCCTGTCCACCGAGGTGCGCGCCGTGTTCGAAGCGCCCGCGCTGCACGCCATGGCGGCCGGCCTGACCACGGGCGACGAGGCCCGCTCGCGCGCCGCGCCGGTGCCGCCCAACCTGATCGGCGCCGAGTGCGGCGCGCTGCGCCCCGAGCTGCTGCCGCTGGTGGCGCTGACCCAGCACGAGATCGACCTGATCGTCGACAGCGTGCCGGGCGGCGCCGCCAACATCCAGGACATCTATCCGCTGGCGCCGCTGCAGGAGGGCATCCTGTTCCACCACCTGCTGGACGGCGAAGGCGACGCCTACCTGATGCGCTCGACGTTCGTGTTCGACCGCCGCGCGCGGCTCGACGCCTTCCTCGACGCGCTGCAAAGCGTGATCGCGCGCCACGACATCCTGCGCAGCAGCGTGCGCTGGACCGGCCTGTCGGCGCCGGTGCAGGTGGTGCAGCGGCAGGCGCCGCTGCCGCTCCACACGCTGACGCTGGACGCCGCCGGCGACGCCGTCGAGCAGCTGCAGCAACGCACCGACCCGCGCCGGCTGCGCCTGGACCTGCGCCGCGCGCCGCTGATCGCCGCCTACGTGGCGGCCGATCCGCACTCCGGCCAGTGGCTGCTGGCGCTGCTCGACCACCACATCGTCAGCGACAACACCACGCTGGGACTGATCATCGCCGAGATCCTGGCGCTGCTGCAGGGCCGCGCCGACAGCCTGCCGCCGTCGCTGCCCTACCGCGACTTCATCGCCCGCGCGCGCGCGGTGCCGGCCGCCGCGCACGAGGAATACTTCCGCCGCCGGCTGGCCGACATCGACGCCCCGACCGCGCCGTTCGACCTGCTCGACGTGCGCCATGACGGCAGCGACGTCGGCGAGACCCGGCTCGAGCTGGACGCGGCGCTGGCGCTGCGCGTGCGCGAGGGCGCGCGCCGCCACGGCGTAAGCGCGGCGGTGCTGTTCCACACCGCCTGGGCCCAGGTGCTGGCGCAATGCTGCGGCCGCGACGACGTGGTGTTCGGCACCGTGCTGTCGGGCCGGCTGCAGGGCGCGGACGGCGCCGGCCAGATGCTCGGCATGTTCATCAACACGCTGCCGCTGCGCATCTCGCTGGGGGCGCGGCCGATCGGCCAGGTGCTGCGCGACAGCTACCGCGACCTGGGCGAACTGCTGAGCCACGAGCAAGCCTCGCTGGCGCTGGCGCAACGCTGCAGCGGCGTGGCCGCGCCGCAGCCGCTGTTTACCACCATCCTGAACTACCGCCACAACCGCGCCGCCGCCGCCGCCGCCCAGGACGCTGCGGCCCACCAGCGCGACTGGGAAGGCATGCGCGCCATCGTCGCCATCGAGCGCACCAACTACCCGGTGTCGGTTTCGGTCGACGATCTCGGCGCCGGCTTCGCGCTGACCATGCAATGCGCCGACGGCATCGATTCGGCGCGCATGGCGGCCTACCTGCTGGGCGCCGTCGAGACGCTGCTGGCGGCGCTGGCCGCCGACGCCGGCCAGCCGGCCCGGACGCTGAACATGCTGCCGGCGGCCGAACGGCGCCTGCTGCTGGCGGACTACAACGACAGCGCCGCCGACTCTCCGCGCGAGCAGCTGCTGCACCGCCTGTTCGAACAGCAGGCCGCCGCGCGGCCGGACGCCGTCGCGCTGGACTGCGCCGGCCGGCGGCTGAGCTACGGCGAGCTGGACCGGCGCGCCAACGGCCTGGCGCGGCGCCTGCTGGCGCTGGGCGTGCGGCCCGACGACCGGGTGGCGATCTGCGCCGAGCGCGGCGTCGAGATGGTGCTCGCCATGCTGGCCGTCCTCAAGGCCGGCGCCGCCTATGTGCCGCTCGATCCGGCCTACCCGGCCGCGCGCCTGGACTATATGCTGGCCGACTGCGCCCCGGCCGCGCTGCTGCTGCAGCCGGGGCTGCAGGCGCGGCTGCCGGCCAGCGGCGTGCCGCTGATCGTGCTCGACGACGCCGCCATGGCGGCCGACGCACTGCCCGCGCCGGCCGTGCCCGGCCTGCACGCGCGCCATCTGGCCAACGTCATCTATACCTCCGGTTCGACCGGCCAGCCCAAGGGCGTGATGGTCGAGCACCGCAACGTGCTGCGGCTGGTGATGCATCCCTGCTACGTGCACATCGGCGCCGACGATTGCGTGGCGCATTGCGCCAACCCGGCCTTCGACGCCTCGACCTGGGAGATCTGGGCCACGCTGCTGCACGGCGCCCGGCTGCTGATCGTGCCGCCGGCCACGCTGCTCGACGCGCAATCCTTGGGCGCGCTGCTCGGCGGCGCCGGCGTGACCGTGCTGCACCTGACCGCCGGCCTGTTCAACCAGTACGCCGAGCCGCTGGCGCCGCTCATCGCCGGCCTGCGCTATCTGCTGTTCGGCGGCGAACAGGCCGACTTCAACGCCGTCGCCCGCGTGCTGCGCGACAGTCCGCCGCGCCACCTGGTGCACTGCTACGGCCCGACCGAGACCACCACCTTCGCCACCACCCACGCGGTGACGGCGGGCACGCGGCCGCTGCCGATCGGGCGGCCGATCAGCAACACCCAGGTCTACATCCTGGACGCCCACGGCCGGCTGGCGCCGCCCGGCGTGGCCGGCGAGCTCTACATCGGTGGCGACGGCGTCGCGCGCGGCTACCTGAACCGCCGCGACCTGACGGCGCAGCGCTTCGTGGCCGACCCGTACAGCACCCTGCCCGGCGCCCGCCTGTACCGCACCGGCGACCTCGGCCGCCATCTGCCCGGCGGCGCCATCGAGTACCTGGGCCGCAACGACTTCCAGGTCAAGCTGCGCGGCTACCGCATCGAGCTCGGCGAGATCGAGACCGCCCTGACCGCCTGCCCCGGCGTGCGCGAGGCGGTGGTGCTGGCGCGCGAGGACAGCCCCGGCGACCGGCGGCTGGTGGCCTACCTGACCGCGCGCGACGGCGCCGTGCCGGACCCGGCCGCGCTGCGGGCGCGGCTGGCCACGCTGCTGGCCGACTACATGCTGCCGGCCGCCTTCGTCACACTGGCCAGCATGCCGCTGACCCCGCACGGCAAGCTGGACCGCCGGGCCCTGCCGGCGCCCGACCAGGGCGCGCTGGCCGGACCGGCCTACGCGGCGCCGCACGGCGCCATCGAAACGGCGCTGGCCGAGATCTGGCAGGATTTGCTGGGCCTGCCCCTGGCCGGCCGCGACGATAACTTCTTCGCGCTGGGCGGCCATTCGCTGCTGGTCATCGCGCTGATCGAGCGCCTGCGCGCGCGCGGCCTGGCCACCGATGTCGGCACCGTGTTCTCGTCGGCCAGCCTGGCCGCGCTGGCGGCGGCCATCGGCGCGCGCCAGGACCATGCGGCGCCGGCCTTCGTGGTCCCGCCCAACCTGCTCACCTTGCCCGGCGCCAGCGCGCCGAGCGCAGAACCTGTCGAGGAATTCCGTTTATGACTATGCAACCACTGTACGCCCGCCTGCAATCGCTGCGCGTCACGCTCGGCGTCGACGACGGCGAGCTGACCATCAAGGCGCCGCCCGGCGCGCTGGACCAGGACACCCTCGGCCTGCTGCGCCAGCACAAGCCGGCGCTGATCGCCGCGCTGGCGGCGGGCCAGGCGCCGGCGGCGCTGCTGCATCCGGCCGCGGCGGCGACGATCGCCATCACCCCGGCGCTGCTGCCGCTGGTGGCGCTGACCCAGGACGAGATCGACCTGATCGTCGACAGCGTGCCCGACGGCGCCGCCAACATCCAGGACATCTATCCGCTGGCGCCGCTGCAGGAAGGCATCCTGTTCCACCACCTGCTGGGCGGCGAAGGCGACGCCTACATCATCCGCTCCAGCTTTGCGTTCGATGGCCGCCAGCGGCTCGACGCCTTCCTCGACGCGCTGCAGCGGGTCGTCGCCCGCCACGACATCCTGCGCAGCAGCATGCGCTGGGACGGGCTGTCGACGCCGGTGCAGGTGGTGCAGCGGCGCGCGCCGCTGCCGGTCCACACGCTGACGGCGGAGGCCGGCGGCGACGCCCTGGCCCAGCTGCAACGGCACACCGATCCGCGCCGGCTGCGGATGGACCTGCAACGCGCGCCGCTGATCGCGGCCTACGTCATGGCCGATCCGCAGGCCGGCGAATGGCTGCTGACCTTGCTCAACCACCACCTGGTGAGCGACCACCTGACGCTCGAGTTCATCATCGCCGAAGTCCAGGCGCTGCTGGAGGGGCGCGGCGACAGCCTGCCGGCGCCGCTGCCCTACCGCAATTTCATCGCCCAGGCCGGCGCCGTGCCGGCCGCCGCCCACGAGGAATATTTCCGCCGCCGGCTGGCCGACATCGACGAACCGACCGCGCCGTTCGGCCTGCTCGACGTGCAACATGACGGCCAGCGCATCGGCGAGGCCCGGCTGCGGCTGGACCCGGCGCTGGCGCTGCGCGTGCGCGAGGGCGCGCGCCGCCACGGCGTGACCGCCGCCGTGCTGTTCCATACCGCCTGGGCCCAGGTGCTGGCGCAGTGCTGCGGCCGCGACGACGTGGTGTTCGGCACCGTGCTGTCGGGCCGCCTGCAGGGCGCCGACGGCGCCGGCCAAGTGCTGGGCATGTTCATCAACACGCTGCCACTGCGCATCTCGCTGGGCGCGCGGCCGATCGGCCAGGTGGTGCGCGACAGCTACCGCGACCTGGGCGAGCTGCTGGTGCATGAACAAGCCTCGCTGGCGCTGGCCCAGCGCTGCAGCGGCGTGGCCGCGCCGCAGCCGCTGTTCACCACCCTGCTCAACTACCGCCACAGCCAGGGCGGCGCGGCCGGCCAGGACGCCGGCCGCGCCTGGCAAGGCATGCGCGCCATCGCCGCCGAGGAACGCAGCAACTACCCGGTCACGGTCTCGGTCGACGACTTCGGCGACGGCTTCGCGCTGACCGCGCTGTGCGCCGCCGGCATCGACCCGCAGCGCATGGCCGGCTATCTGCTGACGGCGCTCGAGGCGCTCAGCGCCGCGCTGGCGCAGCAGCCCGACCAGCCGGCCCACGCGCTGTCCATCCTGCCGCCGGCCGAACGGCGCCGGCTGCTGGAGGACTTCAACGACAGCGCCGCCGACTACCCGCGCGAGCAGCTGATCCATCAACTGTTCGAAGCGAACGCGGCCGCCCGGCCCGACGCCACCGCCCTGGTGTTCGAGGACCGGCGCCTGGCCTACGGCGAGCTGAACCGGCGCGCCAACCGGCTGGCGCGGCGCCTGCTGGCGCTGGGCGTGCGGCCCGGCCAGCGGGTCGCGCTGTGCGCCGGGCGCGGCCTGGAGATGGTGGTCGGCCTGCTGGCCATCCTCAAGGCCGGCGCCGCCTACGTGCCGCTCGACCCGGCCTATCCGGCCGACCGGCTGGCGTATATGCTGGCCGACAGCGCGCCGGTGGCGCTGCTGACCGAGGCGCACCGGCGCGACAGCCTGCCCGCCGGCGCGCCGCCGCTGCTGCTGCTGGACGCCGACCCCGGCGACGGCGACGGCGACGGCGACGACCTCAATCCCGATCCGGCCGCGCTGGGCCTGCACGCCGGCCACCTGGCCTACATCATCTACACCTCCGGCTCGACCGGCCGGCCCAAGGGCGTGGCGGTGCAGCACCGGCCGGTGATCAACCTGTTCGACTGGGTCAACCGCCGCTTCGGGGTCGGCCCGGGCGACACCCTGCTGCTGACCACCTCGCTGTGCTTCGACCTCTCGGTCTACGATATCTTCGGCCTGCTGGCGGCCGGCGGCACGGTGCACATCGCCTCCAGCGACGATATCGCCGATCCGCGCCGGCTGCTGCGCCTGATCGACGACGCCGCCATCACGTTCTGGGATTCGGCGCCGGCGGTGTTCGCCCAGCTGCTGCCGCTGCTGGCCGAGCGCGCCGGACAGCCGCCCAACCAGACGCTGCGCCTGGCCTTCTTCAGCGGCGACTGGATACCGCTGGAACTGCCGCCGCGCTTGCGGCGGGCGTATGCGCGCTGCGAAGTGATCAGCCTGGGCGGCGCCACCGAGGCCACCGTCTGGTCCAACTTCCATCCGGTCGGCGAGCCCGATCCGGCCTGGGTCAGCATTCCCTACGGCCGGCCGATCCAGAACGCCCGCTACCACGTGCTGGACCGCCATCTGCAACCCTGCCCGCTCGGCGTGCCGGGCGACCTGTACATCGCCGGCGAGTGCCTCAGCGCCGGCTATTTCGGCCAGCCGGCGCTGACCGCCGAGCGCTATCCGCGCGATCCGTTCACGGCCGCCGCCGACGCCCGCATGTACCGCACCGGCGACCGCGCGCGCTACTGGGACGACGGCACGCTGGAGTTCCTCGGCCGCAGCGATTTCCAGGTCAAGATCCGCGGCTTCCGCATCGAGCTCGGCGAGATCGAGGCCAGGCTGGCCGCCTGCGACGGCGTGCGCGAGGCGCTGGTCATCGCGCGCGAGGACAGCCCCGGCGACAAGCGCCTGGTGGCCTATCTCACCGCCCAGGCCGGCGCCGCGCCGCAGGCCGCCGCGCTGCGCGCGCAGCTGGCGCTGACGCTGGCCGAGTACATGCTGCCGTCGGCCTTCGTCACGCTCGAGCGCTTCCCGCTGACCTCGAACGGCAAGCTGGACCGGCGGGCGCTGCCGGCGCCGGACCACAGCGCCGTCGCCACCCGCGCCTACGAGGCGCCCGAGGGCGCCGTCGAAGTGGCGCTGGCCGGCCTCTGGTCGGAGCTGCTGGGCCTGACGCGCGTGGGCCGCCACGACCAGTTCTTCGAGCTGGGCGGCCATTCGCTGCTGGCGGTGCGGCTGGTGTCGCGCCTGCGCCAGCAACTGGGCGTGGAACTGCCGCTGCGCGCGCTGTTCGAACAGCCGACGCTGGCCGGCCTGGCGGCCGCCGTGGCGCTGGCCGGCCGCGCCAGCGGCGGCGCCATCGCCGGCGCCGACCGCGGGCAGCCGCTGCCGCTGTCCTGGGCCCAGCAACGGCTGTGGTTCCTGGCCCGGCTCGATCCGGCCGGCAGCATGGCCTACCACATGCCGGCCGCGCTGCGCCTGCGCGGCGCGCTCGAGCGCGCGGTGCTGCAGGCCACGCTGGACCGGGTGGTGGCGCGCCACGAAAGCCTGCGCACCAGCTTTGCCGACGGCGCCGACGGTCCGGTGCAGCGCATCGGCGCCGCCGACAGCGGCTTCGCGCTGGCCTGGCGCGACCTGCGCGGGCTCGGCGGCCAAGAACAGGAGGCCGCCGTGGCCCGCATCGGCGCCGACGAGGCCTGCCAGCCCTTCGACCTGGCCGCCGGCCCGCTGCTGCGCGGCCAGCTGCTGTGCCTGGCCGACGACGACCACTTGCTGCTGCTGACCCAGCACCACATCGTCACCGACGCCTGGTCGATCGGCGTGCTGGTGCGCGAAGTGAGCGCGCTGTACACCGCCTTCCACCAGGGGCTGGCCGACCCGTTGCCGCCGCTCGCCATCCAGTACGCCGACTACGCGGCCTGGCAGCGCCGCTGGCTGGGCACGGCCGCGCTGCAGGCGCAAACCGCCTTCTGGCGCGCCCACCTCGACGGCGCCCCGGCCCTGCTGGAGCTGCCGCTCGACCGCCCGCGCCCGGCGCTGCAAAGCCATGCCGGCGCCAGCGTACCGCTGGCCATCCCGGCGCCGCTGGCGGCCGGCCTGCGCGCGCTGGCCGTGCGCCACGGCGCCACCCTGTTCATGACCCTGCTGACCGGCTGGGCCGCGCTGCTGGCCCGCCTGAGCGGGCAGGACGACATCGTGGTCGGCACGCCGGTGGCCCACCGCGGGCGCGCCGAACTGGAGGGCCTGATCGGCTTCTTCGTCAACACGCTGGCGCTGCGCGTGCGGCTGGACCAGCAGTCCAGCGCCGACACGCTGCTCGCGCGCGTCAAGGCCGACACGCTGGCCGCCTATGAGCACCAGGACCTGCCGTTCGAGCAACTGGTGGAGGCGCTGCGGCCGCCGCGCAGCATGCGCCACAGCCCGGTCTTCCAGACCATGCTGTCGCTCGACAACACCGCCGGCGGCGGCGCGCTGGCGCTGCCGGGGCTGACGCTCGCGCCGCACGCCACGCCGCGCACCACCAGCCATTTCGAGCTGTCGCTGGCCCTGGCCGACGACGGCGCCACCATCGCGGGCAGCCTGGACTACGCCAGCGACCTGTTCGACCATGCCACCGTCGAGCGCTACGCCGGCTATCTGCTGCAACTGCTGGCGGCGATGGTGGCCGCGCCGGCCCGGCCGCTGGCCGACTTGCCGCTGCTCGACGCCGCGCAGCGCCGGCAACTGCTGGCCGGCTTCAACGCCAGCGCCACGGCGGCGACGCCGGCCAGTGCGCTGCTGCAACAGCAGTTCGAGGCCAGGGCCGCGGCCCGGCCGGACGCGCCGGCGCTGGTGCGGGGCGATCAACGCCTCAGCTACGGCGAGCTGAACCGGCGCGCCAACCGGCTCGCGCACCGCCTGCTGGCGCACGGCGTGCGCCCCGACCAGCGCGTGGCGGTGTGCACCGACGACGGCGTGGCGCTGGTCACCGCCATGCTGGCCATCCTCAAGGCCGGCGGCGCCTATGTGCCGCTCGATCCATCCTATCCCGACCAGCGCATCGCCCACATGCTGGCCGACAGCGCGCCGGTGCTGCTGCTGGCCGACGCCGCGCAGCGCCGACGCCTGCCGACGCCGGGCCCGGCCGTGCTGGCGCTGGAGGCGGCGCAGGGCTTGCCGCCCGAGGGCCAGGGCGAGGCGGACGACGAGCGCAATCCCGATCCGGCCCAGCTGGGCCTGACGGCGCGCCACCTGGCCTACGTCATCTACACCTCCGGCTCGACCGGCAACCCCAAGGGCGTGATGCTCGAACATGCGGGGCTGGCCAACTTCGGCGCCAGCCACTACCGGCTATTCGACATCACGCCCGACAGCCGGCTGCTGCAGTTCGCCGCGTTCGGCTTCGACGCCAGCATCTCGGAAATCGCCATGACGCTGTGCGCCGGCGCCAGCCTCTACTTGCGCGAGCAGGCCGCGTATTCGGCCGCGTCGCTGGGGCTGGCGCTGCGCCGGCACGCCATCAGCCACCTGATCCTGGCGCCGACCGTGGTCGAGGCGCTGCTGGCCGCGGCCGACCCCGGGCCGCTGACCCTGATCGTGGTCGGCGAAGCCTGCCCGCCGGCGCTGGCGCGCGCCTGGTCGTCCCGGCTGCGGTTGTTCAACGCCTACGGCCCGACCGAGTCGACCATCTGCGCCACCGTGTACCGCTGCGCGCCGCACTTCCAGCTCCAGCAGGTGCCGATCGGCCGGCCCATCCCGCACACCCCGGTGTACATCCTGGACGCGCGCGGCCAGCCGGTGCCGCCCGGCGTGATCGGCGAACTGTGCATCGGCGGCGCCGGCGTCGCGCGCGGCTATCTGCACCAGCCGGCGCTGAGCGCGCAGCACTTTGTCGCCGATCCGTTCGGCGCCGATCCGGGCGCGCGGCTGTACCGCAGCGGCGACCTGGGCCGCTGGCTGGCCGACGGCAATATCGAATACCTGGGCCGCAACGACGGCCAGGTCAAGCTGCGCGGCCTGCGCATCGAGCTCGGCGAGATCGAGACGCGCCTGGCCGCCTGCGCCGGCGTGCGCGCGGCGCTGGTGCTGGCCCGCAGCGACCGGCCCGGCGAACCGCGGCTGGTGGCCTATCTGCTGGCGCAGCCGGACGCCACGCCGGACCCGGCCGCGCTGCGCGCGCAGCTGGGCGCCGAGCTGCCGTCCTACATGCTGCCGTCGGCCTTTGTGACGCTGGCCGAATTCCCGCTCGGCCCGAACGGCAAACTGGACCGCAACGCGCTGCCGGCGCCCGACAGCGAGGCGCTGCCCGCCCGCCACTACAGCGCGCCGCGCGGCGAGGTCGAAACGGCCCTGGCGGCGCTCTGGCAGGAACTGCTGGCGCTGCGGCAGGTCGGCCGCGACGCGCATTTCTTCGAGCTCGGCGGCCATTCGCTGATGGCCGCCCAGTTGCTGGTGCGCGTGCGCGATGCCTTCGGCGTCACGCTGGCGCTGCGCCAAGTGTTTGAACAACCGTCGCTGGCGGCCATGGCGGCCGCCATCACCTCATTGCAATACGCCACCTATTTGGGCGAGGACCTGGACACCATGCGCGATAGCCTGGATGGCCTGTCGAAGGAAGAACTGCTGGCAATGCTGGCCAAGGATGCACCATGAACCAACGCGAACTATCTCTGGAAGAAATCAAGCAGGCCATCCTGCAGCGCCGCGTGCGCGAACGCATGGCCGGCCAGGCCGGCGCCGCCGTCAGCGTGCCGGCGGCCGACCGCGGGCAGCCGCTGCCGCTGTCCTGGGCCCAGCAGCGCCTGTGGTTCCTGGCCCAGCTCGATCCGACCGCCAGCACCGCCTACCACCTGCCGGCCGCGCTGCGCCTGCGCGGCGCGCTCGACCTGGCCGCGCTGCGCGCCACGCTCGACCGCCTGGCGGCCCGCCACGAAAGCCTGCGCACCACCTTTGTCCAGCACGACGGCGCGCCGGTGCAGGCGATCGCCGCCGCCGACTGCGGCTTCGCGCTGCGCCTGCACGACCTGCGCGCGCTGCCCGCCGACCAGCGGGACGCCGCCGTGGCGGCGCTCGGCGCCGACGAGGCGGCCCGGCCCTTCGACCTGGCCGCCGGCCCGCTGGCGCGCGCCCTGCTGCTGCAGCTGGCCGACGACGAGCATGTGCTGCTGCTGACCCAGCACCACATCATTTCCGACGGCTGGTCGGTCGGCGTCATGGTGCGCGAAGTGAGCGCGCTGTACGCCGCCTTCAGCCAGGGCTTGCCAGACCCGCTGCCGGCGCTGGCCATCCAGTACGCCGACTACGCCGCCTGGCAGCGCCAGCGCCTCGGCGACGCCGCGCTGCAAGGCCAGGCCGACTGGTGGCGCGCCCATCTGGACGGCGCCCCGGCGCTGCTGGCGCTGCCGGCCGACCGTCCGCGTCCGGCGCTGCACAGCCACGCCGGCGCCGGCATCGCGTTGACCATCCCGGCGCCGCTGGCGGCCGGCCTGCGCGCGCTGGCCGCGCGCCACGGCGCCACGCTGTTCATGACGCTGCTGGCCGGCTGGGCCGCGCTGCTGTCGCGCCTGAGCGGCCAGGACGACGTGGTGGTCGGCACGCCGGTGGCCAACCGCCAGCACGCCGGACTGGAGGGCCTGATCGGCTGCTTCGTCAACACGCTGGCACTGCGCGTGCGCCTGCAGGACAACCCCAGCGTGGCGAGCCTGCTGGCCGCCGTCAGGGCCGACACGCTGGCCGCCTACGAGCACCAGGACCTGCCGTTCGAGCAGGTGGTCGAGGCGGTCAACCCGCCGCGCAGCCGCAGCCACAGCCCGCTGTTCCAGGTCATGCTGTCGCTCAACAACAGCAGCGGCGCCAACGCCGCCCTGTCGCTGCCGGGCCTGACGCTGGCGCCGGTCGAGCTGCCGCATTCCACCGCCCAGTTCGATCTGTCGCTGAACCTGGGCGACAACGGCCACACCCTCGGCGGCCATCTGGAATACGCCACCGCGCTGTTCGAGCGCGACAGCGTCGAGCGGCTGGCCGGCTACTGGCTGACGCTGCTGGCGGCGATGGTGGCCGACGACCGCCAGCGCGTGGCCGCGCTGCCGCTGCTGGACCCGCAACAGCGCCAGCAAGTGCTGGTCGGTTTCAACGACACGGCGCGCGCCTATCCGCCAGCGCGCCTGCTGCACCAGCTGTTCGAAGACCAGGCCGCCGCCCGGCCCGACGCCGTGGCGCTGGAGTACGGCGGCGAGCGCCTCGGCTATGCCGAGCTGAACCGACGCGCCAACCAGCTGGCGCACCGCCTGCTGGCCATGGGCGTGGGGCCGGACCAGCGCGTCGCCCTGTGCCTGGAACGCGGCGTGCCGATGATCGTCGGCGTGCTCGGCGTGCTCAAGGCCGGCGCCGCCTATGTGCCGCTGGACCCGGCCTATCCGGCCGAGCGGCTGGCCTATATGCTCGACGACAGCGCGCCCAAGGCGGTGCTGAGCCTGACCGCGCTGCAAGCGCGCCTGCCGGCGGGCGCCGGCGCGGCCCGGCCGCCGCTGCTGCTGCTGGACGCCGACGCCGGCCTGGCCGGCCAGCCCACGCACAACCCCTGCCCGCCCGGCCTGCACGCGCGCCACCTGGCCTATGTGATCTACACCTCCGGCTCCACCGGCCAGCCCAAGGGCGTGATGATCGAGCACGCCAACGCGGTCAACTTCATCCACTGGGCGCTCGAGCAATTCAGCCCGCAACAGCTGGCGCACACGCTGTTTTCCACCTCGATCAATTTCGATCTGCACGTGTTCGAGCTGTTCGCGCCGCTCGCCTGCGGCGCCACCATCCACCTGGTGCGCGACATCCTGGCGCCGGCGCCGGCCGTCACGCTGATCAACACCGTGCCGTCGGCCATCAGCGCCCTGCTCGACGCCGGCCGGGTGCCGGCCGCCATGCGCTCGCTCAATCTGGCCGGCGAGCCGCTCAAGCGCGCGCTGGTGGAACGGCTGTTCGCCGAGACCGGCGTCGAACAGGTGGCCAACCTGTACGGCCCGTCGGAAACCACCACCTATTCCACCTGGGTGCCGATGGCACGGCGCAGCGGCTTCGCGGCCCATATCGGCCGGCCGGTCGCCAACACCACGCTGTATGTGCTGGACGCGCAGCGCCAGCCGGTGCCGATCGGTGTCGCGGGCGAACTGTACATCGGCGGCGCCGGCGTCGCGCGCGGCTATCTGAACCGTCCCGAGCTGAGCGCCGAGCGCTTCATCGCCGATCCGTTCAGCGGCCGCGCCGGCGAGCGCCTGTACCGCACCGGCGACCTGGTGCGCTGGCTGGCGGACGGCTGCGTCGAGTACCTGGGCCGCAACGACTTCCAGGTCAAGCTCCGCGGCTTCCGCATCGAGCCCGGCGAGATCGAAGCGTGCCTGGCCGGTTGCGCCGGCGTGCGCGAGGCGGTGGTCATCGCCCGCGAGGACCAGCCCGGCGAGCGCCGCCTGGTGGCGTATCTGGTGGCCGAGGCCGGCACGCCTTCCGAGCCGGCCGCCGCGCTCGATCCGGCCGCGCTGCGCGCCGCGCTGGCGACCCGGCTGGCCGACTACATGCTGCCGGCCGCCTACGTGGTGCTGGCGGCGCTGCCGCTGACCCCGAACGGCAAGCTCGACCGCAGCGCCCTGCCGGCCCCGGACCGCGACGCCGTCGCGGCGCGCCGCTACCAGGCCCCGCAAGGCCCGGCCGAGACCGCGCTGGCGGCGCTCTGGGCCGAGCTGCTCGGCCTGGAACAGGTCGGCCGCGACGACCATTTCTTCGAACTGGGCGGCCATTCGCTGATGGTGATCACGCTGATCGAGCGGCTGCGCCGGCTGGGCCTGTCCACCGAGGTGCGCGCCGTGTTCGACGCGCCCACGCTGCAGGCCATGGCGGCCGGCCTGGCGGCCGGCGATGCCGCGCCGCGCGCCGCGCCGGTGCCGCCCAACCTGATCGGCGCCGAGTGCGACGCGCTGCGCCCCGAGCTGCTGCCGCTGGTGGCGCTGACCCAGCACGAGATCGACCTGATCGTCGACGGCGTGCCGGGCGGAGCCGCCAACATCCAGGACATCTATCCGCTGGCGCCGCTGCAGGAAGGCATCCTGTTCCACCACCTGCTGGGCGGCGAAGGCGACGCCTACCTGATGCGCTCCGTGCTGGCCTTCGACCAGCGTGCGCGGCTCGACGCCTTCCTCGACGCGCTGCAAAGCGTGATCGCGCGCCACGCCATCCTGCGCAGCAGCGTCCACTGGGACGGGCTGGCGACGCCGGTGCAGGTGGTGCAGCGGCGCGCGCCGTTGCCGGTCCACGCACTGACGCTGGAGGCCGGCGCCGACGCCATGGCCCAGCTGCAACAGCACACCGATCCGCGCCGGCTGCGCCTGGACCTGCGCCGCGCGCCGCTGATCGCCGCCTACGTGGCGGCCGATCCGCGCACCGGCGAGTGGCTGCTGGCGCTGCTGAACCACCACCTGGTCAGCGACCACCTGACGCTGGAATTGATCATCGCCGAAATCCAGGCGCTGCTGCAGGGCCGCGGCGACAGCCTGCCGCCGTCGCTGCCCTACCGCGACTTCATCGCCCAGGCGCGGGCGATGCCGGCCGCCGCGCACGAGGAATATTTCCGCCGCCGGCTGGCCGACATCGACGCCCCGACCGCGCCGTTCGGCCTGCTCGACGTGCGCCACGACGGCGGCCGCGTCGGCGAGGCGCGGCTGGAGCTGGACGCGGCGCTGGCGCGGCGGGTGCGCGAGGGCGCGCGCCGTCACGGCGTGAGCGCCGCCGTGCTGTTCCATACCGCCTGGGCCCAGGTGCTGGCGCAATGCTGCGGCCGCGACGACGTGGTGTTCGGCACCGTGCTGTCGGGGCGCATGCAGGGCGCCGACGGCGCCGGCCAGGTGCTGGGCATGTTCATCAACACGCTGCCGCTGCGCATCTCGCTGGGCGCGCGCGCGATCGGCCAGGTGGTCGCCGACTGCCAGCGCGACCTGAGCGAGCTGCTGGCGCACGAACAAGCGTCGCTGGCGCTGGCGCAGCGCTGCAGCGGCGTGGCCGGCACGCTGCCGCTGTTTACCACGCTGCTGAACTACCGCCACAGCCGCCCCGCCGGCATGGCGCCGGGCGCCGCCGCCCCGCTCGAGGGCATGCGCGCGGTGGCCGGCGAGGAGCGCACCAATTATCCGGTCACGGTCTCGGTCGACGATTTCGGCGACGGTTTCGGCGTGACGGCCCAATGCGCCGACGGCATCGATGCGCGGCGCATCGCCGCCTACCTGCTGACCGCGGTCGAGGCGCTCGGCGCCGCGCTGGCGCAGCACCCCGAGCAGCCGGCCCACGCGCTGTCCATCCTGCCGCCGGACGAGCGGCTTCAATTGCTGGAAACCTTCAACGACAGCGCCGCCGACTACCCGCGCCACGTCCTGATCCATCAACTGTTCGAGCACAGCGCGGCCGCGCACCCGGACGCCGCCGCCGTGCTGTGCGACGGCGACACGCTGAGCTACGGCCAGTTGAACCGCCGCGCCAACGAGCTCGCCCACCAGCTGCTCGCGCGCGGCGTGCGCCCCGACGACCGCGTCGCCGTCTGCCTCGAACGCGGCTGCGACATGGTGGCCAGCTTGCTGGCCATCCTCAAGGCCGGCGCCGCCTACGTGCCGCTCGACCCGGCCTATCCGGCCGCGCGGCTGGCGTACATGCTGGCCGACAGCGCGCCGGTGGCCCTGGTCACCACGCGCGCGCTGCTGGCGGCGCTGACGCCGGCCGTGCGCGCCATGGACGGCGCGCCGGCCGCGCTGCTGCTGGACGCCCCCGCCGAGGCCGCGCAAGCCGGCGCCGGCGCCGAGCGCAATCCCGACCCGGCCGCGCTGGGACTGGCGCCGCACCACCTGGCCTATGTGATCTACACCTCCGGCTCGACCGGCCAGCCCAAGGGCGTGATGATCGCGCACGCCAACGCGGTCAATTTCATCCACTGGGCGGGCGCGCACTTCCCGCCGCGGCAGCTGGCGCTGACGCTGTTCTCGACCTCGATCAATTTCGACCTCCATGTGTTTGAACTGTTCGTGCCGCTGGCCTGCGGCGCCACGGTCAAGCTGGTGCGCGACGTGCTGGACGCGCCCGAGGCGGTGTCGCTGATCAATACCGTGCCGTCGGCGCTGAGCGCGCTGCTGGCGGCGCGGCGCGTGCCGGCCTCGGTGGAGTCGGTCAACCTGGCCGGCGAGCCGCTCACGCGCGCACTGGCCGAGCGCTTGTTTGCCGAGACCGGCGTACTGCGCCTGGCCAATCTCTACGGCCCGTCCGAGACCACCACCTATTCCACCTGGGTGCGGATGGAACGGCACACCGGCTTCGTGCCCCACATCGGCCGGCCGGTCGCCAACACCCGGCTGTACGTGCTGGACGCCCACCGGCAACTGGCGCCGCTGGGCGTGGCCGGCGAGCTCTACATCGGCGGCGCCGGCGTCGCGCGCGGCTATCTGAACCAGCCGCTGCTGACGGCGCAGCGCTTCCTCGCCGATCCGTTCAGCGGCGCGCCCGAGGCCCGCCTGTACCGCACCGGCGACCTGGTGCGTTGGCTGCCGGACGGCAATCTGGAATACCTGGGCCGCAACGATTTCCAGGTCAAGATCCGCGGCTTCCGCATCGAGCTCGGCGAGATCGAGACCCGCCTGGCGGCCTGCGCCGGCGTGCGCGAGGCGGTGGTGCTGGCGCGCCAGGACGGCGTCGGCGAAGCCCGCCTGGTGGCCTATGTGCTGGCCGCCGCCGAGGCGCCCACGCCGGCCGCGCTGCGCGCCGCGCTGGCGCAGCACTTGGCCGAGCACATGCTGCCGGCCGCCTACGTGATGCTGGCGGCCTGGCCGCTGACGCCGAACGGCAAACTCGACCGCAATGCCCTGCCCGCGCCGGACCAGGACGCGGTCACCGCGTCCGCCTATGCGGCGCCGCGCGGCGCCACCGAACAGGCGCTGGCCGGCCTGTGGCAAGAACTGCTGGGGCTGCCGCAGGTCGGCCGCCACGACCATTTCTTCGAACTGGGCGGCCACTCGCTGCTGGCGGTGCAACTGACGGCGCGGCTGCGCAGCCGGCTCGGGGTCGAGCTCGGCCTGCGGGCGCTGTTTGCCCAGCCCACGCTGGCCGCCCTGGCCGAGCTGGTCGACCAGGCGCGCGGCGCCGGCGCGGCGGCCGACAGCCCCGCCATCGCCGCGGCCGACCGCGCCGGCCCGCTGCCGCTGTCCTGGGCCCAGCAGCGCCTGTGGTTCCTCGACCAGCTCGATCCGGCCGCCGGCGCCGCCTACCACATGCCGGCCGCGCTGCGCCTCAGCGGCACACTGGACCAGGCCGCGCTGCAGGCCTGCCTGGACCGCGTGGTGGCCCGCCACGAGGGCTTGCGCACCCGCTTCGCCGGCGGCGCCGACGGGCCGCGGCAGCACATCGCCGCGCCCGATTGCGGTTTCGCGCTCGCCACCCACGACCTGCGCCAGCTTGCCGGCCAGGCCAGCGACGACGCCGTGGCCCGCCTCGGCGCGCAGGAGGCGGCGCGGCCGTTCGACCTGGCGGCCGGGCCGCTGGTGCGCGGACAGCTGCTGCGCCTGGCCGAGGACGAGCACCTGCTGCTGCTGACCCAGCACCACATCGTCACCGACGCCTGGTCGGTCGGCATCCTGGTGGGCGAGGTCAACGCCTTGTACACCGCCTTCAGCCAGGGCCGGCCCGACCCGCTGCCGCCGCTGGCGCTGCAATACGCCGACTATGCCGCCTGGCAGCGGCAGTGGCTGCAGGGCGCGGCCCTGCGCCGGCAGGCCGATTTCTGGCGCGGCTACCTGGACGGCGCGCCGGCGCTGCTGGCGCTGCCGCTGGACCGGCCGCGCCCGGCGCTCCAGCAATACGCGGGCGCCAGCGTCGCGCTGACCATCCCGGCCGATCTGGCCGCCGGCCTGCGCCGGCTGTCGCAGCGGCACGGCGCCACCCTGTTCATGACCCTGCTCACCGGCTGGGCCATGCTGATGGCGCGCCTGAGCGGACAGGACGACATCGTGGTCGGCACGCCGGTGGCCAACCGCCAGCGCCCCGAGCTGGAAGGCTTGATCGGCTTGTTCCTCAACACCCTGGCGCTGCGCGTGCGCCTGGACGGCAACCCGAGCGTGGCGGCGCTGCTGGCGCGGGTCCGCGACAGCAGCCTGGCGGCCTACAGCCACCAGGACCTGCCGTTCGACCAGGTGGTCGAAGCCGTGCAGCCGCCGCGCAGCCTGGCCCACGGGCCGCTGTTCCAGGTCATGCTCAATCTGATGAACACGCCGGGCGACGGCGCCCTGGCCCTGCCCGGCCTGTCGCTGCGCCAGCAGAGCCGTGCGCCCGACACCACCCACGACGACCTGTCGCTGTCGCTGGTCGACAGCGGCGACGCCATCTCGGGCAGCCTGAACTACGCCAGCGCGCTGTTCGAGCATGGCACGGCCGAGCGCATCGGACACCGCTTCCTGCGGCTGCTGGCGGCGATGGTGGCCGACGCCGAGCAACCCGCCGGCGACATCGCCCTGCTCGACCCGGACGAGCGGCAACTGTTGCTGGCCGGCTTCAACGCCACCGCCCGCGCATGGGACGCGCCGGCCACGCTGATACACCAGCTGTTCGAGGCGCAGGCGGCCAGCCGGCCGGACGCCGTCGCGCTGCTGTGCGACGGCGTCGGCGTCGGCTATGGCGAACTGAACGCACGCGCCAACCGGCTGGCGCATCGCCTGCTGGCGCTCGGCGTGCGCGCCGACGACCGGGTCGCGCTGTGCGCCGAACGCAGCCCGGAGCTGGTGGTCGGCCTGCTGGCCATCCTCAAGGCCGGCGCCGCCTACGTGCCGCTCGACCCGGCCTACCCGGCCGCGCGCCTGGCCCACATGCTGCGGGACTGCGCGCCGGTGGCGCTGCTGGCGCAGGACGGGCTGCAGGCGCTGCTGGAGGCCATCGCGGTGCCGGCCACGCTGCCGGTGCTGGCCCTGGCCGGCGACGACGGACCGCCCGACGCCGACCACAATCCGGCGCCCGCCACGCAGGCGGCGCAGCTGGCCTATGTGATCTACACCTCCGGCTCCACCGGCCTGCCCAAGGGCGTGGCGGTGGAGCACGGCAACGTGCTCAACCTGGTCCGCCACCACATCGACAGCTGCGCGCTGCGGGCGGACGACCGCGTGCTGCAATTCGCCTCGTTCAGCTTCGACAGCTCGATCGAAGAACTGTTCCCGGTGCTGGCGGTGGGCGCCACCGTCGTGCTGCGGCCGGCCGACATGGTCGCGCCCTCGCCGGCCTACATCGCCTTCCTCGACCAGCACCGGATTACCGTGGCCGACTTGCCGACCGCGTTCTGGCACCAGTGGATGCTGGAAAGCCAGGCCGGCCTGGCGCCGCCGTCGGCGGCGCTGCGGCTGGTGATCATCGGCGGCGAGAAGGCCGAGCGCCGCCACCTGGACAGCTGGCTGGCCTGCGCGCGCCTGCGCCGGTGCGAACTGCTCAACACCTACGGCCCCACCGAGACCACCGTGTACGCCACCGCCCAGCGCTTCGGGCCCTGCGCCCCGGCGCCGGCCGCGGGCGTGCCGATCGGGCGGCCGATCGCCAACACCCAGGCCTACCTGCTCGACGCGCGCGGACAGCCGGTGCCGCTGGGCGTGGTGGGCGAGCTGTATCTCGGCGGCGCCGGCGTGGCGCGCGGCTACCTCAACCTGCCGGCCCTGAGCGCCGAACGCTTTATCGACGATCCGTTCGGCGGCCGGCCCGGCGCCCGCCTGTACCGCACCGGCGACCTGGCGCGCTGGCTGCCCAATGGCGACCTCGACTATCAGGGCCGCAACGATTTCCAGGTCAAGCTGCGCGGCTTCCGCATCGAACTGGGCGAGATCGAGGCGCACCTGGCCGCCTGCGACGGCGTGCGCGAGGCGCTGGTGGTGCTGCGCGAGGAGCGGCTGGTGGCCTACTTGCTGGGCGACGGCGCGGCCGCGCCCGACGCCGCCGCCCTGCGCCGCCAGCTGGCCGCCACCTTGGCCGAGCACATGCTGCCGTCGGCCTTCGTGACGCTGCCGGCCTTCCCGTTGACGCCCAGCGGCAAGCTGGACCGCCAAGCGCTGCCGGCGCCGGGCCAGGACACCTTCGCCACCGGCGGCTACGAGGAAGCGCTGGGGGCGACCGAAGTGGCGCTGGCCGCGGTGTGGGCCGAGGTGCTCAAGCTGGACCGTGTGGGCCGGCATGACGATTTCTTCGCGCTGGGCGGCCACTCCCTGCTGGCGGCCAAGCTGATGTCCCTGATCGAAATGCGGCTGCGGCGCAAGGTACCGTTGCAGCGTATTTTCAGCTGCCCCACGGTCCATCTGCTGGCCGGCGCAATCGATCAGCACCAGGCGCTGCCGGGTGCTTCCATGCCGCTGGAGCACGCGTTGCTGCGCGCGGTGCCGGCGGTCGACAACGCCGCGGCGCCCGCCGCGGCGGACGTGCTGCTCACCGGCGCCAACGGCTTCGTCGGCGCATTCCTGCTGCGCGAACTGCTGGCGTCGCGCCCGGAGGCCACCATCTATTGCCTGGTGCGCGCCGCCACTGCGCCGGCCGCGGCCCGGCGCCTGCAACAGGCGCTGGCAGACTACGGCTTGTGGCGGCCGTGCTACGCCGAGCGCATCGTCGCGCTGGCGGGCGACCTGACGGCGCCGGAACTGGGCCTCGATCACGCCACCCAGCGCCTGCTCGAACAGCGCGTCGGCCTGGTGGTCCACAACGGCGCCGCGGTCAATCACGCACAGCCCTACCGCGCGCTGCGCGCGGCGAATGTCGAGGCCACCTTATTCCTGCTGCAACTGGCGGCCAGGGCGGGAGCGGCGCGCTTTGCCTACATTTCCACCACGGCGACGTTTGCGCCGGCGCCCAGGCGCGCCACGGTGGACGAGCAAACGTGCAACCTCGACGAGCGTCATGTCGAGCATGCCGGGTACGCGGCCAGCAAGTGGCAGGCGGAAGTGCTGGTGGAGCGGGCAAGGCAGCAAGGGATGGCCGCCAGCATCTTCCGTCTCGGCCGGGTGGTCGCCGACAGCGTCCACGGCAAGGGCCGCGACGACGATATGGTGGCGCGCTATCTACGCACCTGCCTGGCGCTGGGCATCTACCTCGACACCCCGTACAACGAGACCGTCATTCCGGTCGACGCGGTGGCGGCGGCGGTGTGCCGCCTGTGCACGCCGGCCAGCGCGAGCGGCAACTACCACCTGCTCGGCCAGCAGGTCTTCGACTGGAACCAGCTGATGGACTGGGCGCGGCAGAACGACGCGGCGCTCCGACCGGTACCGCTCGGCAGCTGGTACGCCGAGGCCCTGCGGGCGTCCGCGGAAAACAGCGCCTTGCCGTTCGCGCCCTATCTGCATCTGTTCGACCCGGCGGCAGGCGCCGCGGTCGCCGCCGAGGCGGCGCTGGACCAGCAGGCGACCTGCCGGGCGCTTGCCGAGCTGGACTACGAAGTGCCGGTCATGACGGCGCCGGTGCTGTTGAAGTACCTGGACGGCATCGCCGGCGGCGGCGTGTAAGGCAGGCAGGGATAGGCCGCACGCCGCTACGCTGGCGTGCGGCCGCTGCGCGGCGGCAGAAAATGACATTGATCCGGAATTGACGACCTGTCGGATCGCGTCGGGATGAACGATCTCGACCTTGGGAAGGGGCGAAGCCCCTCCCGGCAGCACAGCTAGGCGGTACGGAAGGCCAGCGCCGGCGCGATGCCGGTGGCCTTGAGCGTGTGGCGCAGCGTGGCGCACAAGGCCACCAGGGCGACCAGCGCCAGCGCCAGGGCCAGCGCCAGCCCGGCCAGCGGCGCGCGCTCGACAAAACTCGACAGATAATGCTCGGTGGCGAACCAGGCCAGCGGCAGGCCGATGGCGGCGCCGACGCCCACCAATACGCTGAACTCCTTGCCGATCAACAGCCCGATCGCGCGCGCATCGGCGCCATACAATTTGCGCAGCACGATTTCGCGTTCGCGCCGTTGCACGCTGTAGGCGGCCAGCACGTAGATGCCGAAGGCGGCGATGCCGATGGCGATCGCGCTGGCCAGGCCCAGCAGCTTTGCCAGGCGCAGGTCGTCGGCGTAATTGAGCGCGAAATAGCTGCCGGCGCGGCGCACTTCCAGCACGTCGTTGGGGAAGTATTGGCGCTGCAGGTCGCCGACCGCGCTTTCCAGGGCGGTCAGGTCGCCGTGGCTGCGCGCGGTCAGCGTGTTGATCGACAGCGCCGGGAAATACACGATCGGCTGCGCCACATCATGCAAGCCCTCGTGGCGGATGTCCGGGGCCACGCCGATCACGCGCGCGGCCACCGCCTCGGGCCCGTCGCCCATCGTGACGAGCTGGCCCACCGCCGCCTCCGGCGTGGCGAAACGCAAGGCGCGCACCGCCGCGCCGTTCAGCACCACCGTGTCGCGCCGGTCCTCCTGGTCGCGCTGGCTGTCGAACAGGCGCCCGGCGCGCGCCGCCACGCCGTAGACGCTGAAGAAGTTCGGGCTGACCGGACGCGTGACGACGCTGGCCTTGATGCCGTCGCTGCGAGCCAGTCCGACATTGGCGCCGATGAAGCCGCGGCCGACCGGATCGGCCGCCGCCGCGACGCCGTCGACGCCGGGCAGATGCGACAAGGCTTCGCGCAGGCCGCGGCTGGCGGGGTTCTGCAGGTCGGCCGGCAAGCCGACCACCAGCAGCGGATGCGTGTCGAAGCCGGGATCGGCCGCCATCGCGTAGCGGGTCTGGTAGGCGATGGTCAGCGTCACGCCGGACAGGCCGATCGCGGTGGAAAACTGCAATACCGTCAGCGCGCGGCGCAGCCACAGGCCGGCGCCGGTCTCGCTGCCGCCGCGGCCGGCCAGGGTGCGCGGTGGACGCACCCGCCACGCCACCCAGGCCGGATAGCTGCCCGCCAGCGCGCCGACCGCCGCGCCCAGCGCCAGCGCCAGCAGCACCGCGCCGGCCGTGAACATATGCTCGAGGCGCCGGTCCATCAACTCCGAGAACAGCGGCAGCAGCAGCGCCGCCAGCGCCAGCCCCAGCACGGTGGCGCTCAGCGACACCAGCAGCGATTCGGCCAGGAACTGGCCGGTCAGGCGGCCGACGCCGGCGCCGAGCACCTTGCGCACCGCGATTTCACGCTGGCGCCGCAGCGTGCGCACGGTGGCCAGGTTGACGTAGTTGATCACCGCCAGCAGCAAGATCAGCACGGCGACGCCGGCCAGCGCGATCACCACCCGCAGGTCGCCGTGCTGGCTGCTCATCGGCGAATAGGCGGTGTCGTTGTCGAAGTACATGTCCGACAGCGCCCCAAGGCGCAGGTCCATGACCTTCTTGCCGCCCAGCTCGGCGATGACTTCCGGGCCCAGCTCCTTGATCAGCGGCGAATGGTCGGCCGCCTCCTGCAGCACCCCGGCCAGCGCCTCGGGCATGGCGCCCGGTTTGAGCTTGACGTACATCTTGGCGCCGATATTGCCCCAGGACTGGAACAGGAATTTGCGCTCCTCGTCGGCCCAGGCGGCGCTGTCGATGCCGACCAGGCCGTCATACGTGACGGTGCTGTTGCCCGGCACGTCGGCCAGCAAGGCCCCCAGCGTGTACGACTTGCCGGCGATCTGCAGCGTACGCCCCACCGCCGCGCCGTCGCCGAACAGGCGATTGGCGGTGCTGCGGGTCAGCGCGATCGTGTCGGGGCGGCTCAGCGTCTGCGCCAGGTCGCCCTCGATCGGATGGAGATGGAACATCTCCGGGAAGCTGGCGTGCACCGCCGACAGGCTCAGCGGCTGAACCACGGCGCCCACCTTGGCCGACACGTCCAGCGACATCAGGGCGGTGCCGCTCTCGACCATGCCGCTGCGCTGCGCCACCGCCAGAAACGGCAGCGGCGTCGACTCGTACCACGCCGGCTTGCCGATGATGTTGAGCTTATGCTTGATCAGGTAGATGCGCGAGGCGTCCGGCACGAAGGCGTCGTAACTGCAGGCATAGCGCACGAAACCGAGCAGCAGGAAACAGACGGCGAAGCCGACCGACAGGCCGAGCACCACAACGCTCGAATACGCCGGCTCCTTCACCAGCAGACGCAAGCCAATACGAAAATCACGCAAATTCATGGGGATCCTTTACGCACGGCGCACCGTGCGGGCAATGGGGTAAGGGTGCGGCGCGCGGCAGGTTCAGGCGGCGGCCTGGAAGGCGTCGTGGACCAACTGGCCGTCGAGCAGGCGCAGCACGCGCGAAGCTTGCAGCGCGTGCTCCGGCGAGTGTGTGACCATGATGACGGTCGTGCCTTCGGCGTTGATCTGGCGCAGCAGCTGCATGACTTCGTCGCCGTGCGCCGTGTCCAGATTGCCGGTCGGTTCATCGGCCAGCAGCACGGCGGGCGCGGCCACCAGCGCGCGGGCGATCGCCACGCGCTGCTGCTGGCCGCCGGACAGCTGGGATGGACGATGGCCGGCGCGATGGGCGACGCCCAGCTTGTCGAGCATGGTGGCGACGCGCTCGCGCCGTTCCTTGGCCGGCGTGCCGGTATATTCCAGGGCCAGTTCGACGTTCTCGAACACCGACAATTCCTCGATCAGGTTGAAACTCTGGAAAATGAAACCGATACGCCCACGCCGCAGCTGGTTCAAGCGGGATTCGCTCCAGCCAGCCACATTCTGCCCCTCGAACCAATACTCGCCGCTGTCCGGCACGTCGAGCAAACCCATTAAGCTCAGCAAGGTTGACTTGCCACAACCCGACGGTCCCGTGATGGCGAGGTATTCGCCGGGAAGGATTTCAAGGTTGATCTGGCGCAGCGCCGTGGTTTGCACTTCGCCAGCCTGATGGATCTTGTTGACGCCGACAAGTTTGATCATGGATTTTCCTGAGCAGGGTGTGAATAACTGGATTTACTGGGAAAGCTGCAAGCGCTCGGCTTTGCCAAACGACGCGTAGCTGGAAACGATGACTTTTTCGCCGGCGGCCAGGCCGGAGAGAATTTCGATCTGGCCATTGCTGCGGCGGCCGGTCCTGGTCACCCGCCGCTCCACGCTGCGGCCATCACGGCCGACCACGAACACCCAGCTGCCGCCGCTGTCGTTGACGAAGGCGCCGTTGGGCAGCAGGATCGCCTTGCCGGGCTCGCCCAGGGTGATGTGCGCGTCCAGGCTTTGGCCGGGCGACATCGCCTCGGGCTGGCCCTGCGTGAAGACCATCTCCACGGTGAAGCGGCCGTCCTTGATTTGCGGATAGATGGCGCTGATATCGACGGGATAATTTTTGCCCGCCTGGCTGATGGCGCCGTGGCGGCCGATCGTCACCCGGTTCAGGTAGAACTCGTCGAGCTGCGCGCTGAGCTTGAACAAGGTCGGGTGATCGATGCGGCCGATATGCTGGTCGGTCTTGACGGTTTCGCCCACCTGCAGGCGGAAGCCGGTCAGGCGGCCGGCGACCGGGGCGCGCACCGCAAGCGCCTCGACCGTGGCGTTGACCAGCGCCAGCCCGCTGTTGAGGCCGCGGATCGCGCCGTCCAGCTGCGCCAGCGCCTTGCTGCGGACCTTGAACTCCGCCTCATTGCTGGCTTGCTCCTGCGCCAGCAAGTGACGCTGCTGCGCCAGGCTGTCGTTGGACTCTTCCAGCTGCACCGCGGAAATAAAGCCCTGGCTGGCGAGTTTGACATCGCGCGCGTATTGCTTCTGGCGCTGGGAAAGGGCGAATTCCAGATCGGCTGTGCGGCGCTGATGGTCGATACGGCTGGCTTCGTCGCCGACGCGCAAGATGGACAGATTCGATATCTGCTGCGCGATTTCAGTCTGCCGGGCCAGCAAATCCAGGTTGCGCTGGGGATTGGACAAGCGGAACAACAACTGGCCCTTGCCGACCAGCGCGCCATCGGTGGCGGCGACCTCTTCGACCCTGCCCATCTCGACCGAATCAAGCAATACCGAGTTCAAGGGCTCGGCCTTGGCCCGGACGGTGACGTCGTCAATGAACAGGCCTTTTTCAACGGTCGCGATGCGGACCTCGCTGGCTGGCACTTGCAGTCCGTGCGGCAGCCAGCGCCAGGCCAGGTAGCCGCCAGCCATCAGCACAAGTACCGCGACGCTGATCAGGACAGCTGGCTTGTGGCGGCGCCGGGGAATAATAGAGTCCATCGCCGCACCGGTGGCGGCGCGATTGGTCGAAGCGGTCATTTAGAAATCCAAAGGACAAGTGGAACCACACTTGTGGCATTTTAAGCAAACACGGCAAATTGGCTGGGTGAGTATAGCCGTTCTCACTTCCCGATAGTTGAAATAAAAGAAATGTTTAGTGTTTTAGCTATTGATAAAACAACAGTGCCAAGGGGCACTGGATCGGGGCGGACAACGGCGGGAGTCGCTGGACAACAAGAAGGCCGTTTCTCCTCTGAGAAAGGCAGAAATGAAAAAACCCGCCGAAGCGGGTTTTTAAAAATACTGGCGGAGACGGTGGGATTCGAACCCACGATACAGGTATAAGCCGTATGCATCCTTAGCAGGGATGTGCCTTCGGCCACTCGGCCACGTCTCCTAGTCGATTACTCAACTATGTCTTTTCTACCAAACTGCGCTAGAGCAGACGACCGTCATAGTATAGAGCGAGACCGGATTGGTCAAGGCTAGCTGACGATATTTTTTGAAAATTTTATGCCTTCTCCAACTCGAACGCCTTGTGCAGCGCGCGCACGGCCAGTTCCATGTATTTTTCGTCGATCAGCACGGAGATTTTAATTTCCGAGGTCGAGATCATCATGATGTTGATGCCCTCTTCCGACAAGGTGCGGAACATCTGCGACGCCACGCCCACATGCGAACGCATGCCCACGCCCACCACCGAGATCTTCGACACCTTGGCGTCGCCGGTGATGCTGGCCGCGCCCAGCTCTTCCTTGGTGCTGTTGAGCACGTCAATTGCGCGCTGGTAGTCGTTGCGCGACACGGTGAAGGTGAAGTCCGTCTTGCCATCCACCGACTGGTTCTGGATGATCATGTCAACTTCGATGTTGGCGTCGGCCACCGGGCCCAGGATGTGGTACGCCACGCCTGGACGGTCGGGCACGCCCAGCACGGTGATTTTGGCCTCGTCGCGGTTAAACGCGATACCGGAGATGACTGCTTGTTCCATGTGTGTATCTTCCTCAAACGAAATCAGGGTGCCCGAGTTGGCTTCTACTGCCAGGTCCAGCATCGGGTCGGTCAGCGACGACAGAACGCGGGTCGGCACGCGATAGTTGCCGGCGAATTCCACCGAGCGGGTTTGCAGCACCTTCGAGCCCAGCGACGCCAGTTCCAGCATTTCCTCGAACGTGATCGCCTTGAGCCGGCGCGCTTCCGACACCACGCGCGGATCGGTCGTGTACACGCCGTCTACGTCGGTGAAGATCAGGCATTCGTCGGCCTTCATCGCGGCGGCGATCGCCACGGCGGAAGTGTCCGAACCGCCGCGGCCGAGCGTCGAGATGTTGCCGCCATCGTCCACGCCCTGGAAGCCGGTGATGATGACGATCTTGCCGTCATCCAGGTCGCGGTTCACTTTTGCATTGTCGATCGACTGGATGCGGGCCTTGGTGAAAGCGGAATCGGTTTTAATCGCGACTTGCCAGCCGGCGTAGGACACGGCTTTCTTGCCGATCGCCAGCAGCGCCATCGACAACAGGCCAACCGACACCTGCTCGCCGGTGGAGGCGATCATATCCAGTTCGCGCGGGTCGGGCTGGGCCTGGATTTCCTTGGCCAGGGCGATCAGGCGATTGGTCTCGCCGGACATGGCCGAGGGGACGACGACGATGCGGTGCCCGGCGTCATGCCACTTGGCGACACGCTGCGCCACGTTCTTGATACGGTCCGTCGAACCCATCGACGTACCGCCATATTTGTGCACGATTAAAGCCATAACAGAGAGTTTTCCGCTCAAATAAAGGTAAATGGAACCCTTAACTCTACATGCCGCACTGCAAAATAACAAGTCAAAAAACTCATAAAGTCATACCGTATAGACATATCTACATACAAAATTCGGCAGATAGGGGCTATTGTCTATACAGCCTGCCAACGCAGGCGCCAGCGTGAAACGCCCTCACCCACCAGCTGATTGCAATCCATGCCGACGCCGGCCGCGAACAGCACCTGGCGACCGCTGCTGACCACCGGCAGGCGCGAGCGCTCCCAGGCCGGGATGTTCAGCGCCTGGTAATGATACTTGAGTCCGCGCGTCGGACGGTTGTGGGCCGGCTTGAGGCGTTCGCCGCCCTTGCGGAACTCGATCAGCAAGGGCTGGGCGCGCAGCCAGCCGGCGTCCAGCCCGCCTTCGCCCTCGCCGGCCGGCTCGAAGTGCAGCACGCCGCCGTAGGCCGGGAACGCCATCTCGGTCTCGCCGTTCCAGCTGAACGAAGTGCCCGGCGTTTTGTCGAACTCGTCTTCGCGCGTGCCTTCCAGGTCTGCCAGTTTCGGCGTGATGTGCAGGCGGTCGCGGTGGCGCCTCACGTGGCAATCGGGATGCGTTACCAGCGGTTGCGCGCCGTCGCGCGCTTCCAGCAGTTGCACCAGCATTTCGGACAGCCAGGCCGCGCTCGGCATGCGCAGCTGGCGGGTGGCGAACCAGTGGCGCAGCATGTTGTAGCTGCGATCCAGGCTTAGCAGGCGCAGCCTGGCGATATCGATGCAGTCATCGACCAGGCACAGGGCCAGGTCCTGCTCGGCCAGCTCGGTCAGCAGGCGCTGGGCCGACTGCGCGTGCTGGGCGCTGCGCGCAAAGCGCTCCTGGAAGCCGGGGAAGGCCAGGTCCAGCGCCGGCATCACCTTGTGGCGCAGCGCGTTGCGGGCAAAGCGCGGGTCGTCGTTGGATTCATCCTTGATGTAGGCGATGCCGTGCTCGCTCACATACGCGGCCAGTTGCTTGCGCGAGGCCGGCAGCAATGGACGCGCCATCACCAGGTCGGGATTGGCCAGCAGTTCGGGCGCGGCGTTGGCGGCGTCCATGCCGGACAGGCCGGCGGGGCCGGAGCCGCGCAGCAGTTGCAGCAGCACGGTCTCGGCCTGGTCGTCCAGATGATGCGCGGTCAGCAGCAGCTTGACGTCGTGCGCGGCGCACAGCGCGCCCAGCGCGGCGTAGCGCACCTTGCGGGCGGCCGCTTCGGTGCCGCTCTTCTGCTGGTTGGCCAGCTGCACGCGGCGCGCTTCGAACGTCACGCCCAGCGCGGCGCAGGCTTGCTCGCAGTGCGCCAGCCAGGCGTCGGCGTTGGCGCTGAGGCCGTGGTGGACGTGGAAGGCGTACAAGGCCACGCCATGCGCTTGCGCGTAGGCGTGCGCGAGGTGGAGCAGCGCCGACGAGTCGAGCCCGCCGCTGAGGGCGACGGCCATGCGTGGCGCGCTTGGCTGCTGCGCCAGCGCGGCGGCGACGGCCTGTTCGAAGGTTGAGGACAAGGTCGGGATCTGTTGCTTCTTCAATTGCTGCTCCAAAATGCAAACCGGGGGCATGCGCCCCCGGTCGTTGTGTCATGCCGCGCGCGATTACTCTTGCGGCGTGGTTTCTTTGAACTTACCGTAGCTCATCAGCTTTTCGTGACGGGCTTCCAGCAGGTCCTTGGTCTTCATGCCGTGGAACTGGCGCAGCGAATCAGCCAGCGCGCGCTTGAGCAGCGTGGCCATCTGTTTCGGATCGCGATGCGCGCCGCCCAGCGGCTCGGTGACGATCTTGTCGATCAGGCCCATGGCCTTCAGGCGGTGCGCGGTCAGGCCCAGCGCTTCGGCCGCATCGGCGGCGCGCTCGGAGGTCTTCCACAGGATCGAGGCGCAGCCTTCCGGCGAGATCACCGAGTAGGTCGCGTATTGCAGCATCAGCACCGCGTCGCCCACGGCGATCGCCAGCGCGCCGCCGGAGCCGCCTTCGCCGATGATGGTGGCGATCAGCGGCACTTTCAGTTCCGCCATCACGTACAGATTGTGGCCGATCGCTTCGGACTGGCCGCGCTCTTCTGCGTCGATGCCCGGGAAGGCGCCCGGCGTGTCGACGAAGGTGAAGATCGGGATGCCGAACTTCTCGGCCAGCTTCATCAGGCGCATGGCCTTGCGGTAGCCTTCCGGCTTGGGCATGCCGAAGTTGCGCAGCGCGCGTTCCTTGGTGTCGCGGCCCTTTTGATGGCCGATGACCATGCAAGCCTGACCGTTGAAGCGCGCCAGGCCGCCCACCACGGACAGGTCGTCCGCATAGCTGCGGTCGCCGTGCAGTTCGTGGAAGTCGGTGAAGATTTCGTTCACATAGTCCATCGTGTAGGGACGCTGTGGGTGGCGCGCGATCTGCGCGACCTGCCAGGGGGTCAGCTTGGCGTAGATGTCTTTGGTCAGTTGCTGGCTCTTTTTGGCCAGACGGTCGATCTCCTCAGAGATGTCGACAGCCGAATCGTCCTGGACGAAGCGCAGCTCTTCGATTTTGCCATCGAGTTCGGCGATCGGTTGCTCAAAGTTGAGGAAAGTCGTTTTGGTCATTGTACCTCCGTGATTATTCTCAGCCATGCAGGCACAAAAAGGCCTCGCACAGCGATTAGAGCATCTATTCTACAGCAACCGGGTCCAGGCTACGCCATAAGTACCAGGTCGCCACCGTGCGCCACGGCTCCCAGTTGGCCGAAACCTCGCGCGCGTCGCTACGGGACACAGGTTCGCCGGAAAAATAATTCTGGCTGATGCCCTGGATCAAACCGGGGTCATCGAGCGGCAAAACATTCGGCCGCAGCAGATTAAATATCAAAAACATCTCGGCTGTCCAGCGGCCGATGCCGCGGATCTGCACCAGTTCGGCGATGACGGCCTCGTCATCCATTTGGTCCCACTGGCTGGTGTGGACGCGCTTGTTCTTGAAGTGGTCGGCCAGGTCGAGGATGTATTCGGTCTTGCGCTTGGACAGGCCGCAAGCCGACAACTGCTCGGCGCCGGCCTTGATGATCTGCGCCGGCGAGCATTTCGGGCTGACCAGCAGTAGCTTCTTCCAGGCGACGTCGGCCGCCTTGGTGGTCACTTGTTGGCCGACGATGGAGCGCGCCAAGGTGGTGAACGGGTCGTCGTGGCCGACCAGGTGCAGGTCGCCAAATTGCGGGATCAGCTTTTTCATGATGCGGTCCCGCTTCATGAGCTCGATCTTGGCCTGCTCCCAGTACGGCGGCACGGCCGATACTGCGCCGTCTGCGCCCTCGTTATCCTTGGCGGTGACCATTATGCGCGGCGCCAGTTGGTCGTGCCGTCAGGCTTGTCTTCGAGGATGACGCCGGCCGCCAGCAGATCGGCGCGGATCTTGTCCGATTCGGCGAAGTTGCGCGCCTTTTTGGCTTCGATGCGCTTGGCGATCTGTGCCGCGATGGCGGCGTCGCCGGAGGCGTCGGCCGCGCCGACCGCCGCCTGGCGGAACTGCTGCGGCGTGCGGGCCAGCAGGCCGATGACGCCGGCCAGGGCCTTGAGCTGACGCGCCACGGCGGGCGATTTCGATTTGTTCAGCTCGCTCACCAGGTCGAACAGCACGGCCAAGGCGACCGGTGTGTTGAAGTCGTCGTCCATCGCCTCGGCGAAGCGCACGGCGTACGGTTCGCTCCAGTCCAGCGCCAGGCCGTCGCCCTCGACGCCGTCCAGCGCGGTGTACAGGCGGGTCAGCGCGACGCGGGCGTCGTCCAGGTGCACGTCCGAATAGTTCAGCGGGCTGCGGTAGTGGGCGCGCAGGATGAAGAAGCGCACCACTTCGGCGTCGTACTTCTTGAGCACGTCGCGGATGGTGAAGAAGTTGCCCAGCGATTTGGACATCTTCTCGTTATCCACGCGCACGAAGCCGTTGTGCACCCAGTAGTTGACCATCGTATGGCCGAACGCGCCTTCCGACTGGGCGATCTCGTTTTCGTGGTGCGGGAACTGCAAGTCCGCGCCGCCGCCGTGGATGTCGAAGTGTTCGCCCAGCAGCGCCGAGCACATGGCGGAGCACTCGATGTGCCAGCCCGGACGGCCCTTGCCCCACTTGGAATCCCATTTGACCTCGTCGGGCTCCGATTCTTTCGATGCCTTCCACAGCACGAAGTCCAGCGGATCGCGCTTGCCGGTGTTGACGTCGACGCGCTCGCCGGCGCGCAGGTCGTCGAGCGACTTGCCGGACAGCTTGCCGTAGTTGGGGAAGTTGCGCACCGCGTAGTTGACGTCGCCGTCCGCGCCCTGGTAGGCCAGGTCCTTGGACTCCAGCGTCTCGATCAGCGCCAGCATCTGCGGCACGTATTCGGTGGCGCGCGGCACCAGCGTGGCCGGCAGGATGCCCAGCGCGCCGGTGTCCTCGTCCATGTAGCGCGTGAAACGGGTGGTCAGCTGCGAGATGGTCTCGCCGTTCTCGACCGCGCGCTTGATGATCTTGTCGTCGATGTCGGTGATGTTGCGGGCATAGGTGACCTGGTAGCCGGAGGCCAGCAGCCAGCGGTACATGACGTCGAACGCCATCATCATGCGGGCGTGGCCGATGTGGCAGTAATCGTAGATGGTCATGCCGCAGACGTACATGCGGACTTTGCCTGCCTCGATGGGAACGAATGTCTGCTTGTCACGCGCCAGCGTGTTGTAAATCTTTAAATTGCTCATCGGGCTCTTGCGGTTTCTCTGCTTGTTCTTTGTAGTGCGCGCGCCGCGGTCCCGGGCAATACGAGGACCGGGCGCGGCGCGGTAGGCGCGCACCTGGCATTCATCGCATCACGTTGGAGACCGGCTGACACTCGGTAGTTATTCTTTCCACCTTCTAAGGGGTAGAATGGACAAGTATAGCATTGATAAAAACAGCATAGACCCAATCTGCTTTAGGATTTTTGGCAAGTCGGCCAGTTCAACCCGGATAAAACCACTACGAGGAAGTAACAATGCACCAAACTCAGCCATCACTGTTCGCCAAACTGATGACCATGTTTGCCGGCGTCGCCCTGTCCGGCGCGGCCCTGGCAGCCGCTCCCGCCAACAACGCCACGCCGCAAGTTGAAATCAAGACCTCGATGGGCGATATCGTGGTCGAGCTGAACCACGAGAAGGCGCCCAAGTCGGTCGACAATTTCTTGACCTATGTGAAGGCCGGCTTCTACAAGGGCACCATCTTCCACCGCGTGATCGACGGCTTCATGATCCAGGGCGGCGGCTTCGATGAAAAACTCAAGCAAAAGAAAACCAACCCGCCGGTGGCTATCGAATCGCAGAACGGCCTGACCAACAACAACTACACGCTGGCCATGGCCCGCACCGGCGATCCCAACTCCGCCACCTCGCAATTCTTCATCAACGTGGCCGACAACGAAGCCCTGAACTACCCCGGCCGCGACGGTTTCGGCTACACGGTGTTCGGCAAAGTCATCAAGGGCCAGGAGGTGGTCGACAAGATCAAGGGCGTGCTGGTCGACGACAAGGGCATGTTCCAAAACATCCCCGTGATCCCAGTCGTGATCAAGTCGGCGACGATTTTGAAGACCCCTATCCAGCCAAAACTGTAAAATAGCGGCCTGCCGTATTTTTTAACCACTTCGGGATAACAACATGACCAACGTAATCATCACCACCAACATGGGCAAAATGACCGTCGAACTGAACGACGAGAAAGCGCCTAAGTCGGTCGCCAACTTCCTGGCCTACATGGAAGCCGGCCACTATGCCAACACCATTTTCCACCGCGTGATCGACGGCTTCATGGTCCAGGGCGGCGGTTTCGAGCCAGGCATGAAGCAGAAGCCAGCCGACACCACCGTGGAAAACGAAGGCAAGAACGGCCTGAAGAACGACACCTACACGCTGGCCATGGCCCGCACCTCGGCGCCGCACTCGGCATCGGCCCAGTTCTTCATCAACGTCAAGAACAACTCCTTCCTGGACTACCCAGGCCAGGACGGCTGGGGTTACGCCGTGTTCGGTAAAGTCATCGAAGGCACCGAAGTGGTCGACGCCATCAAGAAAGTCAAAACCACCCGCAGCGGCATGTTCGCCGACGTGCCGGCGGAAGACGTCATCATCGAGAAGATCGAACTGGCTGCTTAATTAATGAGCGATGCCAACATGCGCGCGGACCAGGTCTGCGCGCTGTTTATCTCCGATCTGCATTTGCAGCCCGCGCATCCTGCCACCAGCGTCGCGTTTTTCGACTTCCTGGAGCGGCATGCGCGGCGCGCGCAACAGTTGTACCTGCTGGGCGACCTGTTTGAATACTGGGCCGGCGACGACGATATCAGCGATCCCTATCACCAGCACATCATTGCCGCGCTGCGCAGCGTGAGCGATGCGGGCGTGGCCGTCTACTGGATCGCCGGCAACCGCGATTTCCTGGTCGGCGCGCAGTTCGCCGCCGCGGCGGGCCTGACCCTGCTGCCGGAAACCTATGTGACCGAGATCGCCGGCCAGCGCCTGGTGGTGCTGCACGGCGACGCCCAGTGCACCGAGGACGTCAAGTACATGGAGTTCCGCGCCATGGTGCGCCAGAGCGCGTGGCAGCAGCAGTTCGTGGCGATGCCGCTGGCGCAGCGCAAGGCCATCATCGCCGGCATGCGCGAGAACAGCCGCAAGGACCAGGGCAACAAATCCTACGAGATCATGGATGTGACGCCGCAGGCGATCCGCGACGTGTTCGCCGCCACCGGCGCCGACGTCATGATCCACGGCCACACCCACCGCCCCGCCCTGCACACGGTGGACGGCAAGCGCCGCTACGTGCTGCCGGACTGGGAGCCGGAAGCCCAGCCGCCGCGCGGCGGCTGGATCGCCATCGACAGCGCTGGCGCCATCACGCGCCACGCGCTCGACGGCGCCGTCATTCCAGCGTAATCGCCACCCCGTCCGCCGGCGGCGCGGCGTCGATCGGCGTCACGCAATAGGCCGAGATCGACGTCAGTCTGCGCATGCGCCGTACCAGCTCCGGCCACGGCTGCGCCCACACTTGCGGATACAACTGCTCGCCCGGCGTCACCACCGGGAAGGCCAGGTTCTCCACGCCCGGCGTGAATTCGCAATGCACGGTGGCCTTGTTGCCGCGCGCATCGCAGCGGTACCAGCCGCCCTCTTGCAGCCACACCGCCACCAGCCCATGCGTGCAGAACGGCGAACCGGCGTCGCGCAGCGTCAGGCGCTGGTAGCAGAAGCCGGACGGGATGCCGTTGGCGCGCAGCAGCGCCACCAGCAGATGGCTTTTCGCGGTGCACAGGCCGGTGCCCAGCGCCAGCGCCTCGGAGGCGTTGCAGCTGATCTCGTCGCGCTTGTAATCGATGCTGTGCTCGATCTGGTCGCGCACCCACTCGAAGCAGCGCTGCGCCGTGGCGCGCGGCGTGCCGGCCTGCAGCGAGCGGGCCAGCGCCGCCACTTCGGGATGATGAAAATCGACGACATCGCTGGCGGCGACGAATGCGGGCAACTTGGCGTTCATGGATCTCCTTTTTATCAAACGAACAAGATTCTCCCACAGTTCTGGCGGCGGCGCAGCGGATGGCCCTATAATCGATTTCATGACGATACGCATAAGTTTCTTTCGCAGCAGTCTACTGGCCGCCACCGCACTGCTGAGCGGCAGCGGCTGGTGCGCTCCCCAGACCATTACCGTCGCCTGGCGCGACAAGCCGCCCTACCATCACATCGGGCAAGGCCAGCCGCAGGGCTTCCTGCTGGAGCGCGCCAGGAACATCTTCAGCCTGGCCGGCATCCCTGCGCAGTTCGTCAACGAACCGCAAAAACGGATCTGGGCCAACTTCACGCATGGCGCCACCAATTACTGCTCGATCAGCTGGTACCGGCTGCCGGAGCGCGAAGCGGTGGCGCAGTTCACCGCCCCCATCCATGAAGACTTGCCGCACACCGTGTTGATTTCGCAGGACTTTGTGCAGCGGGTCACGGCCCATCCGACGCTGAATTCCTTGCTGGACGACCCGAGCCTGACGCTGGGCGTGGTGGAAGGCGTGTCCTATGGGCCGGCGCTGGACCAGATGATCAAGAGTGGAAAGATCCGCATCATGAGCCGCACGGTGGAAACCACGCTGATGATGCGCATGCTCGCGGTGGGCCGCGCCTCGTTCATGTTTGTGGACCGCGAAGACTTGAACTATTTCCGCCCAAGGGAAAAGTTGTTGCAGTCGACCGTGCAGTTCGATTTCCCCGACATGCCGCCGGGGATGAAGCGCCACATCGCTTGCAGCAAGGACGTGGCGCCGGAGACCATGGCCAAGCTCAACCAGGCCATCGCCGCCACCGGGGGCGCCTACAACCCCGGCCACAGCGTCAAACCGAAGTAATCAGCGCTTGACGGCTGCCATCGCCGCGTTCAGCCGGCGTATCAATTCCTGGTTCATGTCGCGCGTATGGCGGGTCCAGCGCTCCATCGTGCGTTGCAGCTCGGCGTGCAGCTGGCCGGCGCGCGCCGTGTCGCCGGCGCCGGCCGCCCAGATCGCGAACTCGGCCTGCACGGCAAAGCTGTTGTAGCGGCCCAGCGCAAACTCGAACTCCGTCTTCGCCTCGTCCTGGCGGCCGGCCGCGGCCAGCGACTGGGCCAGCAGCAGCGACACCTGTTCGCCACGGAAACCGGCGTCGGCGGCGCGGATGGTTTGCAGATGCGTGACCGCGGCGGCGGCGCGGCCGCAAGCCAGCGTGGCGCGCGCGGCGCCGTAGCGGATTTCCAGGTCGCCCGAGAACGGTCCTTGCAGGCAGGCTTCGTAGGTGGCGGCGGCCTCGTCGGCGGCGCCGGCCTCCATCTGCGCGCTGGCCAGGCGCATCTGGTTCTGCGCGGTGGGCGTGTAGGCGTAGGCGTCGCGCGCCTCGCGCAATTCCCGGCCCGGATCGAGCGAGCGGGCCGCCGCCGTCACCACCTTGCGGGCGCCGTGGTTCAGTTTTGAATCCGGCAGATAGATCGCGATGAAGTACACGATGCTGCCCAGTCCGGGAAACATAAACAGGATCATCAGCCAGTACATCTGCTGCCCGCTGCGGATCACGTGCACGGCGAAGAACAGCGCCACCAGCACGTGCAGTCCAATTCCAAATATCGTCATGAGGCTAGCTCCTACAGTTCGTCAATGTCGCGAATTGTAGAAGCTCTTGCCCCGCGCCACAAGGAAACATGCGAAACCATCAAGCCACAGTTGCCTCGGGCTGCAGCAGCCAGGCCGCCACATAGCGGACCATGCGGCCGATGAACACGCCGTTGAACAGGCCGAACATCGTGGTGACGGCGGCCGCAAACGCCAGGTCCTGCTGCATCTCGGGATGCATGGCAGTCAGCACCGCCACCACATATTTGGTGCTGAAGATGGCGATCATCAGCATCAACGGCGCCCAGCTGCCGCGCTGGCGCACGGTGCCCGCGGCGCGGTTGACCACGATGACGGCGCCGCTGCCGAGCCTCCACACAAGCGCCACGCCGGCCGCCACGCCCAAGGCCCAGACCAGCCACACGCCGCCGCCCAGCGCGCCATGTTCGTTCATGCTGGACAGCGACAGCCACACCATCACCGCCGGGATGATGAACAGTTTCTGCAGGGAGATCTCGCGGTCGCGGCTGGCCAATACACCGCGATACAGCAGGAAGGCCAGCAAGGCCCAGACGTAGGTAGGTGTATGGCTGACAATTTGCTGAATCATGATCGGCTCCGCATGGCTGGTTAAGGTGAGGCCACTATGCCCGCCGGCGCAACGGCGTGGAACACGATGCGACGAAACGCGGCAAAACGGCGCGAAATGCACGCTGGCGGCGCCAGCGTCGGTCTGGCGGGGATGAGCGAGGCCTCGGCCGCCACGGGCCGGATGATGTCGGCCAGGGCCGCCTGCTGCCGACCACCTCGATCGAACAGTACGCGACCTCGGCTTCGTCTGGCGCTTACTGCGCCGGCTGCAGGTTGGCGACCAGCGCGCCAGGCTTGGTGCTGATCCCGGTCAGCACGAACTGCACGCCGGCGTAGCGCAGGTCTTCCGGCCGGAAGGTGTGTACCGGTACATCCTTGAGCGTGCTCTCGCCCAGCAGGTTGACGACGCTGGCGATCTGGTTCTGCTTGCCCTCGTCCATGCCGTCGACCACGAAGCTGTCCACATGGGCGTCGCCGATGTAGATGACGTTGCGCACGTTATCGACCCTCAAGCGCCCCGACACCGCCATGCTGCCATGCCACGCCTGGCGCGCCAGCAGCGGCGCCACGTTCACGTCCAGGGTCAGCGCCACGCGGTCGTTCTCGGGCAGGATGGCCAGTTGCGGATGGCTCAGCTCGACCTCGAACACGCCCAGCACGCGGTGGCGTACCGGGAATTTGCGGTCCAGGTTCTGCTGCATGCGCGCCTGCGGCAGTTCCACCTGGCGCGGGCCGATCAGCGTGGAACAGGCGGCCAGCAGGCCGGCCAGCATCAGCGGCGCGGCAAGTTTGATCGTGCGTTGAAAGTACATCATGGAATCCTTCTGCAAAAAAACATAACGCCGCCATTATGACCCAAGCCCGCCGCCAGCCTCGTCGCCGACAAAAATCCTCAAGAAGTGCTTGCCTTTTTTAATTCTAGTGTTATAGTTTACTACAACACCACTCCATTAACACACATCAAGGGGACCACATGTATGTCCACGATAGGCTGGAATGACAATGCGCCGATTTATCGGCAGCTCAAGGAGAAGGTCATCGGCATGATGCTCGACGGCCTGCTCAAGCCCGGCGACGCCCTGCCCTCGGTCAGGCAGGTGGCCGCCGACTACCAACTCAATCCGATCACCGTATCACGCGCCTACCAGGAGCTGGTGGACGAAACGCTCGTAGAAAAAAGAAGGGGACTAGGTATGTACGTCACTGAAGGCGCCCGCGACAAACTGCTGGCCACTGAACGCGAGCGCTTCCTGCGCGAAGAATGGCCGCTGATGCTGGAACGTATCCGCCGCCTCGGCCTGGAGCTCGACACCCTGCTCAAGCCGATCGCCTCCGGAGGTGCGTCATGAGCGCCCTCATCACGGCGTCCAAGCTCAGCAAGCAGTACGGCAAGCAAGCCGCGCTGAATGGCGCCAGCTTCACGGTCGAGGCAGGCCGCATCGTCGGCCTGATCGGCCCCAACGGTTCCGGCAAGACCACCACCCTCAAAGCCATCCTGGGCCTGACCCAGTTCGACGGCGAGCTGTCGGTGCTGGGCATGGACCCGCGCAAGCAGCGCGAGGCGCTGATGAACGACGTCTGCTTCATCGCCGACGTCGCCATCCTGCCGAAGTGGCTGAAGGTCAAGGACGCGATCGCCTTTGTCGAGGGCGTGCATCCGCGCTTCGACCGCAGCAAGGCCGAGAAATACCTGGCCCACACCAAGCTGACGCCGGACATGAAGGTCAAAGCCATGTCCAAGGGCATGGTGGTGCAGCTGCACCTGGCGCTGGTGATGGCGATCGACGCCAAGCTGCTGGTGCTCGACGAGCCGACCTTGGGCCTGGACATCCTGTACCGCAAGCAGTTCTACCAGAACCTGCTGGAAGACTACTTCGACGAGCACAAGACCATCCTGATCACCACCCACCAGATCGAGGAAGTCGAGCACATCCTGACCGACCTGATGTTCATCCAGGATGGCAAGATCTCGCTGTCGGCGTCGATGGACGAGGTGGGCGAACGCTTCACCGAAGTGATGGTCGAGCCGCAATTCGTGGCGGCCGCCAACGCGCTGCAACCGATGAGCCAGCGCACCGTGTTCGGCAAGTCCATCATGCTGTTCGATGGCGTGCCGCGGCTGCAACTGTCGACCTTCGGGGAATTGCGCACGCCCAGCGTTGCCGACCTGTTTGTCGCGACGATGAAAGGAACCTACGCATGAAAACGATGAAATGGCTGATCAAGCGCGAACTGTGGGAGCACAAGGGCATGCTGTTCTGGGCTCCCGCCGTGATCGCCGGGCTGATCGCGGCATTGGCGCTGACCGGCATCTTCCTGGGCCACAACGCCAACTTCAGCGACGATGGCCAGACCATGTCGATCGGCACCGTCACCGTCGAAGGCGCGATGCGCGCGCGCATCGTCGAAACGGCGTCGCAGGCCTATATGCTGTCGTCGCTGCCGATCATGATGGTGTTGAGCTTCCTGGTGTTCTTCTACTGCCTGGGCGCGCTGAACGACGAGCGCCGCGACCGCAGCCTGCTGTTCTGGAAATCGCTGCCGGTGTCGGACCTGACCACCGTCATGTCCAAGGTCGCGCTGGCCCTGGTGGTGGCGCCGCTGATCACGGTGGCGATCGGCACCGTGCTGTCCTTGGTGATCCTGCTGGCCGGCTGCCTGGCGATGCTGGTGCACGGCACCAACCTGTTCGGCGCGCTGCTGGTGGCGCCCGACCTCTACCTGACGCCGCTGCGCCTGCTGGGACTGCTGCCGGTCTACATCCTGTGGGCCTTGCCGACGGTGGGCTGGTTGCTGATGGTGTCGAGCATGGCGCGCTCCAAGGTGTTCCTGTGGGCCGTGGGCACGCCGCTGGTGACGTCGCTGCTGCTGATGTGGGCCGAGAAGGCGCTGCACTTCGGCTTCAACGCCGGCTGGTTCGTCACCCGCGTGGTCGACCGCATCCTGCTGGGTGTGATTCCCGGTTCGTGGATCATCTTCGAAGCCGACACCGTGTCGCTGCGCCATGAAGCGAACAAGCTGGCGCTGCCGGACACCATCTTCAGCGCCTCGTGGGGCACGCTCAGTGGCGTCAGCGTATGGATCGGCGTCGCAGCTGGGGTGGCGATGATCGCCGCCGCCGTCTGGATGCGCCGCCGCCGCGAGGAAGGCTGAGCATGGCGGGCAAGCACTTCATGAGCGCCGCGCTGCTGGCGGCCGCCGTGGCGGCGCTGCCGGCCACGGCGGCCGACACGGAAGCCGGAGAGGGACAGATGGTCGTCATCAACGGCACCCGCAGTCCGGAAATGCAGCCTTACCGCTACATGCTGTCCGGCCTGGACGCCTTCGACAGCCAGCACGCGCTGGCGCCGAATGCGCAGCAAGTGCGCTTCCGCATGCACACCAAAAGGAAGGCGCCCGCAGGCGCCATCGACACGCTTTCGGTACGCCTGTTCGGCAACGAGACCGACATCCCGCTGCCGCTGGCGGCCGATCACAGTTTCAGCCTGCCGCGCAACCGGGCAGCGGAAGACGACAACGCCGATGTGGTGCTGAACCAGAAGAAGAACTACTACGGCTGGATGCCGGACGTGCGCAGCGCCGGCGTGCCGGCCGACATGCGGCGCCTCGGCGATATCCGGCTGGAGTGCCGGGTGCTGATCGCGGTAGCGAAGAACTACATCCCCTTCCTGCTACGCGCGACGATCAACACCCTGACCCTGACCACGGACTGGTGTTCGTTCAAGGACTTCACTTTGAGCGTGCACAGCGACCGCGTCATCGCCAGCGCCACGCTGGTGGATGGTGCCCGCAGGCTGGAGCTCAAGGTCGACGAGGATGGCAAGATGTACTCGGTGCCGCTGAACGACCAGGCCTACCCCAACGACGCCTTGATCGAGTTCAAGTTCGAGTAAGCACGGGGGTCAAGTCTGACATTCGGACACGGCCTCTGCTGTAGCGCTCGCTACAGCAG
>NZ_JAHTGR010000031.1:0-46055 GCF_019166075.1 Duganella violaceipulchra | reverse complement strand
CAAAGAGTGCGGTTGGGACTGCGGATTTTTGCAGCCCAGCTCGGTTCAGACTTGACCCCCGACGTTATTCGAACTGTTGGCGGAATTGCGCGAACTGCGCGCTCAGGTCTTCGACCTGCTGGCGCAGTTGCTGGACTTCCTGCTCCAGCGCGGCGACGCGGCCGCCCTGCCCGGCCACGCTGACCGAACCGCCCATGCTGGCGGCGGTTTCTTCCCTCGCCAGCGCCTCTTCGCCACCGAGCAGCTGGCCGTAGCGCGGCTCCTTGGTGCCGGGCGCCAGCGCCAGCTTCGACACCAGTGGCGGATATTTGTCGATCAGGAATTGCAGCGCCTGCTCGACGTCGGCCACCGACTTGAAATCATGCAGGCGGCCGGTGCGGGTGCGGATCTCGCCGGCGGTCTGCAGGCCGCGCAGCATCAGGATGCTCAACACGGCCAGCTTGTCCTGCTCCAGCGACCATTTGATGCGCATCCGGTGCTCGTACTTGGTCACGCGCGCGCCCGCCTGCGTGATGCCGTTGACGTATTTGCGCTGCATCAGCCGCTGCAGCACCTCAGCCACCGTCTCTTCCGACAACGCCATCACCGGGTCGCGGCTCGACAACTGGTTGCAGCCGTTGACCAGCGCGTTCAGCGACAGCGGATAGTTATCCGGCGTCAGCGCTTCCTTCTCGGCCAGCACGGCCAGCACGCGGATTTCAAACGGGTCCAGCACTTCAACGCCATCGGGCGACGATTCCATAAGCGGCTTCCTTATTCAACAAGCTTGTTGAGTTGGTCTGAGTTCAATTTATCACATTCGGGCACGCCCTGACAGTGCAAGCCCGCCGCCTTCATGGTGGCGAGGATGCGTTCGATCTGCTCTTCCTGTTTCACCGCATGGCTGATCAGGCCGTGCAAGGCCTTCGACAAGGGATCGTCGCCGTTCGGCGTGACGCCGTAGGCGCTGAACAGGTTGGCGGTGGCGCTGGCCGCCGAGGCCGGCTCCTTCTGGACGATGTGGGCGGGATTGCCGACCGCCGTGGCGCCCGCGGGCACCGGCTTGAGCAGCACGGCGTTGGAGCCGACCTTGGCGTACTCGCCCACCGTGAAGCCGCCCAGCACCTTGGCGCCGGCGCCGACGATGACGCCGCGCGCCAAGGTCGGATGGCGCTTGGCGCCGGTGTGCAGCGAGGTGCCGCCCAGGGTCACGCCCTGGTAGATGGTGCAGTCGTCGCCCACCTCGGCGGTCTCGCCGATCACCACGCCGAAGCCATGGTCGATGAACACGCGGCGGCCGATGCTGGCGCCGGGATGGATCTCGATGCCGGTGACGATGCGGGCCAGGTAGGAAATGAAACGGCCCAGCCATTTCATCTTGTGCGTCCAGCACCAGTGCGCCCAGCGGTGCATGACGATGGCTTGCAAGCCGGGGTAGCAGGTCAGCACCTCCCAGGCGTTGCGGGCCGCAGGATCGCGTTCGATGATGCTGTTAATGTCTTGGCGCAGGCGATGGAACATGGATGGTCAGGAGTGCAACGGAAACGCTCATGGTAGCGTATTCGGTCGTGGGTTGCTGGGAAGCGGCTTGCAGGGAGGGGAGTCAAGGCTGAGCCCCGGCAGCCCTCGTCGCAGGCCGCCGGGTAATCGTATCGCTTAAATGTCTTTGGCGATGCGCTGGCGGCGTGCCTCGTACAGACAGACGCCGGATGCGACCGAGACGTTCAGGCTCTCAACCGAACCGAACATTGGAATGCTGACCAGCATGTCGCAGGTCTCGCGGGTCAGGCGGCGCATGCCCTCGCCTTCCGAACCCATGACCAGCGCGGTCGGGCCGGTGAAGTCGGCTTCGTACAGGCCTTTTTCGCCGTCGTCGGAGGTGCCGATCAGCCAGATATCGCGGTCCTTCAAGTCGCGCAGGGTGCGCGCCAGGTTGGTGACGGTGATGTAAGGCACGGTCTCGGCCGCGCCACTGGCGACCTTGGCGGCGGTGGCGTTCAAGCCCACCGCGCGATCCTTCGGCACGATCACCGCGTGGGCGCCGACACCGTCGGCCACGCGCAGGCAGGCGCCCAGGTTGTGCGGATCGGTGATGCCGTCCAACACCAGCAGCAACGGCGGGCCTTCGATGGCGTCCAGCAGCTCGTCCAGGTTACGCGCCAGCGCCAGCTGCGACGCGAAGGCGATCACGCCTTGATGGCGGCGGGTGCCGACGATCTTGTCCAGGCGGGCCGAATCAACCGGCATCACGCGCACGCCGGCGGCCTTGGCGTTGGCGACCAGGTCCTTCATGCGGCGGTCGTCGCGACCGATGTCGACAAAAATCTCTTCCACGGAGCTCGCTTCATGACGCAAACGCGAGGTCACGGCGTGGAAACCAAAAATCATTTTATTCTTACTCATTTATCGCTTCTTTTTACTTTTTGAGACAGTCTTCGCTGCTCGGGGTGCTACCGGAGCAGCCGCCCCGGCATTAGTCTTGCGGCCACCGCGCGCCTTGGAGGCGGGCTTGGCGGCGGTCTTCGCCGCGGCCGGCTTGGCTGCGGCAGGCTTGCCGGCGCCAGTCCTGTCGGACTGGCCCTTGGCGACGGCCTTGAGCGGCTGTGCTTTCGGCACGCCCGGACCCGGCTTGATGTTGCTCTTGCGGTCCTTGGACTGCGCATCGGACTTGTCGGCGCGTGGCGGCGGCGCGTCGGCCCCGGCCAGGCGCAGATCGATCTTGCGCGCTTCCAGGTCCACGCGCACCACTTGCACGCTGACGCGGTCGGTCAACTGGAACTTCTTGCCGGTGCGGTCGCCGCGCAGTTCGTGGCGGGCGTCGTCGTACTGGAAGTAGTCGGCGCCGAGGTCGGTGATGTGCACCAGGCCCTCAACGAACAACTGGTCCAGCTGCACGAAGATGCCGAAGGTGGTCACGCCGGTGATGATGCCGGTGAACTCCTCGCCCAGCTTGTCCTGCATGAAGTAGCACTTCAGCCAGGCTTCGACATCGCGCGACGCTTCGTCGGCGCGGCGTTCGTTGGCCGAGCAGTGCACGCCCAGCGCGTCCCACACGGTCAGGTCGACGGTTTTTTTCTCTTTGCCTTCGGCCTTGTCCTTGGCCTGCTGCTTGCGGGTGGCGTTCGAGACGTTGGTGTTGAGCACGCTGGTGCTGGCCACTTTCGGCTCGTACTTCTTACCCAGCAGGATGGCCTTGATGGCGCGGTGCGTCAGCAAGTCCGGATAGCGGCGGATCGGGCTGGTGAAGTGGGCGTAAGCCTCATACGCCAGGCCGAAGTGGCCGATGTTGTCGGGAGAGTAGACCGCCTGCTGCATCGAACGCAGCAGCATGGTTTGCAGCAGCGACGCGTCCGGGCGCTCCTTGACCTGCTTCATCAGCACGGCGTAGTCGTTGGCGGCCGGCTTGTCGCCGCCATTCAGCGTCAGGCCGACCTGTTTGAGGAAGGTGCGCACCTGCTTGAGCTTTTCAGCGGTCGGGCTGGCGTGGATGCGGTAGGTGCCGGGATGCTTGTGGCGGATCAGCAGGTCGGCCGCGCAGACGTTGGCGGTCAACATGCATTCTTCGATCAGCTTGTGGGCGTCGTTGCGGGTGCGCGGGATGATCTTCTCGATCTTGCCGGACGGGTTGCAGACGATATAGGTCTCGGTGGTCTCGAAGTCGATCGCGCCGCGTTCGGTGCGCGCCTTCAGCAAGGCGTGGTACACCTCGTACAAATTCAGCAGGTGCGGCACGATGCCCGGACGGCGCGCGGCCTCGGGTCCCTTGGTGTTGCCGAGAATGTCGGCCACTTCGGTGTAGGTCAGGCGCGCGGCCGAGTGGATCACGGCCGGATAGAACTGGTAAGCCTTGATCTCGCCCTTGGCGGTGACGACGGCGTCGCACACCAGGGTCAGACGGTCGACCGCCGGGTTCAGCGAGCACAAGCCGTTGGACAGCTTCTCCGGCAGCATGGGAATCACGCGGCGCGGGAAGTAGACCGAGGTGCTGCGTTCCAGCGCGTCGGCGTCGAGCGCGTCGTTCGGCTTGACGTAATGGCTGACGTCGGCAATCGCGACCAGCAGACGGTAGGCGTTGGTGCGGCCGATCTTGACCGGTTCGCAGTAGACCGCATCGTCGAAGTCGCGCGCGTCTTCACCGTCGATGGTAACCATCGGGATGTCGCGCAGGTCGACGCGGTCGGCCAGGTCGGCGTCGCGCACGTGGTCCGGCAGCTTGTCGGCCTGCTTGAGCGCGCCGTCCGAGAACACATGCGGCACGCCGAACTTGCGCACGGCGATTTCGATTTCCATGCCGGGGTCGTCCAGCGAGCCCAGGATTTCAACGATCTTGCCGACCGGCTGCTTGAAGCGCATCGGCTGCTCGGTCAATTCAACGCTGACGACCTGGCCAGCCTTGGCCTTGCCGATAGCACCTTCGATCAGGATGTCCTGGGCGATGCGCTGGTCTTCCGGCGCGACGATCCAGGCGCCGTTCTCGTTCAGCAGGCGGCCGATGATGTGGGTGTTGGCGCGGGTGACCACCTCGACGATGGTGCCTTCCGGACGGCCGCGGCGATCGACGCCGATGACCTTGGCCAGCACGCGGTCGCCATGCAGGACTTTCTGCATTTCCTTTTCAGGCAGGAACAGGTCTTCGCCCGGCTCGTCCGGGATCACGAAGCCGAAGCCGTCCTTGTGGCTGGCGACGCGGCCGGCGATGAAGCCGGTTTCGGTGGCCAGCGAGAAGTGGCCGCTATCGTCGGAGACGATCTGGCCGTCGCGCTGCATGGCGTTCAGGCGGCGCGACAACACGGCCTGGGCCTCGGTCGCGACCTTCAGCGACTTCGACAGTGCGCGCAGATCGAGCGGCGCCTTGGCGCTGCGGAAGATGCCGAGAATTTCCTCCCGGCTGGGAATGGTATGGGTAGATTGGTTCAAAAGTATTTCTGTAGTTATTATTGACAGTGTTCAGAGGAAATCCGGCCTGGCAAAATCGTCAGGTGCATATATATGACACGACGACAGGCGTAGTGTACTTGGAAACGCCCTGATTGACTAATTTGCGACCGGTTTTGCGAATTCAAGCGGATTTTTTATGTTGTGGCGTTTGACTTCCCGCAAAATTCCTCTATAATCTTGGTCTCTCGCAGCGACAATGTTGAAAAACAGCGGCAAAGTGAGAAACTGCTAGACAGGGTTGATGTGCAGTAAGGAGCGAAAGCTCATCTGGCGCAAAACTCTCCCCGTCGTTATAATAGCAGAGTTGTTGAGAAGCATCAGTGCCCACGTGGCGGAATTGGTAGACGCGCATGGTTCAGGTCCATGTGCCGCAAGGTGTGGGGGTTCGAGTCCCTCCGTGGGCACCACAAAATTCCGCAAAAAAGCCTCCCATCAGGCAGAACGCGCTCAAGATCGCGCTCTGTCCAGATGGGAGGCTTTTTTCATTGTGCATGCTTTTACAGCTTGGACAGGAAGCGCCCGATCAGGTTAAAGATCAGCATTTCATTCGCCCCACCCTTGTCTATCGGCAGGTCCCACAGCGCGGCCGTGGCGATGGTCATGCGCAAGTCCGGCACCAGCATGGCCAACTGCCCGCCAAAACCGTAGGCGGTGATCACCTGGTGGCCACCTAGCATGCCGCGCCACCACAAATAGCCATAGCCGACATCGCTCATATCCCCGATCGGGCCGATATGCACATGATTGGTAAAACTCTCGGCCAGCCAGGCGGCCGGCACCACGGATTTACCCTGCCACATGCCGCCGTCGAGCGCCATCCACGCCAGCTTCATCAGATCGCGCGCCCGCAGTTGCAAGCCGAAGGAGCCGAGTACCGTGCCGGTGGCGTCGCGCTGCCAGGCCACCTGGCGGATGCCGAGCGGCGCGAACAGGTTGCGCGTGGCGACCGCCAGCGTGTCCTCGCCATACGCATCGGCGACGATGGGCGACACCAGATGCGAGACGGCGCTGTTGTAGTTCCAGTACGGTCCGTTCGGCCCCAGCGGCGCCACCGGCAGGCTCAGCGCCAGGCTGGTGAGGTCGGGGGTATGCAACAGCTCCTGCATATGGACGTCCTCATCCCACTCCAGCCCGCTGCGCATGCGCAGTACCTGGGCCAGCGTGATATTGCCCGCAACGGAGCCAGGAATCTTGGCCAGCTCCCTGGGCAGCAACGCACCCAGCGTGGCCGTGGCGCCGCGTATCTTGCCGTCGCGGATGGCCTGCCCGGCCAGCAGGCTGCCGACGGTCTTGGTGGCCGAGCGGATGTGGCGCAGGTCGGAGGATTTGCCGCCGGCGTAGTAGCGTTCGCCGATCAGGCTGCCGTTGCGCACCACCAGCAGGCTGCGCATCTCCGGAATCTGCGCGCCCTCGGACAGCAGGCTTTGCATCGCGGCCGCCGCCACGCCCTCGCTCTCCGGCGCCGCCGTGCGCCAGTCGTCCTCGACGATCGCCGAGGCGACCACATTTTCCCGCCCGCCGCCGGCATTGCCGCCGCCCCCACAGGCGCTCAGCAGGGGCGCGCCCAGGCCCAGCATCATCACATCGCGTCGCGTAACCATATCCGCCCATCGAAAAAGTGGGACCGCCGCGTGTGTCGCATGCGGCGAGTCGATGGGAACGATGCTATGTCAGCGGCGCGGCGAACAGAGAGTGCCGGAAGTCATGTATGGCGGCCCCGGCAGGAATCATTCCGGCGCCGTACTCCATTCCAGCTTGAGGTGGACGCCGATCTCGCGCAGCAGCTCAAGCTCGTCGACCGGCTTGCTGAGGAAGCCGTTGGCGCCCACCTGGCGCGAACGCGCCTCCTCTTCCGGGGTCGAGCTGGCGGAAATCATCAACACCGGCATGGTTCGGGTGCGGACGTCGGCACGCAGGCGGCGCGTGGTCTCGATGCCATCCATGTCCGGCATCACCATGTCCAGCAGCACCAGATCCGGCACGCCGGACTGCGCATGCAACAAGCCGTCGGCGCCGTTGTCGGCCTCCAGCATGCGGAAGTCCAGCGCGCCCAGCAGATCGCGCAGCAAGGCGCGGTTGGTGGCGACGTCGTCCACCACCAGGATGGTCTTGCGCGGCCCCAGGTAGCCGGTGGCGTTGTGGCCGTCGCTGTTGACGGAGGCAGGCGCCACCGCCAGCGGCATCGCCACATCGAACCAGAAGCGGCTCCCTGTTCCTGGCTTGCTTTCCACTTTCAGCTCGCCACCCATCAAGCGCACCAGCTGGCCGCTGATCGCCAGGCCCAGCCCGGTGCCGCCGGCGCGGCGCGACGCGTCGCCCACCTGCTCGAACGGACGGAAGATGGTGTCGAGTTGGTCGGCGGCGATCCCGATGCCGTCGTCGTGCACCTCGAAACGCAGCGTGGCGGTATCGGCGGCGGCGCCAGGCCGGGCAGGCAGCGGCAGCACGCGCAGGCGCACCGTGCCGCGGTCGGTGAACTTGACGGCGTTGCCCAGCAAATTCAGCAGCACCTGGCGCAGGCGGGTTTCGTCGACGCTGATCGCCTCCGGCAGGCCGGCCACCAGCTCCAATTCGAATCGCAGCTGCTTTTGTTCGGCGCGCACGCGCATGATGTCGGCCACCACCGACAGCAGGTCGGCCAGCACCACCGGCTTGGGATGGAAGTCCATCTTGCCCGCCTCCACCCGCGACAGGTCGAGCACGTCGTTGATCAGCGCCAGCAGATGCTGGCCGCCCTGCTGGATCGTGCCGACGCCGTTCTTCTGGGTCGGCGTCAAGCCCTTGTCGCGCTTGAGGATCTGGGTGTAGCCGAGGATGGCGTTGAGCGGCGTGCGCAACTCATGACTCATCGCCGCCAGGAAGGCGCTCTTGGCGCGGTTGGCCACTTCGGCACGCTCCATGGCGATGCGCAGCTCGGCATTGGCGCGCTGCAGTTCGGCGTTGACCGCCTCCAGCTGCGCCGGGCTGGGTATGCGCAGCGCCACCGGCACCAGCCGCACCAGTACGACGGCCGTCACCATCGAGGCGGCGGCGGTGATCGTCTTGAGTATCACCGACAGCCAGTAGTCCGGGTGCCAGATCACCCAGATGTCGGCCACGTGGGTGCTGCCGCAGGCCAGGATGAAAATGCCGAAGGCGATGAACATCCAGTCGAACGGCATGTCGCGGCGCTTGCGGATAAAGTACAGCAGCGTGATCGGAATGGTCAGGTAGGCCAGCGCGATCAGCGCGTCGGAAATCACGCTCAGCCACAGGATCGACGGCGTCCAAAGAAAACAGTGACCGTGCGGCATGAAGCCCTGGCTGCCGAACCAGCTGCTCAATGTATCCATCGCCTACTCCTTTGCCTAGATAACGGGGCCAGCATTCAGGAGCTTACGAAAGTGTGAGCAAACAAGCAAGCAGCAAATCAGGCGTGTGGTCCGGTGCAATCTTTATCAAAAATCAGCATTTCGCTCTTGACGGCAATGCGCCGCTCCCCTATGATTCTGGCCTCTGTTGCAGAACACGTAGCAGAGAGCAGTAACAGTGCCCACGTGGCGGAATTGGTAGACGCGCATGGTTCAGGTCCATGTGCCGCAAGGTGTGGGGGTTCGAGTCCCTCCGTGGGCACCACAGAATTCCGCAAAAAAGCCTCCCATCAGGCAGAACGCGCTCAAGATCGCGCTCTGTCCAGATGGGAGGCTTTTTTCATTTCTACGTCGGTTCGCAGTACCCCCTTGACGGCAGCGCCGCCATGCGGCATGATGCTGCCTCTGTTGCCGAACACGCAGCAGAGAGCAGTAACAGTGCCCACGTGGCGGAATTGGTAGACGCGCATGGTTCAGGTCCATGTGCCGCAAGGTGTGGGGGTTCGAGTCCCTCCGTGGGCACCAAAAAATTCCGCAAAAAAGCCCCCATCGAGCTGAAAAGCAGATGGGGGCTTTTTTCATTGTCCTCGCGGGGAATTATTTCATAAAAGCACGAAAACGCTATTGACGAGGTGCCAGCCCTCCTTTAAGATTCGGGCCTCTGTTGCAGCACACGTAGCAGAGAGCAGCAAAGCAGTAACAGTGCCCACGTGGCGGAATTGGTAGACGCGCATGGTTCAGGTCCATGTGCCGCAAGGTGTGGGGGTTCGAGTCCCTCCGTGGGCACCAAAAAATTCCGCAAAAAAGCCTCCCATCAGGCAGAGCGCGCTCAAGATCGCGCTCTGTCCAGATGGGAGGCTTTTTTCATTACAGCGCCGCTTTGACAGCCTGCGCCAGCGTGATGGTCGGACGGCCGATCAGCCGGCCCAGCGTGCCGCTGCGGTCATCCAGCGCGCCCTTGGCGGCCTGCGCATCCGAATCGGCGATCAATTCTGCCAGCGGCGCCGGCAAGCCCACACCCACCAGCATCTCCCGATACTCCTGCTGCGGCAGGTTGTGGAAAGGGATGTGCTTGCCCGACTGGCGCGACACTTCGTCCGCCAGCTCACCCAGCGTGAAGCCGTGATCCCCCGCCAGCTCGTACACCTGCTCGACCGCCTGCGTGCTGGTCAGCACGGCCGCCGCCGCGTCGGCGTAATCGGCACGGGCCGCCGCGGCGATCCGCCCTTCCCCCGCGCCGCCGGCCAGCGCACCATGCGCCAGCGCCCCGCCCAGGCCGCCCGTGTAATTTTCCACGTACCAGCCGTTGCGCAGCAAGCTGTACGGCAGGCCCGAAGCGCGCACCGCCGCCTCGGTCTCGCGGTGCTCGGCGGCCAGCGCCAGCGTCGAGGTATCCGCATGCAGCACGCTGGTGTAGGCCAGCAGCCCGGCCCTGGCGCGCACGGCGGCGTCGATGACGTTGCGGTGCTGCGGCACGCGCCGCCCCAGTTCGCTCGACGAGATCAGCAGCACTTTGCTCGCGCCATGGAAGGCGGCATCCAGCGAGGCCGCATCGCTGTAGTCGGCACGCCGCAGCTGCACGCCTTGCGCGGCCAGGTCGGCCGCCTTGGCGACATTGCGCACGGCGGCGACAATGTGCGCGGCGGGGACGGTTTTCAACAGGCGGGCGATCACCAGACGGCCCAGTTGGCCGGTTGCACCAGTAACGATAATCATGTTGTTTCCTTCGAATAGGCTGCCACGGGGAGGTTTCCGCGCGGTTGGGTCTATAATAAGACCTATACTTACGAATTGTAAGTACGTACAATTTGGTAAGTACCCCTGACCGGAGCAAGTACACTATGAACCAAACCAAATCCAGCCGTTCCCTGCGCAAGACGCTGGCCGGCAAGCTGGGCGACCCGCGCGCCCACGTGCTGGCGGCCGAATGTCCGTCGCGCCTCGTGCTCGGGCATATCACCAGCCGCTGGGGCGTGCTGGTGCTGGTGGTGCTGTTGGATGGCACCCACCGTTTCAGCCAGCTGCGCAGGGAGATCGGCGGCGTCAGCGAGAAGATGCTGGCGCAGACCCTGGACGCGCTGGCCACCGACGGCATGGTGCTGCGGGTGGCGCACCAGGTGGTGCCGCCGCATGTGGAATACAGCCTGACGCCGCTGGGGCGGCAGGCGGCCGAGCGGCTGGAAGTGCTGGTCGACTGGATCGAAGACAACTTCCCGTTGATCCGGCAAGCCCAGGACGAGGCTGCGCTGGCGGCGGCCCAGGCCAGTAGAAAGGCTTGACCCGGCCCGCCCATCCTGTGACACTGGCTGTTATCACGTACTGCGGAGCGGAAACCCTCACCCATGCAGCCGTCACTCCCCCATCAGCCCAACCTCGTGTTGGTCGCCACCAATACGAACTTCGATCTCGTCCTGCTCCGTATCATGCTGGCCCGCCACGGCTTGGGGGTCGAACTGGTGCGGCGCGGCGACGAGGCGCTGGCGCTGGCCGCCGGCGGCAAGGTCGCGCTGGCCTTGCTCGACGTCGCGCTGGCCGGCAGCGCGCGGCTGGAACTGTGCCTGCGCATGCGCGCCGCCTGCGGCGACAAGCTGCCGTTGTTCCTGCTGTCCGCCAGCCCCAGTCCCCACGAGCGCGAGCGCGCCCGCGAAGCCGGCGTCAACGCCTACCTGCCGCTGTCGCTGCCCACCGAAGACATCGCCGAACGCGTGCTGCTGGAGCTGAAGGCGATCTCGCCAGCCCCGCCGGCGGCCGACATGCCGACCATGGCGACGCTGGAAGTCAATTACCACCACATGCTGTCCGGCTCGCCGGACGCCATCCTGCTGATGCAGCGCGGCAGCAACCGCGTGCTGGACGTCAACCGCCAGACCCGCATCCTGTTCGGCGCCACCGAGACCGAGCTGGTGCAGGCGACCCTGCCCGCGCTGTGCCCGCCGCAGCAGCCCGACGGCCGCGGCTCGGCCGAAGCCTTCGCCGGCTATGTCGACCAGGTGATCGCCGGCGGGGTCCAGGTGTTCGAGCTGTCGGTGCTGCACAGTTCCGGCCGCGAGATCCCGTGCGAACTGCGCATGGTGCCGCTGAACACGCCCGAACACCGCCTGATGCATGTGCGCATCGTCGACATCACCGGCCGCAAGCTGTCCGAACAGCTGCGCGACGGCAAGAACCAGGTACTGGAAATGATCGCGCGCGGCGCGCCCCTGAGCGACACGCTGGAACGCCTGACGCTGCTGATCGAATCGCAGGCGCCGCCGGTGCTGTGCACGGTGATGCTGGTGGCGGCCGACGGTGTCACGCTGCTGAGCGCGGCCGGTCCCAACATGCCGGCCGAGTACATGGCGGCCATCCACGGCCTGGCGGCCGGTCCGGTGGCCGGCTCCTGCGGCACCGCCGTGCACCGCAAGGAAACCGTGGTGGTCAGCGACACCTACCACGATCCGCTGTGGGCGCCGTACAAGGATATCGCCGTCCAGTACGGCCTGCGCGCCTGCTGGGCCATGCCCATCCTGCTCGACCCCGGCACGGTGCTGGGCAGCTTCGCCATGTACTACCCCGAACCGCGCAGCCCGACCGAAGACGACCGCCGCCTGATCAAGGCCGCCAGCCACCTGGCCGGCATCGCCATCGCCAGCACCCGGCGCGAGGCCGAACTGCTGCGCCACCGCGAACACCTGGAAGAGCTGGTGCAAGCGCGCACCGCCGAACTGCTGCGCGCGAAAGAGGAAGCGGAGCACGCCAACGAAGAGCTGACCACGGCGCTGGACAACCTCAGCCTGACACAGGAAGAACTGGTGCGGCGCGACAAGCTGGCGGCGCTGGGCGCGCTGGTGGCCGGCGTGGCCCACGAACTGAACACGCCGATCGGCAACTGCCTGACCATGGCCGGCAGCATGAGCGAACGCACGGCCGAACTGCGGCGCGACCTGGGAGGCGGGCTGCGGCGCTCGGTGCTGGAAAGCTATCTGCAACAGGCGGCCGACGCCGACGCCGTGGTGCTGCGCAACCTGAACCGCGCCGCCGCGCTGGTGGCCGGCTTCCGCCGCATCGCGGTCGACAGTGGCAGCTCGCAGCGCAGCCACTTCGTGCTGGGCCACCTGGTGGCCCAGTTGCTGCAATCGACCCAGGCCGCGATCGAGCAGCATGGACTGGTGCTGGTCGAGGAGGTCGAACACTGGCTGGAGCTCGACAGCTATCCCGGCCCGCTGCTCCAGGCGCTGGAAAACCTGATCGACAACTGCGTCACGCACGGCTTCAACGGCCGCGGTCACGGCACCATCACGATCCGGGCGCAGGACGCCGGCAACGGCGAGATCGCCATGTCGGTGACCGACGATGGCGACGGCATCCCGAGCGCCAACCTGCCGCGCATCTACGACCCCTTCTTCACCACCCGGCTTGGCGCCGGCGGTTCCGGCCTGGGTTTGTACATTACACACAACATCGTCACCGGGGTGCTGGGCGGCCACATCGACGTCGTCAGCCAGCTGGGCGCCGGCACCACCTTCACCATGCGCCTGCCACGGGCGGCCCCACTGTGACCCGGGCTCAACAATTTTCCTTTGCGCAATTATTGCAGCCGTATAATAGGTTGTATCAGACCGGCAAACAGCCGGCGCCCAGCGGAGAGACTAGTCCCGTGCACCCACATCCTGCCCAGCCTGCGAAAACGGAGATGGCCACCCTGCGCTGCGAATTCAGCGACGCCGCGGCCGAACGCGCCTTCCTGCGCCACCACCTGGCGATGACGCAGGCGCAATTGCGCGTGACCTTTGTCTTCTGCTCCCTGTTCTACCTGTGCTTTGCCGCCACCGACGCGATCTGGCTGGGCTACAGCCTGCGCACGGCGGTGCTGGCCTGTGCGCGCCTGCTGGTGGCGGTCACCGCGCTGGGCGGCCTGGTGCTGCTGCGGCGCCGGCCCGATTCCCTCCCGGTCACGCGCGGCGTGGCCAGCGTGGTGGAGATAGCGGGCGCGGCCGGCTTCCTGCTGATCGCCGCGCTGCGCCCGGGCGAGTTCTCGCTGCACGCGATTTCGATGTCCATCGTCGTCATCGTGATCTACATCTACATTCCCAACCGCCTGCTGTACGCGGCCGCGATCGCGGCGCCGGCCACGCTGGGCTTCATCGTGCTGGCCGAGCAGCTGGGCGACCTGCGCCGGGTCGAGCTGGCCACGATGGCGGCGCTGCTGACGCTGACCAATGTGTTCGGCTACGTGGCCGCGCGCCGCTACCAGTTGCTGCTGCGCGACGAATACAGCGCGCAGACGGTGCTCAAGAACCTGTCGGTGCGCGATCCGCTGACCGGCTGCTACAACCGGCGCCACCTGCACGAGCAGCTGCTGGAAACGGAAATCTCGCGCGCCCAGCGCTACCGGCTGAGCCTGACGGTCATCATGAGCGACCTGGACCACTTCAAGGCGGTCAACGACACCTACGGCCACAACGGCGGCGACGCGGTGCTGCAACGCTTCGGCGCCCTGCTGCAATCGATGACGCGCGACAGCGTCGACAGCGTGGTGCGCTACGGTGGCGAGGAGTTCCTGCTGATCCTGCCGGAGACCGACCTGGACGGCGGCGTCCTGCTGGCCGAGCGCCTGCGCCACGCGCTGGCCGACACGCCGGTCGCGTATGATGGCCAGCAGATCCATATCACCGCCAGCTTCGGCGTGGCCAGCGTCGACTTCGCGACCTCCGCCCACGAAGCCCACCTCAACATGATCGCCTCGGCCGACGAATTGCTGTACGCTGCCAAGAACGGCGGCCGCAACCGCGTCTGCTCACGACAACTGGTATGAACTATGATCCACATCAAGCGCTATGCGCTGGCCGCCGCCTTGCTGGCCCTGTGCTGCAGCAGTCTCAACGCCGGTCCGGCGCCGTGGTACAAGTGGCGCAGCAAGATCGACAACTACCTCAGCTGCTCGCAGACGCCGCTGGGGCCGGGCTGGGAAAAAGACTCGGGCCCCTATAAAGATAGCCGTTGCGAAAAGTTGGTTCTTGCTAAATAATGGGGTCGCAATAACAGGGGGAACCCCGGGGCATTACTGGCTACATTTCATCATCTTGAGGAGACTGTATGTTTACAAATCCCGAACAATTTGCCAACGCCACCAAAGCACTGTTTGAATTTCAACTCGAAACCTTCAATAGCCTGACCAGCAAAGCCGTGCAAGGCGTCGAACAGGTCGTCGCCCTGAACATGGCCACCGCCAAAACCCAGCTGGAAGACGGCCTCGCCACCGGCAAGGAAATCAGCCAGGCCACCGATCCCAAGGCCGCCATGTCGCTGGCCGCCGCCAAGATGCAACCGGGCGTGGCCGGCGCCGCCGCCTACAACCAGCAACTGGGCAGCATCATCGCCGAGATCCGCGAAGAATTCACCCGCGCCGCCGACGCCCACATGACCGAAGCCAAGAGCACGCTCAGCGCCCTGATCTACGACGTCACCAAGAACGTGCGTCCCGGATCGGAGAACGCGGTGCAGATCGTCAAGACCGCGATCGACAACGCCTTCAGCGGCTACGAGCAGGTGACCAAGGCCACCAAGCAGGCGGTCGAAGCGGTGGAAACGCAAATCGCCAAGGCCAACGCCCTGGTCGATCAAAACACCGTCAAACCGGCCAAGGCCGCGAAAAAATAAGCTCGTTCAACTCCCCGCACCAGCCAGGCCCGCGCGCCTGGCTTTATATTTTCCGGATCCATGCATCCTGACCAACAGTTCGACGATCAGAACCTGATGCGCGCTGAGGCGATTCTGCTAGCACATGAGGTCGCACGCGACTACTTCCAGGGCGAACTCTACGATCGCCATAACAACCGTTTGCAAGGTATGACCCTTGAACGCCAGGCCGGCGACGTGCTGGATCTCGATGAAGTGACGGTTGGACGCTTGTTCATGATTCCTGACGGCTCCATAGTCTGGGCACTGAAGGTGGGCGAAAACGCCGATGCCCCGGCTGGTCTGGATATCCAGTCCAGCAATCCCTTTCTCGCCGAAGACGAAACCAATAGCGTGATTGCATTCCGTGACGAGATCGGACCTGCCATGTGGCTGGATGCGCTATATATTCGCCGGCTCATGCTCACGCACAATGCCCCCGAGCGTTTGGCGACAGTGTCGTTCGGACTGATGGCCATCACCGCATACCGACTGGGATTTCAACATATCAGCCTCTTCGCCGCCGGAATGGGGCCGCTTGAACCAAATGATCCCGACAGCTTCATCGGCTATGACGTATGGCCAAAATTCGGCTTTGACGCCCCCGTCATTCCTGCTGAATTGAACCGTTTCCCGATACGGGAATTGGACTCCGCTCACACGGTACAAGAAGTCATTGCAGCAGCGCCTGGATGGTGGGCAGCGCATGGCACAGGACGAAGAATGCAATTCGACCTGACCGCCGGGAGCCGTAGTTGGAACGTTCTGCTAAACTATCTGTACGAGGCATTGCAGGAGCAGCAGCCATGACAACCGCAAAGAAAGCCCAAAGCACCAGCTACAAGCTCGAAGCGGCTGTACGCCGCTCCAAACGGGCCGCCATGCATATAGTCCTTGAGCGTGAGGTCCAGCCGACGGAAGGCAAGATTCGCGTCGCACTGGGCGGAACTCCCATTCCCCGCGATATGCAGGAATCACTATTCAGCTCTTCGGCTATTAATATCCCGGAATTCGGTTTAGCTCGTAAAAAGTTGGGCAAATGAAGGTCTGGAGATACCTTCGGTAGCTGCTTCAGCCTTCACCTGCGGAGCCTCAGGTACCGCCGTTCATCTTGCGTCAAGCGGAAAATCATGTTCGCATTGTGAACGAATCCGCGCAGATCGCGGCTAAGAGCACAGTCCTTGAGACTCGCATATCCAGGCTCGGTGTCGCCAATGACCACTTGGCGCAACTAAAAGCGCTGTCTGCGAACTACCCTCGCATGCAAATCACTCGCCTTGCGCAGTTTGAACTCGACATCAAGAAAATCGAGGCGGAGGTTCGGGAGTTAGAGATGCTTCACCCTCTACAACGTGATGATCTACACGACGGTTGGGTCTACCGCGTGCCGCTGCGCTTTGATACTCCATTAAGGTTCCTGCTTCAACACGGCAACGAACATAATGATAAGACCCTGCATCCCGCTCACCTTCCGTCGGAACATGGCTATTGGCAGCCAAAGCTAAAAAGTTTTCGGGCTATGGGAATCGACATTGATGAAGGGCCGCAGTCAATGATGGCGTCACCTATCGGTCCCATTCCGCTGGATGGCGGCGCCTACCTAAAATTTCTGATCGTAGTCCGTTCGGCGGCCGAAGCCCAAGGGACCATTCAACAGCGCCGGGAGCTAATCACGGCAGAACTAACGCGACCTCAGTGGGAGCAATTCATTGCACACCCCGGCCATCACGTCGATCAAATTTGCGATTACTACTTTCCGAGCTTTCTTGCTACAGTTCCTAGTCTCCCCCGAGATACTGCGACTGCGATGTGGGAAGTTGCAATGAATACTCCCGAAAAAATCGAACTGGCGACAGACGAGCAGCTACTGGCGTTCAAGGGCATTGGGCCGGCCGTCCTGCGCAAGTTGAGAGCCAGATGCAGAGAGGTCACCAAGCACCGCAACGAGCCCAGAGGCGACGTGGTAAATCAATAAAGACGATTCAATAGATCGCCCAACTTTTTATTTTGCTGGGCAAGCGGCGCCGAACACGATACACTGTACATAAACACAGCTATCGCGGCAGCTTATTCCGGCAATGATCAAAGTTCTAGAAAATCCCTTGTACTACCTGGACAACTTCCATCAGGTACTGACGTGGATAGGCGACCGCTACGACGACTTGCTGACCGCCGAGGAGCGCGACTTCCTGGCCGCCTTCCCCGCCCTGCCGCAAGCGTCGCGCGCGCTGTTCGTGCGCATGGTGATGCGCAAGGGGACGGTGTTCCGCGCCAGCAAACTGGTGTACGCCGAGATCGGCAGCACGCATGAGGCGGCCCGTCCGCTCGTTGCCTTGGGCCTGATCGAGGAAGACCCGGCGCTGGACCTGGACCAGCTGTTCGAACTGCTGCAAAAACCCGAGATCGGCAAGATCTTCCAGCTGCCCCCGCACCTGCGCCAGCTGCGCAAGGCCGACCAGCTGGAAGCGCTGCGCGCGCAGTACGAAGGCGAGCACCGCTACTCCGGCTGGTACCAGGGCTCGGGCGACCACTGCTACCGCAACCTGACGCAGGAACTGTGCGACCGCCTGCGGCTTATTTTCTTCGGCAACTACCACCAGGACTGGACCGAGTTCGTGTTGTCCGACCTCGGCATCTACCAGTACGAAAAGGTCGACTTCTCGCCGGCCGCGCGCGGCTTCCGCAGCCGCCGCGACATCGACGACTTCCTGGCGCTGCACCGCTGCCATGAACGCTTCATCGAAGGCGAAGCGCCGGCCGACGTGATCCGCGACCTGCCGCCCTGCCCGGCCGACAACGAATGGCTGCGCAGCCGCCGCGACAAGCTGACCTTCCAGATCGCCCAGCACCTTGAAAAGCTGGCCGACTGGCCGGCCGCGCACGCGCTGTACGCCAGCTGCAACTACCCCGGCGCCCGCGCGCGCGCCGTGCGCGTGCTGGAAAAAAACGAACAGCCGCGCGCCGCCTTCGAGCTGCTGCAAGCGGCGCTGCAGGCGCCGGAAAGCGAAGCCGAACGCCAGCAACTGCTGCGCATGCAGCCGCGCCTGGCGCGCAAGCTGGGCCACGCCAAGCCGGCGCCGCACGCGCCCGCGCAGCCGCTGCGCATCGACCTCAGCCTGCCGCCGCCGCCGCAAGCGAACTACGTCGAGTTCGTCGTGCGCGACCACCTGACGCGCGCCGACGCCCCGGTCTACTACGTCGAGAACGCGCTGATCAACTCGCTGTTTGGCCTGCTGTGCTGGGACGCCGTGTTCAGCCCGATACCGGGCGCCTTCTTCCATCCCTACCACCGCGGCCCGGCCGACCTGCACAGCGCCGATTTCCAGCGCCGCCGCGCGCAGCAGTTCGCCGCCGCGCTGGCGCAGCTCGACGGCGACCAATACCGCGCCACGATACGCGCCAACTTCGCCGCCAAGGCCGGCATCCAGTCGCCCTTTGTGTATTGGGAGGCGCTGGACCCGGCGCTGCTCGACCTGGCGCTGGACTGCATCCCGGCGCTGCACCTGAAGCGCGCCTTCGAGCGCATCCTGGCCGACATCAAGGCCAACCGCAGCGGCTTCCCCGACCTGATCCAGTTCTGGCCGGCCGAGCGCCGCTACAACATGATCGAAGTCAAAGGCCCGGGCGACCGCCTGCAGGACAACCAGCTGCGCTGGATAGCCTACTGCGCCACGCACGACATGCCGATCTCGGTCTGCTACCTGCAATGGGCGGCTTGAGCGTGCCTCGCTACACGATCGCCGTGCGCGCGCTGTGCGAGTTCACCGCCAAGACCGGCGACCTCGACCTGCGCTTCACGCCGTCGCCGACGGCGCAGGAAGGCATGGCCGGCCACGCCGTCGTGACGGCGCGGCGCGACGACGATTACCAGACCGAGCTCGCGCTGTGCGGCGATTTCGGCCCGCTGCACGTGCGCGGCCGCGCCGACGGCTACGACCTGCGCGCCCGGCGCCTGGAGGAAATCAAGACCTACCGCGGCGACCTGAAGAAGATGCCGGACAACCAGCGCCAGCTGCACTGGGCGCAGGTCAAGATCTACGGCCACCTGCTGTGCGCCGACCAGGGACTGGACCAGGTCAACCTGGCGCTGGTCTACTTCGACATCGGCAGCCAGAAGGAAACCGTGCTGCAGGAAGAGCATACGGCCGCCGGGTTGCAGGCCTACTTCGCGCAGCAATGCACGCTGTTCCTGCAGTGGGCACAGCAGGAAATGGCGCACCGCGCCGAACGCGACCTGCAACTGAAGGCGATGCGCTTTCCGCACGCGGACTTCCGCTCTGGCCAGCGCCAGCTGGCCGAGGCGATGTACAAGGCCAGCAAACGCGGCGTGTGCCTGCTGGCGCAGGCGCCCACCGGCATCGGCAAGACCGTCGGCAGCCTGTTCCCGATGCTCAAAGCCAGCGCCGAGCACGGCGTCGACAAGCTGTTCTTCCTGGCCGCGAAAACCTCGGGCCGGCAGATGGCGCTGGACGCGGTCGAGGTGATCCGCAGCGGCGCGCCGCTGCTGCCCTTGCGCACGCTGGAGATGGCGTCCAAGGCCAGCGCCTGCGTCAACCCGGACCAGGCCTGCCACGGCGATTCCTGCCCGCTGGCCAGGGGTTTCTACGACCGCCTGCCGGCCGCGCGCCAGGCCGCGCTGGACCTCATGCTGCCGCCCGCGTCCGCTGACTCCGCCCCCACCCTGCTCGCGCTGGACCGCGACACGCTGCGCGCGGTCGCGCTGGCGCACCAGGTCTGCCCCTACTACCTGAGCAGCGAGATGGCGCGCTGGTGCGACATCGTCATCGGCGACTACAACTACTACTTCGACCTCAGCGCCATGCTGCACAGCCTGACCTTGCTCAACGACTGGAAGGTCAACGTGCTGGTGGACGAGGCGCACAACATGGTCTCTCGCGCGCGCAAGATGTATTCGGCCGACATGGAGCATGCCGCGCTGCGCCTGCTGCGCAAGCTGGTCCCCGAAGAATTGAAGAAGCCGCTGGACCGTGTGCACCGCCAGTGGAACCAGCTGGAAAAAGACCAGTCGGCCGAATACCAGTCCTACGCCGCGCTGCCGGAAAAATTCATGGGCGCGCTGCAGACGGCGGCCACCGCCATCTCCGACTACATGGCCGACCATCCGTCGTATGTCGACGCCGATCTGCAGGCCTTCTACTTCAACGCGCTGCTGTTCACGCGGCTGGCCGAGAGCTTCGGCGAGCACGCGCTGTTCGATATCGAAAAGTCGGAAGGCGCGCGCGCCAGCCATTCCAACTCCGTGCTGTGCCTGCGCAACATCGTGCCGGCGCCCTTCCTCAAGCCGCGCTTCGAGAGCACCCACAGCACCGCGCTGTTCTCGGCCACGCTCAGCCCCTGGAACTACTTCGGCGACATGCTGGGCATGCCGGACACCACGGCCTGGGTCGACGTCGAATCGCCGTTCGTGGCCGAGCAGCTGTCGGTGCAGGTGGCCGCCCACATCTCCACGCGCTACCAGCACCGCCAGCAATCGCTGCGCCCGATCGCCGAGCTGATGGGCGAGCAGTACCGCCGCCAGCGGGGCAACTACCTGGCCTTCTTCAGCAGCTTCGACTACATGGACAAGGCCGCCAATCAGTTCGCCGAACGTTATCCCGAGGTGCCGGTATGGCGCCAGTCGCGCCGCATGGACGAGGCGGAACGGGCGCAGTTCCTGGCCCGCTTCACGCTCGACAGCGAGGGCATCGGCTTCGCCGTGCTGGGCGGCTCCTTCGGCGAGGGCGTCGATTTACCGGGCGCGCGCCTGATCGGCGCCTTTGTCGCCACGCTGGGCCTGCCGCAGATCAACCCGGTCAACGAGCAGATCCGGCTACGCATGGACGCCATCTTCGGCGCCGGCTACGACTACACCTACACCTTCCCCGGCATGCAAAAGGTGGTGCAGGCCGCCGGCCGCGTGATCCGGACACAATCGGACCGCGGCACCGTGTACCTGATCGACGACCGCTTCGGCCGTCCCGAAATACAACAGCTGATGCCGGCCTGGTGGCGCATCGATGTCGCGGGCGCAGCATCGCCGCCGCCATGATGATAGCAATATGCAATCAACAGTGACTAGCATGTCTGCTATATTGGCTTGAACGCGCTAGCGGGAAGCCGACATGAGACCACGGGAAAACATGCGCCTGTCGAAGGCCATACAACAAGCCGTCGTCATCGACGCCACCAAGGGCGCGGCCTTTGCATGGGCTTATCTTTCCTCGTTTGAAGTCCCCAGCGCCACCATTTTGCGGGTACTCTCCGGCGCCCGCAAACGGCGCGAAACCGACCCTTTGCCGGAACGTCGGGTGACTACTGAATGACCGCGCGTATCTTCTGGTAGCCGCTGCGGCTGACCGGCACCCTGCCGCCGTCCTTGAGGATGGCGACATAGCTGTCCTTGGTGGCCTGCTCGATGCGGTCCACGCAGGCGATGTTGACGATCCATGAGCGGTGGATGCGCAGGAACTGCTGCGCGTCCAGCTGCTCTTCCAGCTCCGCCATACGCTGGTTCTTCAGGTAGGACCTGCCCTCCGAGCGTATCTGCACGTAGTCGTCCTGCGCCTCGATAACCTCGATCTTGTCGCTGTTGATGACGTGGACCTTGGCGCCGTCGCGTATCAGCACACGGCCCAGCGGCTTGTTGCGGCCGGCCGCCTCGCGCACCATGCTGGCCAGCGCGGCATCTCCCTCGGCCTTGCCCACGCCTTGCTCCAGGTTCGCGCGCGCGTGCGCCAGCGCCTGGTCGAAGCGCTGCTGGCTGAAAGGCTTGAGCAGGTAGTCGAGCGCATGGAACTCGAAGGCCTTGATCGCGTACTGGTCGAAGGCGGTGGCGAAGATGTAGCGCGTTTTCCCGCCCGCCAGCTCGGCCACCTCGAAGCCGTCCAGCTTGGGCATCTGGATATCCAGGAACACCAGGTCCGGCGCCAGCTCGGTGATCGCCTTGACCGCCTCGAAGCCATTGGCGCATTCGGCCACCACCTCCACGTCCGGGTGCTCGGCCAAGTACTCGCGCACCACGCCGCGCGCCAGCATTTCATCGTCGACGATAATCACACGCATGCTCTACTCTCCCTCTTCGCCTGTGTGCGCGGGCATTGCGATGTCCACGCCAAAGCTGTTGTCGATACGTCCCCAGTGGATGCTGGCTTCGTGTTTGTAGGCGCCGGACAAACGCTGGCGCACATTGCTCAGGCCGATGCCGTGGCCTTCGCTGCGGATGGACGCCATGTCGGCGTCGACCGGATTGTCGACGCGGATGTGCAGCATCGAACCGGCGCGCCGCGCCGTCACCCGTATCGTGCCGCCGTCCGGCATATTGCAGATGCCGTGCTTGACGGCGTTCTCCACCAGCGGCTGGATGATCATCGGCGGCACCAGGCAGGCGGCGGCCTGGTCCTCGACCTGCTCCTCCACCTGCAGGCGCGCGCCGAAGCGTACCTGCTCGATCGCCAGGAAGTGGCGTATCAGCCGCATCTCCTCGCCCAGCGTGACTTTTTTATGCGCCTCCATACCCAGGCTCTGGCGGAAGAAGCTGGCCAGTTCCAGCGTCATGCGGCGCGCCGCCTTCGGGTCCTGCGAGGTCAGCGCGCTGATCGAATTGAGGCTGTTGAACAGGAAGTGCGGATCGATCTGCGTGCGCAGCATGCGCAACTCGGCCTCCTGCGCCATCAGCAGCGATTCCAGCTCGCGCTGCTCGGCGCCCTTGGCGCGCACGAATTCGATCACCAGGTAATGCACCGCCGCCGCGAAGCCGTACAGCAGGATGCCCAGGCCGACGATCAGCGCCGACAGCTGCGGGCTGAAGGCGATGCCGGCCCAAGAAACACCCAGCATCAGACAGGCGCCGTTCCAGGCGCGTCCCACCGCCAGCCACAGGAAGCCAGACACCACCGCCGCCACCGTCAGCACCAGCGCGGTGGCGGCTGGCCTGCTGCCGCCCAGCGGATAGGCGCGGCACAGGTAGTAGGACGAATAGCCCGCCGCGAATGCGTACAACAGGTTCAGCGGAATCGCGAACATCATGGCGTTGGCGGCCGGCGCGTCGTTCGCCAACGCGATCACGCCGCCCAGCGCGATCCCCAGGAACAGCCACACCAGCAGGTAGATGGTGATGCCGCGCCGGCTGGAGGCAATCTCCTGCATGCCTAGTTACGCACTTCCAGGCCGCCCATGATGGCGTAGCCGCGCACGATCAGGCGCTTGTTCGGCGCGGCGGGCGGCACGGTCTTTTCTTCGAAGCCGCCCATGATGGGCGTGCCCTGCAGGACCACGGTCCAGTCGATCGGCACCTTGATGGTGATCCCGCCAAACATCGAGAACACGTTCAGCACCGCCTCGCCATTGATCGAACTTTGTCTCAGGTCCAGGTCGCAGCCGCCCATCACCGTGGTGATCTCGCCGCCGCGGAAGTCCGGCGACGTGATGCGGCGCTTGAAGCCGCCCATGACGGCCGTGATGTTGACGACGGCGTCGTCGCTGGCCGTGTCCAGCATCTCGCCGCGCTGCTCGAACAGCCAGCGGCTGTTGGGGGAACGGAACACCACCGACAAGCCGGCGGCGATCAGCAGCAGCGGCCACAACGAGCGCCAGCTGATGGAAATGAAGCCGGTTTCCTTCAGCAGCATCATGCCGCCGACCAGGATCAGCGCGCCGCCGACGATGGCGCCGGACGACGAGCGGGTTTGCAGCACCTTCAGGATGCCGAAGAAAATCAGCGCGGTGGGCCACAGGTGCAGCGTGAATTCCAGGTCCAGCCAGCCGAGGTTATCGAGCAGGAAGATCATGCCCATGGCCACGACGAACAGGCCGACGACCATCTGCGAGGCCGGATTCCTTTGACGCTTCTCTCTCATTCTGTCTCTCATTTCGACTCCCTGTTCGCTGCGAAGATATTGTCCAGCAAAGGCCGCAACAGCATGCCGACGCCGGTGGCCACCACCAGCGCAGGCCAGGTTTCGCCAAAGCCCCAGCCCCAGATGTGGTTGAACGATACGTACCACCAGCCGGCGAAGAAGATCTCCCACAGGCCGCTCAGCAAATAGCGCGGCGTGGTCGGCGGGATGATCTTGGTGAGGCCGGAAATGACCAGCAGCCACGGCCACCAGCGCCAGAAGTTCATCGGGTTGAAATCGAGCTCGATGATGTCGGCGCGGTCCAGCAGCAGCAGGCAGCCGGCGACGATCAAGCCGGTGCCCCAGACGATTTGCTGGCGCCAGCGGTAGGCGGTGTAGATACTCATGTCAGTCCCCCAAGTCGGTATGGGATAACAATACCGGGGAACGGCTGGCGGGGAAACCGCTATTCGGCGAACAGCGGATAAGGGACGGTGAACGGCGAAAGCGAGTCAGGAGCGGCCGTTGCCGACCTTTTGCTCGAACATCAGCATGCCCCAGCCCAGCTGACGCCGGATCTCCTCCGGCGTGGGCGGCGGCTTGGTTTCATGCGAGCGCCGCTTCAGGTAGGCGCGCACCAGATATTTGGATGGATGAGTAGTCTGCGACATGATGGCCTCCTGATGGCGGCGACGCGTTGTTGGTGCCGATACTTGAGGCTATCGGCTCACCTGCTGCCCGATTGCTCAAGCACGCAGGGCCAGTGTAGCGCCGCACCGGAGGGCAATCTGTACGGCGCCGCACACTGAAAACCTCAGAGCTTTTGCTGCAGGAACTCCAGGAAGCAGCTGATGCGCTGGGCCAGCTGCGTGTTGCGATAGTAGACCGCGTGAATCTGCTGGCAGTAGCCGGTGTTGGCGTCGACCAGGATGGGCACCAGGCGGCCCGCTGCGATGTCGGCGCGGGTCATGAAGTCCGCCAGGCACACCACGCCCTGGCCGGTCAGCGCCAGCTGGCGCAGCGTCTCGCCGCTGGAGGCGGCGATCGACGGCGTGATCGGCAGGCTGTTGCCGGCCGCATGGCGCAGCGGCCAGTTGTTGCCCTGCTCGTACTGGGCGAAGCCGATCAGCGAATGGCGCGCCAGGTCCTGCGGCGTTTCCGGCGTGCCGTGGCGGCGCAGGTAGTCCGGGCTGGCCAGCACGTGCAGCGGGCTCGACGTGAGCGCGCGCGCATGCAAGGTCGAATCGGTCAGCGTGCCGATGCGGATGGCGATGTCGGTGCGGTGCTCGATCAGGTCGGTGATCTGGTCGTTGCTGCTCAATTCCAGCTTGATCTCCGGGTACAGCGCGCGGAACTCGGCCATGTGCGGTACCACGCAATGCAGCATGAAGGGCGACGCGGCGTCCACGCACAGGCGTCCGGCCGGCTTCTGGCGGCGGATGCGGATCGATTCCTCGGCTTCCTCCATGGCGCCGAGGATGGCGCGCGCGCGTTCGAGGAACAGGTGTCCCTCTTCGGTCAGCTCCATGCGGCGCGTGGTGCGCGTCAGCAGCGACGTCGCCAGCTTGTCCTCCAGCCGCGACAGCGCGCGGCTGACGCCGGACGTGGTCTGGCCGAGGTGGACCGAGGCGGCACTGAGGGTGCCGCTGTCGATCACGGTGATAAATGTTTTCAGGTCGTCGGAATTAATATCCACTGGTGCTCTACTCTCGAAATCCAACAGTTGTACAGATGCTTCACGCTACATACAGCAAGACCGCGCCGAAATGGCAAGCGCTGCCGCCCAGCACAAACAAGTGCCAGACGCCGTGACCGTAACGCCATTTATGGTCGGTGACAAAGAAGGCGATGCCCACCGTGTACACCACGCCACCGGCCGCCAGCCAGGCGAATCCGCTCCAGCCCAGCGCGGCGATCAGCGGGCTGGCGCCGATCACGCCCACCCACCCCATCGCCACGTAGATGAGCAGCGAGAGGACGCGCGCGCCCTTGGCAAACCAGATTTCCTGCATAATGCCGATCAGTGCCAGGCCCCAGACCACGCCGAATAGCGACCAGCCCCACGGTCCACGCAGGCTGACCAGCGTGAACGGCGTGTAGCTGCCGGCGATGAGCAGGTAGATGGCGCAGTAGTCCATCTGCCGCAGCACGTCTTTGGCGCGGCCGCGCAGGCTGTGGTACAGCGTCGACGTCAGGTACAAGCCCAGCAGTGTGGCGGCATAGATGCTGAAGCTCACCACTTTCCAGGCGTCGCCGCTGCGCGCCGCCAGCACAATCAGCAAGGTGCCGCCGATTGCCGCGAGCGCGGCGCCCACGGTGTGAGTGATGCTGTTGAAGCGCTCTCCGTAATACATATGTGTTTCCAATACAGTGAGGCAGCGGCGGGAAGCTGCGGCCCCAAGCATTGTATAGCGCATTTCATCACGGTGCCGCCGGTTTCCAGCGAAGACCCACACCACGCCACCTTGCAGACTGTCCGGCACGACCGTACAGAATTAGCAATTAGCAAAAACTTAATCGTAACATATAAAGAATTAATATAAAGCAATGTTACAAATTTTTAGACAACAGATTGACGGACGTGCGACATATGTCGCATAATCATCCCATCTGTCGCAAAGAGGCCAAGCCATGTCCACGTCCATTCCCATCCCGTCCGTCAGCGAGCTGACCCTGCTCAAAGCACTATGGAAACTGCAGCCGCTGAGCGCGCGCGAGCTGCACGACGCCGTCGCCGACGAACTGGGCTGGTCGTTCTCCTCCACCCGCAAAACGCTGGACCGCATGCTCGACAAGCAGATGCTGGCCCAGCACACGGCGCACGGCGTCAACGTCTACAGCGCGCGGCTGGAAAAAGTCGGCACGCTGGCCGCCTTCGCCCGCGACTTCGGCACCCGCGTGATGGAAATGGCGGCGCCGCTGCCGGTCACCATGTTCACCGGCAGCAAGCTGGTCGATCAGGCTGAACTGGCGCAGCTGGAGCAGATGCTGCAGGACTGGCCGTCCGACGAGGCCGGCAAGCCATGATGCTGGCCTATGTGTTGCTGTTCAAATGGATGCTGGCCAGCGTCAGCTGCCTGCTGGCCGGCGCACTGGTGTGGGCGCTGCTGGCGCTCGCGCTGCGCCGCTGGCCGGCCTTGCTGCCGCGGCGCGCGCTGTGGCTGGCGGCGCAAGCCGTGACGGCCGGCGCCGCGCTGCTGGCATTGCTGCCGCACAGCCCGCAACACAGCCTGGCGCCGACGGTGACGCTGAGCGCGGCCGAATCCTCGGCCATCCGCGCCGGGCTGCCGGCGCTGGCGGGAGATCGCAACTCCGCCGCCCGGTCGGGCGACATGATGTCCGGCGCCGACGCGGCGGAGCCCGATGCCGGCGCCGGCGATCACGACCTGCCTCCGCTCACCCTGCTCCTGCCCGCGCTGTGGACCTTGGTCTATGCAGCCGGCCTGGCGTGGATGCTGGCCCGCCGGCTGCGCGCGCGGCGCGTCTGGCGCGGCTTGCTGGCCGCCTCGCAGCGCCTGTCGCCGCAGGATTTGCTGGCGCACGGCGCGTTCGACAACGCCCAGTTGGCGGACATCGCCCGCCACCGCCTGGCCGTGATGGAAACCGACGCCGCCATTTCGCCGATGCTGGTCGGCGTGCGGCGCCCGGTGCTGCTGCTGCCGCGCCATCTGCGCGGCTTCAGCGCCGAGCAGCAGCACATGGTCATCGCCCACGAGCTGCATCACTGGCGCGCGCGCGATCCGCTGTGCCTGGGCGTGGCGGCCCTGCTGCAGACGGTCTTCTGGTTCAATCCGGCGCTGCGCTGGATGAACGACAAGATGGAATGGGCGCTGGAGCTGATCTGCGACCAGCGCGTGCTGGCGGGCCGCCCGCAACAGCAGCGCAAACAATACGCCGCCGCCCTGCTGCTGCAATGGAAAGCGCAAACGGCCGCCATGCCGACCGGCGGCGTGGCGTTCGGCGGCGTCGATGGCGCCACCGCCGCCGCGCGTATCCGCCAGATGCAGCAGGCGGCGCTGCCGGTGCTCAGCGGCGCGGTCGCCTGGAGCGTCGCGGCCTTGATGGTCGCCGTGCTGGCCTGCGGCGCCATGCTGCAACCGCCGCTGGCCTTCAACACCGGCCAGCAAGCGCACGGCGCGCCCTCGCCCGCCGATCCGCCGCCAGTAGCAACGCCCACCGAAGCCGCCTGGCGCTACCCGCTCGACAAAATGCGCGTCACCGGCCTGTTCGGCGTGCGCCGCGCCGTGCTGGTAACGCCGCACAAAGGCATCGATATCGCGGCGCCAAGCGGCACGCCGGTGCATGCGGTGGCCGGCGGCGTGGTTGTCAGCGCCGGCGTGTTGATCGAAAACGCCGGCCGCTATGGGAAAACGGTGATCCTGCAGCACGGCGCCGAGCGCACCCTGTACGCCCACCTGACCAGCATAAACGTCAAAGCCGGCGCCACGGTGGAAGCCGGGCAGCAGATCGGCACCGTCGGCGAGACCGGCTTCGCCACCGGCCCGCACCTGCACTTCGAAGTCCGGCAGGGCGAGGAATTCATCAACCCGGCCACCAAGCTGGCCAACCTGGACGCCTACACCACCAAACGCGCCCTGCGCCTGCGCCAACAGCAGCAAGGCTACTAACCCAACGCCGCCGATGTCCACCAGGCCGCAGCCCCCACGCTGCGGCCTGGGGAACTGTCGCCCGCGTTTTTGAAGACAAGGAAAAATATGCAGCTACACCATATCGCCGGCGGCCTGCTGCTGGTTGCCGCCAGCGCCCACGCCGCCGACAGCGAGCCGCAGCAAGTGAAGGTCAGCGGCCAGCGCGCCGACCAGCGCCAGCGCGAAACCACCACCAGCATCACCGTCAACCACGAGGACATCGTGCGCCAGGGCGACCAGACGCTGGCCGACGTGCTGAAACGCCTGCCCGGCATCAGCATCACCGGCGTGCCCGGACGGGGCGGCACGATCAGCATGCGCGGCCTGGGCAACGGCTACACGCAGATCATGCTGAACGGCGAGCCTGTGGCGGCAGGCTTTTCGCTCGATACCATCGAACCCGAGATGATCGAACGAATCGACATCATGCGCAGCGCCACGGCGGAATTCAGCAACCAGGCGGTGGCCGGGTCGATCAACATCATCCTCAAGAAAGCCATCCGACGCGGCCAGCGCACGGTGAGCGCCAGCCTGGCGCGGCACGCAGGCGTCGATACGCCGGCGCTGTCGGCCACGCTGTCGGACCAGGACGGCGGCTACTCCTACAGCCTGGCCGCGACGCTGACGCGCAACCGCAGCGCGGCGACGTTCAACGACCTGGAAGAACTGAGCAATGCGGGCGGTACCCTCATCGAACAACGGCGCACGGCCAAGGAGGAATCCGGCCGCTCCGACGCCCTCACCGTCACGCCGCGCCTGAACTGGACCTTCGCCGGCGGCGACACGCTGACCTGGCTGGGCTTCGCCAATCTGCGGCGCGTCGACAAGATGCATAGCGAGGACGAGACCGCGCTCGTTGGTCCGCACAGCGAGTATCCGCGCAGCCTGCAGCATTTCGCGGCCAACTTCAGCATGCTGCGCAGCGACCTGAATTGGACGCATCTGCTGGAGGGCGGCGCCAAGCTGGAAACCAAACTGGGATTGAGCGACAACCGCCGCAATGGCACCTTCGACTTCAACGGCATGGACGCCGACGGCAAACCCGCCGGCCGCCATCACGTCGACTCGGGACCGTCGGAGACCAGCGTGACGGCCAGCGGCACCTACCGCCATCCGGTCGGCGAACGCCATGCGATTGCACTGGGCTGGGATGCCAGCCACGCCGTGCGCAACGAAGACCGCAGCGAAACCCTGTTCGACGCCAGCGGCGCACAGACCGGCAGCAACAACGCCGACTACCGCGCCATCGTCAATCGCCTGGCCTTGTTCGCGCAGGACGAATGGCAGGTCACCGAGCGCTATTCGCTGTACCTGGGCCTGCGCCACGAAAGTCTGTCCACCTCCAGTCGCGCCAATGCCGCCAATGCGCCCGACGCGCTGGACTTGCGCTCGCAGGTGTGGAGCCCCTCGCTGCAATCGCGCTACCAGTTGCCGAACAAGGACGTGCTGCGGCTTGCGCTGAGCCGCACCTACAAGGCGCCGCCACTGGCCCAGCTGGTGCCGCGCCGCTACACCAACGACAACAACAATAACCAGACCAATCCCGATGAACAGGGCAATCCCAATCTGCGGCCGGAGCTGGCCTGGGGCCTGGACGCGGCTTACGAACACTATCTCGGCGCGGGCGCGCTGCTCAGCGCCAGCACCTATATGCGGCGCATCCGCGACGTGACCTTGACCCGTTTGTTCCAGCAGGACGGCGAGTGGGTCGAAGCGCCCTTCAACAGCGGCAACGCCAGCGTGCGCGGCATCGAGCTGGAAGCCAAGCTGCCGCTGTCGCCCAGGCTGGACCTGCGCGCCAACCTGACGCGCAACTGGTCGCGGCTGGATAGCGTGCCGGGGCCGAACAACCGTCTCGAAAACCAGGTGCCGTTCACGGCAAACCTGGGCGCCGACTATCGCCTGCCCGACGCGGCTTGGACGTTCGGAGGAAACCTGAACTACCAGGCCGGCGGCCCGGTGCGGCAATCGGCGCTGGTGCAAATGAACACCAGCCCGAAACGCGAGCTGGATCTGTACGGGCTGTGGAAGATGGATGCAAAGACGCAGCTGCGCTTCTCGGCCAGCAACCTGCTGCGCCAGCAGTCCAGCGAATCGCACGAATATGTCAATGAGGACGGGCGCCGCTACCGCATCTCGCAAACGCCGACCAGCGCCACGCTGCGCATCCTGCTGGAACACCAACTTTGAACGGAACCATCCAACCAATGAGAAACAAGCATATCGACACCCTGCGCGGCGTCGCCATCATGTGCGTGCTGGTGCTGCACTTTACGCTGGCTTTTGGATTGAAGAATAGCCCGCTGGGCGACATCCTGCCCACCTGGCTGCTGCGCGCGGCGCTGCAGGGGAACTTCGGCGTGACGATGTTCTTCACCGTATCGGGCTACCTGATTACGTCGACATCGCTGCGGCGCTGGGGCAGTCTGGCGCAGATCGATATCCGTACATTCTATTTATACCGTTTCGCGCGCATCATGCCTTGCCTGCTGCTGGCGTTGGCGATCATCGTGGTGCTGGGCAGTTTCGATGTGCCGTTCTTCTCCAACTCGGACGGCGATGTGGACCGGCCGGCCAGCTACTTCTTCATCGCCGCCGGTTCGGTGCTGACGTTCTGGCACAACCAGCTGATGCAAACCGCGGGCTACTTCAACTACTGTCTCAATGTGTACTGGTCGTTGTCGGTCGAGGAGATGTTCTACCTGCTGCTGCCCCTGTCATGTCTGCTGTTGCGCCGCGACTGGCTGATCGTGCTGCTGTGCTGCGCGGCCATCGTCGCCGGGCCGATTTACCGCAGCGAGCATACCGACAACGAGATCTTTTTCATGTACGGCTACCTGGCCTGCTTCGACGCCATCGCCATCGGCTGCCTGACGGCGCTGCTGGCGCAACGTGAAGTGCCGAACGCGCGCCAGGGACGGGGGCTGCGCATCGCGGGCGGCATCGCGCTGGCGGCGCTGTACCTGCGGGGCATCGACGGCCACCAGATCTTCGGCTTCACGCTGGTTGCGCTGGCGAGCGGGGTTTTCCTGCTGGGCAGTTCGGCAAAGGTGACGGCGGCTGAACGCGCGCCGCGCCGCTCGGTGCTGCGCTGGTTCGGCCAGCATAGCTACGAGATCTATCTGTTCCACGTCATCGTCCTGGCGGGCATGCGCAACGTGGTTGACAAGGCGCACCTGAGCTACGGTGCCAGGCTGCCATGGCTGCTGCTGTTCCTGTGCCTGACGGCGCTGGCCGCCGCCCTCGTCGCCCGCTACGTCTCCGAGCCGGCCAACGCAGCGCTGCGCAGCCGATCACCTAGTGAACGTTACGCGCGATGAAATAGACTGCGGCCGTCAGCGCGGGGCAAACCACGGTCATCCAAGAAATCAGCTTCCAGGTCTGCGCCTCGATGGCTTTATGGAATTCCACTCTGGCGCGCGCTGCCGTCAATCGGTGTTCGCGCGCGATTTGGCCTGGATCATCTGTGGTATGGTTCGGTTTATGACGCAAGCACAAATTCAATCTTGGCAACAATCGTATAAACCGTATAAACGCTGCATGGTGCTGGGCGGGGGCGGTTTCCGTTTTGGCATCTACATCGGCATGTACGCCGCGTTGCGGCAGGCGGGGCGCGCTCCCGATGTGCTGCTGGCCAGCTGCGGCGGCGCGATCGCCGCCACCATCATCCACAACCTGCCCGAGCCGCAAGCGCAGCGCGACTGGCTGTCGTCGCCGGAGATGTACCAGTTCTGGTGCAGCCTGAAATCGACCCAGCGCGCGGACCTGATGGGCAGCTTGATGCGCGCCGCCAAGCGCAAACTGTCGACCGCCCGCGCGCCCGTGATCCCCGACCTGTTTGGCGATTATCTGTTCGAGATTCCGTCGCACCTGCCCTTCCCTCCCGCCACAGGCACGCCGGAGGTGGATGTGGCCATCATCGGCGGCAAGCTGCTGTTCAACGAATCGCAGGTCGGCCAGCCGCGCGCGGGACGCAAGCTGTTTGCGCAAACGGTGTTCTGCGGCGAACAGGCCGCGGCGCTGCTGCACAACATGAAATCGCCGCTGAGCGACACCCGCTGGGGCCAGCACGCGGTCGCGCACGACCTGCTGGTCGACGGCAGCGTGCCGCTGACCGACGCCGCCCGCATCTCCATCGCCGACATGATCTACTTCCGCTGCCAGCAGCATCGCGGCCAGGAATACATCGGCGGCGTGCTGGATCTGTTCCCGGTGGAGATCGCGCGCCGGCTGGGCGCGGAGGTGGTCATGGAGTTCAAGGAAGCCTTCGACCAGGTGTTTGCGATTCCCGCCTGGCGCTCGGTGCTGGGCATCGACGGCAATGCGCGTCTGCGCTACGCCAACACCCACCTGGCCGACATGCGCATCGACACCTCGGACGTGTCGCTGGTGCTGGCCAAGCAGCAGTTGCAGCAAAAGTTGGACTGGCGCCGCAACCGCATCGAGCTGGCGATGCCGCCGACCTACGACACCTTCGTCCAGCACATGAACGACCAGTGGCAATACGGCTACGACCGCGCACTGGAGGCGCTGTCGCACGCGCCGGGCAAACACCCGGCGATCCGCCGCGCCACCCGCAACAGCAAGCCGCTGCGCAGCGTGTGATCAGTCGGAGGCCAGCACCTGGTGCAGCGACTGCACCGCCGCCGAGCCTTCGCCCACCGCCGCCGCCACCCGCTTGACCGAGCCGCTGCGCACGTCGCCGACCGCGAAGATGCGCGGCCGGCTGGTTTCCAGGAAGTGCGGGCCGCGCTCCAGCGGCCACGCCGTCGCCGGCACCTGCGGCCCGGTCAGCACGAAATGCTTGTCGTCCAGCGCCACGCAATCGCCCAGCCAGGCGGTGTTCGGCTCGGCGCCGAGGAACAGGAACAAATGGCGCGCCGGCGCGGTCTTCACTTCGCCGCCGGCCGTTTGCCAGCAGATGTGTTCCAGCGTGTCTTCACCCTGCAGTTCGACGATCTGCTTGCGCGTGTGCAGCGTGATGTTGGGCGCGGCCTCGATGCGCTGGATCAGGTAGCGCGACATGCTGGCGGCCAGGCCGTCGGCGCGCACCACGATGTGCACGTGCTTGGCGTGCGCGGCCAGGAACACCGCCGCCTGTCCGGCCGAATTGCCGCCGCCGACAATCACCACTTCCTCGTTGGCGCAGAAGGTGGCCTCCATGAACGAGGCGCTATAGTAGACGCCCCGGCCTTCAAAGCGCTCCAGTCCCGGCAAGTCCGGCTTGCGGTAGCGCGCGCCGGTGGCGACGACGATGGATCGCGCCCGCAGCCGTTCGCCGCTGTCGATGGCGATCTCGAAATCCTGGCCCTCGCAATCGACTGAGCTGACGCACGCCGGCACCGCCACTTCGGCGCCGAACTTGCGCGCCTGCGACAGCCCGCGCCCTGCCAGCGCCTGGCCGGAAACGCCGGTCGGAAAGCCGAAATAGTTTTCGATCTTGGAGCTGGAGCCGGCCTGCCCGCCGGGCGCCTTGGCATCGAGCACCGCCACGCTCAGCCCTTCCGACGCCGCGTACACGGCCGCCGCCAGTCCGGCCGGGCCGGCGCCGACCACCACCAGGTCGAAGGTGCGGCCGTCGATGTTGTCGGAACTGAGGCCGATGCCGTCGGCCACCTGGCGCAGGGTCGGCTGGCGCAGCACTGCGCCGGACGGCGTGACAACGGCCGGGATGTCGGCTTCGGTGACGCCGAAGCGTTCCATCAGCGCCGCCGTTTCGGTGTGCAGTTCGACGTCGAAGTAGGCGGTGGGCTGGCCGTTGCGGGTCAGGAAGTGGCGCAGCACCAGCGTCGGCTGCGAGTGGCGGGCGCCAAACACCACCACGCCGCCGGCCTGGTCCTGCATGTAGGCCACGCGCCGCAGGATGTAGGCGCGCATGATGGTTTCGCTCAGCGCCGCTTCCGAGATCACCAGCGTGCGCAAGGATTCCTCGCTGATGACGATCATCTCGCTGTCGGCGGTGGCGCGGCCGGTGGCGACGGCCGCGCGGCCGGCCAGCGTGCCCATCTCGCCGGTGAACATGCCGGGGCCGTGGGTGCTGAGGATGGCCGTGCCGAGCGCCGAGGCGCGCTCGATCTCCAGCGCGCCGGTGATGATGACGTACATCGAAATGTGACGGTCGCCCTGCTTGAACAGGATGTCGCCGGCCTGGAAGTGTTGGCGCTCGCCGTAGCGGCTGAGCAGTTCGAATTCCGCCGCGCTCAGCGTCGGCAGGATCTGGTGCAGGCGGTTGGCGATATCGGTCGATACCGCGATCGGGAGTTCGCCCTTGCCTCCCGCGCTACTTGGTTCCATGCCCATGCGTGTCCTCAGTCAGTATCCGGCCATGATAGCGCCAATTGCGCAAGGCGGCAGACCGGCTAGCGGCACAGCTGGTTCCAGTTTTGCTCGAACTCGGCCGGCGACACGTCCTGCGCCAGCAAGGTCAGGTCGCGCGCCACCGAGATGTAGCGCTGGTAGCCGATGTAGGCGCCGAAGGCGTCCTTGGCGTTGAATTCGCCGCAGGTGGCGCCCCCCTTGCCGACCACCTGGTTGCGGAACATCGCCGTCGACGGTTCGCGCACTTTTTCCTTCACATACTTCTCGCCCAAACTGGTCAGCGTCGCGGCTTCTTCCTGCCGCTTTTCCGCCGCGCTCTTGCCGCAGGCGGCCAACACGGCCATCAGCGCCAGCACCGCGACCCTGCGCGTGGTGTTAGCAAAAATCATAATATTTTCTCTTTTGTAATTATCTTACAGCAATTATCTATCTCAGCATCATCTCACACCCCCCATAACGCGGCAACGGTACGCATTGTTGACAGCCGGGCTATTTGTTACTATCCCAAGCTTAACGACTAGATCAGGAGATCGCATGACGCACCCTATCCCCGCACGGTTCCTCAAAGCAATGTTGGCTTGCGCGATGTTGCTCAGCGCCTATGCCGGGGCAGCTGAAAAAGCCGCCGCGCCGCTGGCGCATGTGACCATCCTGGCCACCGGCGGCACCATCGCCGGCAGCGGCGCCACCAGCACCACCACGGTCGGCTACACCGCCGCCACGGTCGGTGTCGAGCGCCTGATCCAGGCCGTGCCGGAACTGGCCAAGGTGGCGCAGGTCAAGGGGGAGCAAGTGTTCCAGATCGCCAGCGAAAACATGAGCAACGAGCATTGGCTGACCCTGGCCAAGCGCGTCAACGTGCTGCTGGCCCAGCCGGACGTCGACGGCATCGTCATCACCCACGGCACCGACACCCTGGAAGAGACCGCCTATTTCCTGGACCTGGTCGTCAAGAGCAAGAAGCCGGTGGTGCTGGTCGGCGCCATGCGTCCGGGCACCGCGCTGTCGGCTGACGGCCCGATCAACCTGTACAACGCCGTGCTGCTGGCCGCCAGCCAGGAAGCCGTCGGCAAGGGCGTGCTGGTCGCGATGAACGACCAGATCCACGGCGCCCGCGACGTCACCAAGACCAACACCTCGACCCCGGACAGCTTCAAGACGCCGGAACTGGGCATGCTGGGCTACTTCCAGGGCAACAAGCCTTACTTCTACCATGCGTCGACCCGCAAACACACGGTCGACACCGAGTTTGACATCAGCAAGCTGGACGCGCTGCCGCAAGTGGACATCGTCTACGGCTACGCCAACGTCAGCCCGGTGGCGCTGAACGCAGTGGTGGCGGCTGGCGCCAAGGGCATCATCCACGCCGGCGTCGGCGACGGCAGTCTGGCGTCGAAGGTCTTGCCTTCGCTGACCGCGGCCCGCAAGCAAGGCGTGCTGATCGTGCGCTCGGCCCGTGTCGGCCAGGGCATCGTGGCGCGCAACGGCGAAGCCAACGACGATGAGCTGGACTTCGTGGTGTCCGATACGCTGAACCCGCAAAAGGCCCGCATCCTGCTGATGCTGGCCCTGACCAAAACCAGCGACAGCAAGGAAATCCAGCGCATGTTCTACACCTACTGATCGGCTTTGGGATAGCCTGGCCGCCGCATGCGGAACAGGCTGTCCCGTGTGATCTCGAAATAATCGGCCGGGCCGCCGCCACGCAGTATGGTCTGCGAGCCCGCCGTGTCGTACACGCCATCGCGCAGCGAACTGCGCGCGATGTGCACCCCCACCACTTCCCCCATGATCAGCCAGCCGTCGGTCGGCGCGCCGGACGCGTCTTGCAGGCGGATGATCTGCGTACATTTGCATTCGAAGGCCACCGGACTTTCCGCCACGCGCGGCACGCCGACCATGGTCGACGCGGCCGGCGTCAGGCCGGCCAGCGCGAACTCGTCCACTTCCGGCGGCGCCGGCGCGCAACTGGCGTTCATCGCCTCGGCCAGCGGCCGCGTGGCCAGGTTCCACACAAACTCGCCGGTCTGCTCGATGTTGCGCAGCGTGTCCTTGCGGCCCTGGCTGGAAAAGCCGATCAGCGGCGGTGTGTAATTAAAAGCGTTGAAGAAACTGTAGGGCGCCAGGTTCAGCGCCCCATCGGCGCCGCGCGAGGAGATCCAGCCGATCGGGCGTGGTCCGACGATGGCGTTGAAGGGATCGTGCGGCAGGCCGTGGCCCAGCGCGGGTTGGTAGAAATAACGGTCTTCCATGGTGGCTCCAAAAGACGCTGGCGCGCCGGTGGAACATTTTCGCACACGGCCGCCGCCCCTGCCCAAGCACCCGGTATGATAGCCCTATGCGATTGATTACCTTATTTTTCACCAGCCTGCTGCTGGCAGCCCCGGCCCGCGCAGAGGAGTTGGTCTACGTGGTCTCCATGGGCAGCGCGATGCCGATGACGGACTTCCGCGACGGCGTCCTGGTGGGAGGTCTGCTCAAGCAGTTCGGCGATGCGCTGGCGCGCGAGCTGCACCGCACGCCGCGCTACCTGGCCGTGCCGCGCAAGCGGGTGGAGACGCCGCTGGCCGGCGGCCAGGCCGACATCCTGTGCGACCTGCGGCCGGAATGGCTAGACCGCAAGGACTGGCTGTGGTCGGAGGCGATTTTCACCAACAACGAGATCATCACCACGCGCATCGATACGGCGGCCGTGCGCCGCGTGAGCGAGTTGCGGCGGCAGCGCATCGGCACCATACTCGGCTACCGCTATGCCCACCTGGAACAGCCGCTGGGCGAAGAATTCCTGCGCGACGACGCCGCCAGCGACGACCTCAACCTGTCCAAGCTGTTGCGCAAGCGCTTTGTCTACATGCTGACCAATTCCTTGTATTTCGATTATCAGCGCAAGGTGCACCCTGAACGGGCCCTGCTCAATCCAGTGGCGTTCAAGGTGACGTCCTTCGACACCTACTGCGCCCTGCCGCAGCGAGGCAAGCTGAACCTGCCGGCGCTGGACAAGGCGATCCAGGCCTTGAAACGACGCGGAAAAATCCAGGCCATGCTCGATCGCTTCCGCCCCGACTGACGCAACAATTTATACAAATTATTGCTTGCATTCCAATCGTGCGCGCCTCAAGCTAAGTGATACCCTTAGCCTGAAACATTTATGCCCCTGGAATTACAATTCGTCCCACTCAAGTCAGCGATCCGAGCCAAAGTGCTGCATGCCTACCGCCAGGACGCCAACTGGCCGTCGAGCCCTGAATTGCCGCATGACCCGCGCGGCAAGGTCGTTTGGGTCAGCGTGGAAACGAGCGGCAAGCAAATCGCCATCGCCCGGCTGGAGCTGGCGCCGCCTGAATTCTGCGCCGTCAGCGAGGTCATCGTCCTCAGCAAATACCGCTCGCAAGGGGTGGGCCGCTGGTTCATGCATCGCATCGAACAATATTGCAACGGCTTCGGCATACGCCGCCTGGTCTTGCAGGCTGCCAACGGCACCGAGAAATTCTACGAATCCTTGTCCTTTCACAACGATCCCTACCTGCCGACGTTGCTCAAAAAAGACATTAGTCCGCTGCTGCCAAAGATGTTCATGGCGCGCTGATCAACGCTTCAGGCGGGCCCCGCAGCCGGCGCGCGTGCGGCCAACAGCCAGCCCAACACCGGTCCCAGCAACAATGCACGCGGCGTCTTCATACGCCGCATTGTAGGCCGTTTGGACGGCGCGCCACGCCCGATAGATCATACTAATCAAGCGCTTGCTTGCTATAAAAATTGCAGCAATAATGGTCCTCCAACATAACAGACGGGGACAACGGCGATGAACGAAGCGGACGTGCAGCAGATCAGGACGGCGTTCGACGCGCAGCAGGCCACCGCGCTGCGCTGGCGCGAATCGAGCGCGGCCGAGCGTATCGCCCGCGTCAAGCGTTTGCGCGACGCCTTGATGGCGCAGCGCGAGGCGTTCTACGAAGCGTTCCAGCGCGACTACCGCAAGTCCCCGGCCGAAGTCGAAGCCTCCGAATTGCTGCCGGTGATGGAGGAAATCCGCCAGGTGCTGGGCGCCCTCAAGCGCTGGATGAAGCCGCGCCGCCACTGGCCCACCACCACCATGCTGGGCACTTACGCCGCGGTGCAATACCAGCCGCGCGGGCGGGTGCTGATCATCGCGCCGTGGAACTATCCGCTCAGTTTGTGTTTCGGTCCGCTGGTGTCGGCGCTGGCCGCCGGCAACACGGCGATCATCAAGCCGTCCGAGATGACGCCCGCCGTGTCCGCACTGATGGCGCGCATCATCGCCGACGTGTTCAAGACCGACGAGGTGGCGCTGTTCGAAGGCAGCCAGCCGACCTCGCACGCCCTGCTCCAGCTGCCCTTCGATCATATTTTCTTCACCGGTTCGCCGTCTGTGGGCAAGCTGGTGATGACCGCCGCCGCCCAGCACTTGGCCAGCGTGACGCTGGAACTGGGCGGCAAGTCCCCGACCATCGTCGATGACACCGCCAACGTGAAGCTGGCGGCGGAAACGCTGATGTGGGGCAAATTCCTCAACAACGGCCAGACCTGCGTGGCGCCCGATCATGTGTATGTGCACGCCAGCGTCAAGGCCGAGTTCGTCGCCGCTTGCCGCCAGGTGCTGCAACAGCGCTACGGCGCCGACGCGGCGGCGCAAAAGCGCAGCCCCGACCTGACCCGCGTGGTCAACCAGCGCCATACGCAGCGGCTGGCCGGACTGCTGGCGGACGCGGTGCGGCGCGGCGCCGTGGTGCACACCGGCGGCGAGGTCGACGAGGCGCAATGCTATATCGCGCCGACGCTGATCGAACAGATTCCGGCCGGCGCGGCCATCCTGTCGGAGGAAATCTTCGGCCCGCTGCTGCCGATCATCGAATACCGCGAACTCGACCAGGTGATCGCCGCCATCAACGCCGCGCCCAAGCCGCTGGCCTTGTATGTGTGGAGCACGCGCCAGGCCAACATCGACCAGATGCTGAAGCAAACCAGCTCGGGCGGAGCCTGCGTCAATCACTGCGTCGCGCATTTCGCGCACGGCAACCTGCCTTTTGGCGGCGTCAACAATTCCGGCATGGGCAGCGCCCACGGTGAATACGGATTCAAGACGTTTTCGCACGAACGCGCGGTGCTGCGCGCATCGCCGCTGATGCTCATCAAGCTGTTCTTCCCACCCTACACGCAAGGCCGCTTGCGCCTGATAAGGCTGGTGGTCGACTCGTTGAAGCTGCCGATGCTGTGAAGGCGGGGTTGTTAACAAATTCTGTGGATAAGCCTGTTAACAAGCATCAAGCGCGGTAGCCAAGTGGCTGTTTAGAAAGGGAAAACCTTCGCTGCGCAAATTTGTCGCAGTAAAAGTTATCCACTGGCACTACACTGAGCGGGTTTGACTTCTCATTCACAAGGAAATCATGAAACCCCGTCTCACTGCCCTTGCCCTCGCCCTCATATTGGGCGGGCTTTCCTGCCACGCCGGCGCCGCCGATGCCGCCGCCGCCGCCGCCAAATACAGCCTGCGCGAACACTACACCAAGTACGAATTCCGCATCCCGATGCGCGACGGCGTGCGCCTGTTCACCGCCGTCTACGTGCCCAAGGATGCCGGCAAGCGCTATCCCTTCCTGGTCCAGCGCACACCGTACAGCGCGGGCGTGCCGTCGGGCGGCGAGTTGCACTACGGCGTGGATTTCTACCCCGAACACATCGGCCCCTCGCAGGACTTCGAGGACAGCGGCTACATCTTCGTCAAGCAGGATGTGCGCGGCCGCTACATGTCCGAAGGCAAGTGGATCGAGATGACGCCGCACGTCAATCCCAACCGCGCCAAAGGCCAGGGCAATGAAAGCGAGGACATGCACGACACCGTCGAGTGGCTGCTGAAGAACGTCGCCAACAACAACGGCAAGGTCGGCATCCTGGGCACGTCCTACCCCGGCTTCTACACGTCGGCCAGCATCATCGATTCGCATCCGGCGATCAAGGCGGCGTCGCCGCAGGCGCCGGTGACCGACCTGTACATGAACGACGATTCCTATCACGGCGGCGCCTTCATGCTTGCGGGCAATTTCGATTTCTACTCGGCCTTCGTGGAAGCGGAAAACCCGACGCCGTTGCCGAAGACCTGGGACCATTTCGACTATGGCACCGCCGACGGCTACGAATTCTTCCTGTCGCACCTGACGCTGTCCAATATCACCGCCACCATGATGCCGAAACAGCGCGCCCTGTTGCTGCCCACCATCGAACACTCGACCTACGACGAATTCTGGAAAACCCGCAACATCGGGCCGCACCTGAAGAACATCAAGGCCGCCGTGCTGACCGTGGGCGGCTGGTACGACGCCGAAGACCTGCAGGGCCCGCTGAGCACCTACAGCAGCATCAAACGCAACAATCCCGGCATCTACAACGGCCTGGTGATGGGGCCGTGGTCGCACGGCGCCTGGGGCCGCGCCGACGGCAAGAGCCTGGGCTATGTCAAGTTTGACGCCAAGACCGGCGAACAGTTCCGCAGCAACATCCTCTACCCTTTCTTCGAACAGCACCTGAAAGGCGCGGCCAACAAGAATGTGTCGGAAGTGTATGCCTTCGAGACCGGCAGCAATGTGTGGCGCAACTACGCCGCCTGGCCGCCAAAGCAAGCCCAGCCGCACACGCTGTTCCTCGGGCCGAACGGCACGCTGGCCTGGAAACAGCCCGCCGCCGGCGAGGCCTACGACGAATATGTGGCCGATCCGCGCAAGCCGGTGCCGTTCACGGCCTATCCTGCGCAGGGGGCGCCCAAGGAATACATGGTCGGCGACCAGCGCTTCGCCTCGTCGCGGCCGGACGTCCTGACCTATCGCAGTGAGGTGCTGGAAGAGGACGTCACGCTGGCCGGCCCGGTCAAGCCCAAGCTGTACGTTTCCACCACCGGCACCGACGCCGACTGGGTGGTCAAATTGATCGACGTCTATCCGGCCGCCTACCCGGGCGCGGGCGAGGACGACGAGCGCGGCCCGGACGTGCCGAAGCCGACGTTGACGATGGCAGGTTATCAACAACTGGTACGCGGCGACCCGCTGCGCGGCAAGTTCCGCAACAGCTTCGAGAAGCCGGAACCTTTCACGCCGGGCAAGGTGGAAGCGGTCAACTATGCGATGAGCGACATCAACCACACCTTCCGGCGCGGCCACCGCATCATGGTGCAGATCCAGAGTTCATGGTTCCCGCTGGTGGACTTGAATCCGCAGACCTTCGTGGATATTCCAAAGGCCAAGCCGGAGGACTTCCACAAAGCGACGCAACGCGTATATCACGCGCCGGCCATATATTCCGGTGTCGAAGTGCAGGTATTGGGAAAGTAAAACTCAACGGTCGGCCGGTTGTTAACAAATTCTGTGGATAAGCTTGTTAACAAGCCCGGCCGCCGCAGGCTAAGTGGTTGTTTCAGATAAGAAAAACGACGCTGCGCAAAATTGTCGCAGCGTCGGGTTATCCACTACGGCGGCGTTCCAGCAGTTCAAATATCCTCACCCGATCGATTTTAAGGGCAAGGTTGTTTTACGGCGGCCGGCATAAGAAAATGCCAGGAAACCCTCAGCGATTACCCGGCCCATCACGAATATCAGCGATAGATCCCAGTTCCCGTCAAATCCCGAGCAAACAATAAACCGCACAGAAAAGAGATAATCATAATATGTGCAGTATTAAATGAACGCTGACCAGGGCGTGAAATTCAGGCTATCGACGATCATGCGCAGCTCCCACGGCTACGTGCCAGAAGGCGGCGCGAACAAGCCAATTGTTGGCATAATTTCACTCTCCCAACAGGGCAAGTGACTCCAACCATGCGGCTTTCCAGGGACGCAGGTCCGGCTGGGTGGCGAACGCCTTCTTCAGATGCGACATCGGCACCCGATAGACATCGTTCAATCCCAGCGCCAACGTGACCGGATTCCACAAATGGATGTTCTTCCCAGCGCGGGAATTCTTTCTCACCCGGGCGCCGTCATCGCCGAATATACCGATACCGCTGAGCAGCGATTTCTCCAGGTCCAGCTTGGCCATGCCTCCGAACACGCGCAGCACTTCGTCTTTGGTGATTCCTTTCAGAATCTCCTTCGGCGGCGGTGCGACGACCTCCTCTTTCGGATTTAATATGTTCTCCAATAGAGCGGCGACATCCCTTTGAAAGAAACGCAAAGCGTCCAAAGGCATGGTAATACCCGGTGGTTTGAGCTTAAAGGAAATCCGGTCCGAATCCCGTGTCATGCGGATTAATACATCGCCGCTGCCGGCGATGAGCCGCTGCGTATCTTCAACAAAGAATATCGGCGCCGGATAGCGGGTAATTCCCTCAGCAAACAGGCCGGCATGTTCTTCCGAATAATCCAGCCATACATGAGGTGTTAATCCCGCTTCCAGCAAGCGCGCCAGATTCCACGGCGTGCCGGTCTGCTCACTTAACCATGAACAAGTCTCGTCGGTCGTTGCATTATTAGGAAGTGTGCCGGTGGTCATTTTCTTCTCTCAGAATTTTCGGATGCCGCAGTGTACCAATAATACGCGCGGCTTAACGCCGCACCTATCCACGCGCAAAACTTGCTTCGCATGTATATTGGGAATAGCAGCGCTGCGGGAGATAATGGGATGACACGGGAGGATGCGGCCATGACGGCCTGGAGGGGTCTGAATGGTCCGCCCGGAGGGAATCGAACCCCCATGATCGCTTTAGAAGAGCGAGGTCCTATCCGTTGAACGACAGGCGGTTTTCATGTAGTCAGTATTCTAACCACTAGCGGCACATATGAAAAACGGGCTGTCTTTCGACAACCCGTTTTAAAAGTTCTTGGTCGGAGTACAAGGATTCGAACCTTGGACCCCCTGGTCCCAAACCAGGTGCGCTACCGGGCTGCGCCACACTCCGAAGACAGTATTCTAACGCTTGGCTCTCGCTACGTCAATGACAGGCCAAGGAATTATTACACTGCTGAAATTTTACGCAGCCAGCTGGGCTTCGACCTTGTCCGCAATCCGGCGCGCCATCGACTGCGCATCGCTGGCGTTACGTGCTTCGACCATCACGCGTATCAAAGGTTCCGTGCCGGAGGCGCGGATCAGCACGCGGCCGCTGTCGCCCAGCTCGCGCTCGACCATTTCCTTCTCTGCAACCATGGCCGCGTTCTTGGTCCAGTCGAAACCTGGCGAGACGCGCACATTGACCAGCGTCTGCGGGAAGATCACCAGCTCGCCGGCGCACTGCTCCAGCGACTTGCCGGCGCGCTTCAGCGCCGACAGCACTTGCAGCGCCGAGATGATGCCGTCGCCGGTGGTGTGTTTGTCCAGGCACAACAGGTGACCGGAGCCCTCGCCGCCCAGCAGCCAACCCTTGTCCTTCATCACTTCCAGCACATAGCGGTCGCCGACCTTGGCGCGCGCAAAGCCGATGCCCTTCTCCTTCAACGCCACCTCGACCGCCATATTGGTCATCAAGGTGCCGACCGCGCCGGCCACCGGGCCGGTCGCCAGGCGATCCATGACCATCAGGTACAACAGCTCGTCGCCGTTGTACAGGCGGCCGTTGGCGTCGCACATGATCAGGCGATCGGCGTCGCCGTCCAGCGCGATACCGAGGTCGGCGCCGTGGGCGCGCACGGCGGCTGCCATGGCTTCCGGCGCGGTGGCGCCATGATCCAGGTTGATGTTGAAGCCATCCGGCTTGTTGCCGATGGCGATCACTTCAGCGCCCAGTTCGTGGAACACGTGCGGGGCGATGTTGTAGGCGGCGCCGTGGGCGCAATCGACCACCAGCTTCAGGCCGCGCAGGTCCAGCTCGTTCGGGAAGGTGCTCTTGCAGAATTCGATGTAGCGGCCGTGGGCGTCGTCCAGGCGCTTGGCGCGGCCCAGTTTTTCCGACGCCACGCAGTCCATCGGCACGTCCAGCGCGGCCTCGATCTCCAGTTCGACCGAATCAGGCAGCTTGGTGCCCTGGTCGGAGAAGAATTTGATGCCGTTGTCCTGGAACGGGTTGTGCGATGCCGAAATCACCACGCCGGCCGACAGGCGCAACGCGCGCGTCAGGTAGGCGATGGCCGGGGTTGGCATCGGGCCGGCCAGCATGACGTCGACGCCGGCGGCCGAGAAGCCCGCCTCCAGCGCCGCTTCCAGCATGTAGCCGGAAATGCGGGTGTCCTTACCGATCAGGACGGTCGGGCGCACCGAGCCGCTGCGGGTCTTGGCCAGTACCTTGCCGGCCGCATAGCCGAGGCGCATGACGAAGTCCGGCGTGATCGGCGATACGCCCACCAGGCCACGGATGCCATCAGTTCCAAAATATTTACGTGACATTGTGTATTCTCTTTATCGTTGTAGGTTAGTTCCTGCCTGCCATACTTTTAGCGCATCCACCGTTTCCGCCACATCGTGCACGCGCACGATCAGCGCGCCCTGCGCCACCGCCGCCAAGGCGCCGCCGACGCTGCCGGCCATGCGTTGCTCGACCGGCTTGCCGGTCACCGCGCCCACCATCGATTTACGCGACAGGCCGGCCAGCAGCGGCACGCCCAGTTCGGCGATCAGCTGTCCGGTGGCTTTCAACAAGGCGTAATTATGCTCCACAGTCTTGCCAAATCCAAAACCTGGATCGATGCAGAGTCGACGCGGATCAATGCCGGCCGCCGTCAGCGCCTCGATGCGCTCGCGCAGGAAGGCGGTGACTTCGGCCACCACATCGCTGTAGCTGGGCGCCAGCTGCATGTGCTGGGGGTCGCTTTGCATGTGCATGATACACAGGCCGCAGTCGCTGTCGCGCACCGCAGCGATGGCGCCGGGCGCGCGGAAGCCGTTGATATCGTTGATCATGTCGACCCCGGCGATGATGGCTTCGCGCATCACCTCTGGCTTGTAGGTATCGACCGAGATGGCCGGACCCTGGTCGCGCAGCGCATACAGCACCGGCATCACGCGTTGCAGCTCCTGCGCCAACGGCAGCGGCGGCGCGCCGGGGCGGCTGGACTCGCCGCCGACGTCGATGATGTCGACACCGTCCAAGATCATCTGCTCGGCATGGGAGATGGCGAACTCCAGCGACTGATGCTGGCCGCCGTCGGAGAACGAATCGGGGGTGACGTTGAGGATGCCCATCACGCGGGCGCGGACGCGATCGCCCCGCCACGGATAGTTGAAACGGCCGAACTGTAATGTAGATCGCATGGAGAACCGGAAGAAAAATCGAGTAGGGGGTGAAGTTGCCCTCACCGCCCTCTCACACCACCGTACATGCGGTTCCGCATACGGCGGTTCATTAAACAAACTGGAAACGCCGCTGAGTGTCCAGCAGCGAAACCAACCCTAAT
>NZ_JAHTGR010000030.1:0-47169 GCF_019166075.1 Duganella violaceipulchra | reverse complement strand
CTTACTTACGCATGGCCAAGCTCAAACACCTGCCGTCCAATCCGCTGCTCGCCGCCGTGCCGCGCGAACATGGCGTTACGCGCCACTTCGCCTGATGTCAATTTCCACTGAAAACGGCATAGAGCCATAAAAAATCCTGGCTGGTGAGAGACGGCATTATCTGGGACAATATCAGGTCATCTTGGGCACGACCTGAGCCTCTGCCTTAGTAAACAGTATTCTCGCAGGACTTTTCCATCATGCAAAAACTAACGGACAAAGAAATACGACAGGCACTCATTGTCCATTTAAGACGAAGAGCGAAGCCGCCGCATGCTACTCTGGAAGAGGTTCACGTCTGCAATGGAAACGCAATTGCCGACGTTGTTGCGGTTTACAAAACTATGCATTGCTATGAAATTAAAGGTGAAACCGACTCGATAAACCGGATCGTTCGTCAGTCCGAGTTTTACGATCAAGCGTTCCCTTTAATTACGTTGGTGACCACAGTGAATCATTTAAAAAGGGCAGAAGTAATTGTGCCCAAGCATTGGGGCATTATGATTGCTAAACCAGCCCACAACGAATCTGTAATCTTCAAACATGTTCGCGGAGTCACGCGAAATCCGTCATATCTTCCCGAAATTGCATTACTAAGTCTGTGGCGATCAGAATTGATTAATTTTCCTAATTTCAACAGCCCATCACTGGAAAAAATGAATCGGCAAAAAATTGCTGAGTTGATTGCGTCGAATATGCCAATTAGCGCAATTAATGAAGTTGTTGGAAAAGCACTGACCGCTCGCAGTTTGAACAATCCTAGTTTGGATAATCCCGTGCCATGTACTCAATATGAGCACAGATTGTTGGCTTCAGAATTGTTGAAGGGGTAACATTCTTTTCACCTTTTCCATCTGCACGTTCCTGGATAAAGTTATCTCCCCAAGAGTACGGTGCTTTCCGATAAAAACTCTTGTATGCGATTCCCTCGCATATCACGTCATACTGACCATATCCTCCAGTTTTTATTCGACCTCCTCTAGCAATGTAATGTCTATTTTCGTAGGTATAAAATACTTTAGGCGCAGTGACACTAAGTAGTAACTCAGGCGCTATTGTAAGATCGGAGTATAGCGGGCTTACAATAGTGTAATCACCCAACGATAAGGTAATCCCGTTAACCATCGATTGCGCTGCGTGGAAGATTTCAAGTTCAGCTCTCGGGACGACAGATTCATCGCTTGGCTTGGCAATTTCCGTGATCGAGGCTGGAATAGAAGATCCAACGACAATGTACTGTTCAACATCAATGGCTTGTGCGGCCGACGAGGTAAAACTTGCGATCTCCGTTGCGAGCTTCGTTCGATTGCTTTCTAAGCAAACACGGCAGTCAAATACGAAGATCCAATCTGAAAAGACCTTCGACCCCTTTGCGATTAGATCAAGTAATTCGTCTTCTATCACATCGAAAGAAGAGAATTCCTCCGGTTGAAATCGTATCGCCACTTTGTCGGAAATTATTTCCCCCTTGGCCTTCGCATCGAAGATAGTTTGATTATGGTTCAAGGCACGATCTAAGCCGAGGACGGGTACATATTCAAACTCTGAAAATTCTTCAATAATGACTTTGCAATTTGGCGATTTTATCGTCGCGATTGAATCTGGGATATCAAAAGAATCTACAAATATATAAGGAAATGCCTTTAGGTATTTCTCAGCTTTCTTATAACAAGTCGAAACTGCCCGCTCAAAATCACTACGGGTCATTCCATCTTTGCGCGCAAAATCAAAAAAAGGGGTAAGTTTCTTTTTTAGTGCTAAATCTAACATTGAAAGTCCAGATACTTCATTCACCTTGAATTTCAAAAAAGGCGTGTAGTTATAATTGAGCGGCATTCAATATCTCTCTGACGTTATATTTATTAATAATATCGGAGAACAAATCATATCGCTTCTGTTCTCTTTGCAAACGTCCTGCTACGCATTGCACAGGAATACCTAGCCGATCTGCAAAGTTCACAATATCTTCTATGGAATTGGTATATCGAGCAGGGCAACTACGCCACTCGTTTCTCGGAATTAAGCTATCCAAGGCTAGACGATCAGCTTGTTTTTCAATAAGGCTGTCAGATTCAATGTCGAAATCGTCGATGATCGGATCATGCAATGTTTCAGCATGTAACACCACATGCGCAAGTTCATGCATAAGCGTGAACCAGAAATGATCAAGACGGGAATATCTTAAACTTAGCGCAACAACAATATGCCCTGATGGCAGAGAAAATACGGCGCCGTCAAGTTTCATTGACGGAATTGATTCCTCCCAAATAAAAACGATGCCATAAGGTGCTAAATAAGGGCCAATTTTTGGCAAACTCTCTGCATCTTTAAACCGCCTGGGCAAATCGCCGTAGATAGTCCCGTCAAAACCTTTAAACTCAGGAATTGAGTTGGCGGCCAAAAACCACCCCGCTGTACGGCGAACAGACGACAGCCAGAGATTAATCAGAACTTCTGAAGCGTCATCGCGTTTTCGGAAAAGAGCAGCAGAAGCATCACCGCCGCGATATATAAAACTCATCAACTCGGGAATACGTTCGTCGGCCGTGTCGCGATATTTTTTTGGCGCGGCAGTCAAAATCGCATCAGCTTTGAGGAACGCTTCGTAAAATTTTCGCGGCTCGACCGCCGTGAAAGGCGGGCCAGGAAAATCTTCCTCAAGCGTATTTAGGATTTTCATAAAATTATCCTTTCGCCATTGACTCTGGATCAATCCACTCGAAGAACTTCATGCCTTCTTTGTCGTAGGCTTGGAAAGCCTTCATCCCAAGTCGCTCATAAAACTGCTCGGCTTTGGGAAGTGAGTGCAACGAAAACCCCGGCCGAAGCTTCAAATCTTCTTGCGCATAACTAATCACGCACTTTAAAAGTTTCGGTCCCACGCCTTTAAAAATGCGATCAGCCAAAATGTTTTCGCGGTTCCACGGAGCAGCTGCAATATATTCAACATAGAAAATATCCCCAGCACCGGAAACGCTAGACTTCGGATGGTAAATGAGGCATGCCGCTTGGGGGTAATTTTCCGCAACCAAGAAGAACCACTGATAGCTGTTACCTTTGTAGTGCAAACTCTTATTGAGCCAGCGCCAATGAAAATCTTCGAGTTGTGCTGACTCCAGAATGGGGTTAATGTCAATGCCCTTGGCTTCGAGCGACTGAATGTGCCGCATTAGGGTGACGTTGAACGTCCCCCATGAACGATCACACAAGTTTGCAAAAACCAGGTCCCATCCCGCATGAATTGTATAATCGACTTCACCGGCTTTTCCAGCTAATCTTCCAGTCGAAATGATACCGGCTTCGCTGATTGAGGGCGAAGCGACGTCTAACCAATGCCGAATTTCTTCGATCGTGAAGTTCAAATCTTCTCCTTGGTCGTTGCTACTATAGGCATTCCGGCTCTAAAAGATCGCTCAATATTGAACTAAACTTCTGATCGAACGCAGTCGATTACCGATAGGATAACATTCTTGCCCATCTGAAAATACGCAGATTGTCACATTTTCAATACATGTTTAAGCCATGCGCGTGGGAGAGTGAGGCCGGCCCATCCGAGATCGTGCAGCTGGTTGGCGACGTGCGAAAGTATCCGCGCGCGGTCGGACTGCGTGGCATAGCTGCCATCGCGATTGCGGTCGCACAGCTGCTTGAGTTGATAGTTCAAGTCGCGCATCGCATGCTCCTAAAAACAAACTTGGTGTAATCGAGTCAGGTGAGTGTTTCTGGCCACCGTGCTTGCCGCAGCACGGACGGTTTGTAAAGGCCCCGGGACACCACTCCCGTGTATGCGGTGTATTCACTGCTTGCCCGCGCCGCATGCGCGTATGGCGCCGCAATCCGCTCCTTTTGTAGAAGCCTGATCGCGGTGGGACCAGTTACCCAGGGTCCATGGGGTGTGCCTCGCACACGTTGTCGGCCCACGAGGGGCATGGTTGGCAAGCAGCGTTCTGCTGCGCTGATAGCGGTAGATCCGCTGTCACTGGCCGCCGTCACTGAGAAAACAGCGGCGAAGCCCATATAGCGCTTGGTTGCTAGCGCGTCGTCACTGGCAGCAGGCCGCCAGTAACGACGCGCGGTTTGCGCCGCGAACTAGGGCGGCGAATCGACATGCACGCGGCGGCAGATCGCCGCGTGAGGTGGGGACGGTGCGTGAATGCGCACGATGTGACGCGCAGCTCCCTCGAGGGAAGGATGCGCAATATGGATGCAACCTATCCAGGCTGATCGCGGGCTCGCTCAACGGCGAAGCCAATCTAAAAACGAATGTGGAGACTAAGGGCGCGTGACGAGCGCTACGCCTGGCGCGATGCCAAGTTGCGCGAAGGGCGATCCTTCGCGTCGAAAAGCATATTGTCCTCCACCTGGCATCGCGCCGGCATCACCGGCATGAAATTTTCGCCGATTGATTTGTCGAACGCTGATGGAAAAAGACCCGCGATAAACGGCCTGATTTCGGTTGGCGCTTGCGCAGACAACGGTGCATCGTATCGTTCAGCGATAACCACCACTGGAGGACCACATGAGAACGCTACGACAGTCTCCCCAAGCCGATCAGGATTTCAGCACGCTCCGTGCCCTCGAACCCGAAGCACATATGAAGCCCCCACCGAAGCCGGTCTCAGCTAAACAAAGGACGGACCGCACACCGATGCTCTACAAGATCACCAGCGTGATGGAACTGCTGGAAATTTCTCACGCGACGGTTTACCGAATGGTCGCGAGCGGCCAGCTGGACCTTGTGAAACTTAGTGCCCGGTCAAGCCGGATCACCTCGGCGAGCGTAGCGCGCATCCTTGCGCAAAAGGGCTCCAAGGACTAAGCTAAACGCATAAGGTTCTTGCATCAGAGGAACCAAATCGGGTGCGATTTGGCGCAAATCGGGATTTTTGACGGTAGTTTTGAGACTGTACTTTCAGACAGCCAGCAATCACAAGGCCTACTTTTCCGTGTGATTCCGGCTCCCGCACCATGGATTCGTATCAAATCGTCTGACCAAACATCAAAACCCGCATGCTTTCAAGCTTGGCGGTTTTTTTGTTGTCTGGCGTTGTCTCAGCCAACAAATATGGTTTTCCACACCGGGCCATTCCAGTGCAATCGTTCTTCGATGTCCTTCCGCTTGTTAACTTAGTCGTGCTCATCGTGCTCGCGTTCAAGCACGTAGGTGCACGCCAACAAGCCCGATGGCTTGAAGTGGCCGTCGGCGCGGCGAAGGCGTCAATCAGCGAATAGATTGACCACAACCCGCCCCCAGATCAACCCGGGGCATTTCGCAACTGCGCTACAATGAGGAACGCACGGGAGCACCTACCATGACCGCGAATTTCGATAGCCTTGAATACGCCAACATCTTGACCGAGGCCGGGGAAACCCCGCTACAAGCTGCGGCGCACGCCAAGGCGATGTCAAACGCTATGGCCGCAATCGCAGCCCTCGCGGCCAAGGTCGACGGCCAAGACAGCAAGATCGAGCGCGCCACCAACGGCCAGGACAGCAAGATCGACAAGCTGGGCAGCAAGATGGACGTACAGACGGCTGAACTCAAGTCGATGATTGCCGCACTTGACGCCAAGGTTGAGCGCACGTCAAAAGAGAGTACGCGCTGGCTCATGGGCACAATGATATCGCTTGGCCTGCTTCAATCAAGCATGATCGCCGCCCTAGCCCTCAAGCTGATCCACTAAACCACAGCCCCGAAAGGGGCTTTTTGCGTCACAATTGAACGCGTGGCAGAGTATGGCTGATCAAAACTCTGCATGCCGAGGTTAAAGCGTGCGCGTGTTTCACTGGAACCAGGAAATCCCATCGCCGTCGACGAGCTTGCGAAACAACAGCCACTGGGCCGCTTCATTGTAGTTTCCCGCTAAAACGGCATAAACCATATATAGGATTATTCAAATAGCCATATTTCCATTGCCCACATGCTATCGTAATTTTTGCAATCTTTCCTGTTCAGGTTGCTTGGTCCGGTGCGGCGGGGGCCCGCCGGTATTCTTTCGATAGTTTGATGGAGGTGTAGAAATGGCTGTATCGTTTAAACCTGCTGTGATGTCCACCCTGTTGCTGGCCATGGCCTTGAGCGCGGGCGCCGCGTCGGCCAACGCGCTGAGCGAGAATTTCGACGGCGGCGTGCCGGGCGGCTGGACGGTCGTCAACAACAGCGATCCACGGGGCGACATCAACTGGTTCCAGGGCAACCCTGCCGTGTTCGCTGCCCAGCAGGGCGCGGCCGCGTCCTACGTCGGCGCCGGCTGGACCAGCGGCAAGGACGTGTCGGCCATCAGCAATTGGCTGATCATGCCAACCTCGACCTACCACAATGGCGACACCCTGTCGTTCTACACCCGCACCGTCGAACACTCGCTCTTCCCCGACCGCCTGGAAGTGCGCTTCAGCAACGTCGGCGGCGCCAATGTCGGCGGGACGGCCGACAGCGTCGGCTCGTTCAGTTCGCTGCTGCTGTCCGTCAATCCCGGCCAAGATGCCAACGTCTATCCGGAAGCCTGGACCAAGTACAGCGTGACGCTGAACGGCCTGTCCGGCGCCACCAGCGGCGCCTTCGCCTTCCACTATTCGCTCGCTGACGGCGGCCCGAACGGCACCAGCTCCAACTATATCGGCCTCGACACCGTGTCGATCACCGCCGTGCCGGAACCGAGCACCTACCTGATGCTGGGCGCCGGCCTGGGCCTGGTCGGCCTGGCACGCAAGCGCAAGGCCAAGGCGGCTTAAGCAGCAAGACCCGGTAGGCCGGCGAGGCAGGCAGCCGCCGCCTCGCCGGCCCGTTCCGCTAGAATGGCGGCATGCCTCCCGCCAAACTCCCCAAATTCCCCGGCCCGCTGACCGCGCGCGGCGCCGTGCTGGCCATCCTCATTTCCGACGCCGACCAGACCGGCGCGCCGCCGCTGCAAGGCCGCACCTCGCTGGCCGCCATCGTCAAGACGCTCAAGCGCAAATACCACTGGCCGGTCGAAACCAGCAGCTTCCCGTCCAACACCGGCGACGGCCGCGCCAGCTGGGCCACGGTCTACAGCCTGCCGCCCGCCGTCATCGCCAAGGCGCTGGACAGCGGCGGCCGCGAATGGCTGGAACGCCGCAGCGCCGCCCACGGCGCGCCGTAACATCTGCTTACTCTGGAAACACTTTCTGCGTCACCAGCTTTGCTCTCCCGCTCGTTATAGGAACAAGCGCCACTGTGGCGCAACCCAGGAGAACAACAATGACGACCACCCCAACCACCCGCATCCACCCATTGATGGCAGTCGCCGCCGTGTCGCTGACGCTGGTCAGCCTGGTCGGCGCCGCGTCCATCGCCGGCCTGCTGCCAAGCTCGCACGCCACCCCTGACACCGCCCCGCTGGCCGCCATGCCGGTGAGCGCCGCGCCTGTACTCGCCAATGCGCCGCAAGCCGGCGCGCCACTGGCCGCCCAGCCTGCGCAGCAATACCGCCAGCCTGTGGCGGAGCACCGCACCGTGCATCACGTGACGCCGCAGGTGCGCCACGTCAACAACGACGGCGACAGCGTCCAGGCGCCAGTGGCCCAGGCGCCGGCCCCGGCACCGGTGGCACAGAACAGCCCGCTCGGCATGGGCATCGGCGCGGTGGTCGGCGGCTTGATCGGCAACCAGGTCGGCGGCGGCAAGGGCAAGACCGCGGCCACCATCGCTGGCGCGGTCGGCGGTGCCTACGTCGGCAACGAGATCGCCAAGAAGAACTAAGCGCGGCACGACGGCCCGGCCCCGCACAGGGGACCGGGCCGCTTTGTTTGCGGCGGAGCAAAGCCGGATTTAGTTTCCCAGTGGAAAATATGACATAATGCCTGCCGTACTAGCGCCACACTCACGATCGTCATGACCACCGCCACCGACCCACACGAAGACTTACGACATTTCTGGAACCAGCGCGTCAAGGCCAGCCGTTGGCTGATCGTCAAGACCTCGGCGCTGGGCGTGCTGGCGGCGCTCTGCGGCGTGCTGGGCCAGGGCTGGCTGGAGGACGCCAGTCCGCTGTTCCCCATCATCAGCCAGAACTACGGCGCCTGGCAGGCCGGCTACCTGCTGTCGCTGCTGGTGATCTTCCTGCTGTGGGCGGCCGCCATGCTGCAAAAGCTCAGCCTGCTGCAAAACAGCAAGCAGGGACGCGCCATGCAGCAGCGCATCGACCAGCACAACGAGCGCATCGCCCAGCAAAAGCTGGAAGCGAAACAGCGCCGCGAACTGGAACAGAAGGAAAAGGAAACCGCCCCCTCCTTCTTCAAGACCTCCCCGCGCAGCAGCAAGTTCGACTACTGAACTACTCGTAGCGCAGGCAGTCCACCGGCAGCAATTTCGACGCCCGGCGCGCCGGGTAGAAGCCGAAGAACACCCCCACCAGGCTGGAAAAGCCGCACGCCACCACCACCGCCTGCAGCGTGATGAACACGTCGAACTTGCCGGTCGAGGTGATCGCCGCCGCCGCCCCGGTGGCCAGCAGGATGCCGAACACGCCGCCGACCAGGCAGATCACCACCGCCTCGGTCAGGAACTGCAGCAGCACGTCGCGCGGCTTGGCGCCGATCGCCATGCGGATGCCGATCTCGCGGGTGCGCTCGGTCACCGACACCAGCATGATGTTCATGATGCCGATGCCACCGACGATCAGCGAAATCGCGCCGATCAGGCCCAGCAGGGCCGCCAGGCCGGCGCTGATCTTTTGCGCGGTCTCGGCGAACGAGGCCAGGTTGTCGATGCGGAAATCGTCCGGCTGCTCGAACTTGATGTGGTGGCGGTCGCGCAAGGTTTCATTGATGTCCTGGATGGCGTCCTGCAGATTGCCGCCGGACTTGCCCTGCGCCACCACGTAATGCACATTGCCGGGGAACGGCAGCCGCACCAGGCTGGCCGCCGAGGCCGTGATCGGCACCAGCACGTAGTCGGCCAGGTCGCCGCCGTCGACCTGCTTGCCCTCGCCGTACAGCACGCCCACCACCTGGAACGAAACGTTTTCAATGCGGATGTACTTGCCCAGCGGGTCGACCTTGTAGAAGAACTGGTCGGCGATCTTCCTGCCGATCACCACCATGCGCGAGGCGGCGCGCACATCGGCCTCGCTGAAGGCGCTGCCCTTGTCGATTTTCCAGCCGCGGATCTTGAACATGGCCGGCGTCACGCCGTGCACCGTCTTCGAGGCGTTCTCGTTGCCGACCGCCAGGTTGAAGCCGCCCTGCAGCACCGGCGCCGCGCCGGCCAGCGACGGCAGCGCGTTCAGCGCCGCCGCGTCGGCCATGGTCAGGGCCGGCGCCGCGCCGCTGCGCAGGCGCTGCTGCTGCGCGCGGTCGCCGCCGGGCGAGATGAACAGCATGTTCGTGCCCAGCTGCTCGAGCTCCTTGGCGATGAAGCGCTTCATGCTGTCGCCCACCGCCAGCAGCAGCACCACCGAGGTGATGCCGATGATGATGCCCAGCATGGTCAGCAGCGTGCGCAGGCGGTTCGCCATCATCGAGCGAAACGCCTCGACCACTATCTGTAAAGGATTCATATCGTTTATACGGTTATCGGTTCATGGCCCTGCGACATCAGCCGCAAGCCTTCGGCGGCCGGGCCGTCGTACAGCACGTGGCCGTCCTTGAGGCGCATCAGCCGCTTGCTGTAGGCGGCGATGTCGGGCTCGTGCGTGACCAGCAGGATGGTGATGCCGCGCTCGTCGTTGAGCTGCTGGAAGGAGCGCATGATCTCCTCGCTGGTCTGGGTGTCGAGGTTGCCGGTCGGCTCGTCGGCCAGGATCAGCGGCGGATCGCCCACCAGCGCGCGGGCGATCGCCACCCGCTGCTGCTGGCCGCCGGACAGCTGGTTCGGCGTGCGTTTCGCGTAATCCTTCAGGCCGACCCGCTCCAGCTCCACCAGCGCCTTGGCGTGCGCCTTGCCGCGCGAGACGCCGGCGTAGATCAGCGGCAGCGCCACGTTCTCGGCCACGCTCATGCGCTTGATCAGGTTGAAGCTCTGGAACACGAAGCCGATGGTGCGGTTGCGGATGGTCGCCAGCTCGGCGCGCGACAGGGTCAGCGTGTCGACGCCGTTGAGGTGGTAGCTGCCGCCGGTGGCCTGGTCGAGGCAGCCAAAGATATTCATCAGGGTCGACTTGCCCGAGCCGGACTGGCCCATCACGGCCAGGAAGTCGCCGCGCGGCACGGCCAGGTTGATGCCGAACAGCACCTGGGTCTCGACGTTGCCGGAAAAGTAGCTCTTGGTGACCTGGCGGATATCGATCAGTAACTGCGCGATCAGCGGTTGCGGCGCCGTCACAGTTCGCCCTGTTTCTCGTTGATGGCGCGGGTGATCACCTTGTCGCCCTTCTTCAGTCCGCCGCCGACGACCTCGGTGTAGCGGAAGTTCGACAGGCCGATCTTGATGTCCCTGGCCACCGGGTTGTTCTTGTCGTCCATGGTGTAGATCTTGAACGAGCGCGCCAGTTCGCTCTTGCTGCGGAAGGCGGCGTCGTCTTCCGGCGGCGGCGTGTCGGCCACGGCGCTGGCCGAGGCCGAGGCGCTGCCGGCCTTGGCCGCGGCCGCCTTGTCCTTCTTGGCCTGCTTCTCGATCTCCTCGTCGCTCAGGCGGAAGCGCAGCGCGGCGGTCGGGATGCGCAGCACCTGCTGGCGGTTGCCGACCAGCAGGCGCACCTGCGCCGTCATGCCCGGCTTGAGCAGCTCCTCGGTGTTGTCCACGTCCAGCACCACGTTGTAGGTGACCACGTTCTGCACCACGTTGGCGGCCAGCCGGAACTGGCGCATGCGGGCGTCGAACTCCTTGTCCGGATAGGCGTCGACCACGAAGCGGGCCGCCTGGCCGTCCTTGAGCGCGCCGACGTCCGCTTCCGAGACGCTGGTGTCGATCTGCATCTTGGTCAGGTCGCGGGCGATCTGGAACAGGGTCGGCGTGGTGAACGAGGCCGCCACGGTCTGGCCCAGGTCCACCGTGCGCTTGATGATGACGCCGTCGATCGGCGAGCGGATCACGCTGTTGTCGAGGTCGGCCTGGGCGCGCGCCAGCTGCGCCTGCGCCAGCTGGATGTTGGCCGTCGCCACGTCGACCTCGCGCTTGGACTGGTCCAGCGCCAGCGGCGAGATGTAGCTCTGCGTCACCAGCGTCTGGTTGCGCTGGTGGGTGGCCTGCGCCAGCCGCAGGCTGGCCCGCGCCGACGCCAGCTGCGCCTCGACCTGGCGGATCTGGGCGTTGAAGATGGTCGGGTCCAGCTTGAGCAGCACCTGGCCTTTTTTCACATGGTCGTTGAAGTCCGCCTTCAGCTCGCTCACCGTGCCCGACACCTGCGAGCCGATGTTGATCAGCGCCACCGGGTTGATGGTGCCGGTGGCCGTCACCGTCTGCGTGATGTTGCCGGTGTCGGCGGTGGCCACGCGGAAGCGCGGCGCCTCGACCACCGGGGTCTTGCTTTTGGAATACCAGGCGGCGCTGGCGCCACCGATCACCAGCAGGCCGATGGCCAGCGCTATCTTTTTCTTGGTCAGGAAAGCCATCGTTTCGTGAGTCCCATAGGTGAGATCCGTCGATATGCGGATCAGCCCGCCAAGTATATGGCGTTTTGCAAGGAATGCAACATGGCAAGGAATTTGTCCGCGGCTCCACCTTTGGGCGGAGTGTCCGGCCACCCGATCGCGGTATGTGCAAAGTTGCAGTCCAGGATTGCACGTATGGGCGTTCCCAGCCCGGCCGTTCCTGCCTACCATGGGCACATCATCACTCACCAAGGAAGCCCGTCATGCCCAGCAAAGCCAGCAATCCATCCCGCCGCAACGCCCTGGTCGGCAGCGCCGCCGCCGTGGCCGCAGTCGCCCTGCCGCTGGCCGCCGCCAGCGGCAACAGCCAGGCCGCCGCCGGCGCCATGCCGCAAAAAACCGTCAGCACCATCACCACCCGCGACGGCGTCGAGATCTACTACAAGGACTGGGGCCCGCGCGGCGGCCAGCCGGTGATCCTGAGCCACGGCTGGCCGCTCAACGCCGACAGCTGGGAGTCGGCCGCCTTCCACCTGGCCAACAACGGTTTCCGCGTCATCACCCACGACCGCCGCGGCCACGGCCGCTCCAGCCAGCCGTGGGACGGCAACGACATGGACCACTACGCCGACGACCTGGCGCAGCTGATCGAAGCGCTGGACTTGAAGAACATCATCCTGGCCGGCTTCTCGACCGGCGGCGGCGAAGTGGCGCGCTACGTGGGCCGCCACGGCACCAAGCGCATCGCCAAGCTGGGCCTGATCTCGGCGGTGCCGCCGCTGATGCTGAAAACCGCCAGCAATCCGGGCGGCCTGCCGATGGAAGTATTCGACGGCATCCGCGCCGCCTCGGTCGCCAACCGCGCCCAGCTGTACCTGGACCTGGCGTCCGGCCCGTTCTACAACTACAACCGTCCGGGCGCCAAGCCGTCGCAGGGCATCATAGCCGCCTGGTACGCGCAGGGCATGCAGGCCGGCCACAAGAACACCTATGACTCGATCAAGGCCTTCTCGGAAACCGACTTCCGCGACGACCTGAAAAAGTTCGACAAGCCGACCCTGATCATCCACGGCGAGGACGACCAGATCGTGCCGATAGCCGCCGCCGGGCGCGCCTCGGCAGCGATCGTCCAGCACGCCAAACTGATCACCTACCCCGGCGCGCCGCACGGCCTGACCGACACCCACAAGGACCGCTTCAACGCCGACTTCCTGGCCTTCGCTAAATCCTGATACAGCTCCGTGCTTGTTATGTGATAAGGTTTCTGCTGTGCCAGTTCGCCACAGTGGAAACCTTATGAATATCGACACTCTCCTGCGGCTGTTTGCGCCCCCGACCGACCCGTCCCTGATCCAGTACGGCAGCTACACGCCGATGCTGGTGCTGCTCTCCATCTTGATAGCCATCTTCTCGTCCTGGATGGGCTTGCAGGTGGTGGCGCAGGCCCAGTCCAGCAAAAGCCGCAGCCTGCGCGCCCTCATGCTCGGCACCGGCAGCCTGGCGCTGGGCTGCGGCGTGTGGGCCATGCACTTCATCGGCATGCTGGCCTTTAACCTGTGCACCGAGGTCGACTACGACCACGTCACCACCATGCTGTCGGTGCTGCCCAGCCTGGCCGCCTCCGGCATCGCCCTGTCCCTCATCAGCCGCCGCCAGATCGGCACCGGCTCGCTGCTGCTGGGCGGCCTGCTGGTGGGCGCCGGCATCGGCGCCATGCACTACACCGGCATGGCGGCGATGCGCATGTCCTTCGACCTGTACTACGATCCGCTGATGTTCGGCCTGTCGATCGTGGTGGCCGTGGTGCTGGCCACGCTGGCGCTGTGGGTGCGCTTCGGCCTGCGCCTGCACACCCGCCTGCCGTCCAGCGCGCTGGGCGTGATCAGCGCCACCGTCATGGGCTGCGCCATCGCCGGCATGCACTACACCGGCATGGCCGCCGCCCGCTTCGCCGGCCGCCCGCTGGCCGGCGCCGCGCCCGAACAGAGCAGCACCTTCCTGGCGCTGGCGATCTCGCTGATCACCATCGCCATCACCATCTTCATCATGTCGGCCAACGGCCTGCTGCGCTACCGCGAACTGTTCCGCCAGAAAAGCGAAAGCGAAGCCTGGATGCGCGCCCTGCTCACCACCACCATCGACGGCGTGGTGACCGTCGACCGCGAGGGCCTGGTGCACGAGTTCAACGCCTCGGCCGAACGCATCTTCGGCTGGCGCCGCGACGAAATCGTCGGCCAGAACATCCGCATCCTGATGGACGACACCCAGCGCTCCGAGCAGGACGGCCTGCTCAACTACCTGCGCACCGAGAACTCGGCCATCCCCGGCCAGGGCAGCGAAGTGATCGCGCTGCGCAAGGACCGCAGCCGCGTGCCGATCCGGCGCGCGCTGGGCCACGCGCGGCTGGCCGAGCGCGACCTGTTCGTGCTGTTCATCACCGACATCAGCGAGCGGCGCGCCATCATGCAGGCGCTGCGCGACAGCGAGCAGCAGTTCCGCTCGCTGATCGGCAACATCCCCGGCATCTCCTTCCGCAGCAGCATGCGCTTCGACGCGCCGCCGGTGTTCGTCAGCGACGGCATCGAGCGCCTGGCCGGCTACCCGGCCAGCGACTTCGTCGGCGACGGCCGCAGCCGCACGCTGGGCAGCCTGATCGCGCCGGAAGACCGCGCCGGCGTGGAAGCGGAAATCGACCGCGCCGTCGCCGAGCTCAGCGCCTACCAGGTCGAGTACCGGCTGCGCCACGCCGACGGCCACGCCAGCTGGGTGTGGGAGCACGGCGCCGTCACCCAGGATGAAAGCGACCCCGAGCTGCGCTGGATCGACGGCGTCATCCTCGACATCAGCGAACGGCGCCAGATGGAGCAGGAGCTGCGCAAGGCCAAGGAGACGGCCGAGCAGGCCGCCGCCGCGCGCGCCAGCTTCGTGGCCAACATGAGCCACGAGATCCGCACGCCGATGAACGCCATCCTCGGCTTCACCGACGTGTTGCTGGACACCGAGCTCGACGCCAACCAGCGGCGCCACCTGGACACGGTGCGCAAGGAAGGCCGCTCGCTGCTGCGCCTGCTCAACGAAATCCTCGACACCGCCAAGCTCGACAAGGGCGCGGTGGAGCTGGAGCCGGACGACTACAGCCTGCTGGGCCTGATCGACGAGCTGGCCTCGACCTTCGGCAGCAACGCCCGCAGCAAGGGCCTGGCCATCGACATCGTGTACCACCCGTCGCTGCCGCCGTGGCTGCACGGCGACGCGCTGCGCATGCGCCAGATCCTCGGCAACCTGCTCGACAACGCCATCAAGTTCACCGCCGCCGGCAGCGTCAGCCTGCGCGCCAGCGCGGCCCAGGGCCAGCTCGAGATCGCGGTGCAGGACACCGGCATCGGCATCGCGCCGGAGCGGCTGGAGGCGATCTTCGACCCCTTCACCCAGGCCGATCCGTCGATGACGCGGCGCTTCGGCGGCACCGGCCTGGGCACCACCATCAGCCGCCAGCTGGTGGCGCTGATGGGCGGCCAGCTGTGGGCCGAGAGCACGCCCGGCCAGGGCACCACCTTCCACCTGCGGCTGCCGCTCGAGCCGGCCCGCCACGACAGCAGCCAGGCCGCCGAGCGCAGCCCCTATCCGCTGCCGCCGCTGCGGGTGCTGGCGGCCGACGACGTGCCGCAGAACCTGGAGCTGCTGACCCTGCTGATGCACAAGCGCGGCCACGCGCTGGAGCGGGCCGGCGACGGCGCCGCCGCGCTGCGCCTGTCGGCCGAACGCCCCTACGACCTGATCCTGATGGACATGCAGATGCCGCTGATGGACGGCCTGGCGGCGACGCGCGCGATCCGCGCGCGCGAGCGCGCGGCCGGCGCCCCGGCCCTGCCGATCGTCGCCATGACCGCCAGCGTGCTGGCGGCGCACCGCGAGGCCGCGTCCGCCGCCGGCATGAACGGTTTCGCCTCCAAGCCGGTGGACTGGTATGCGCTGTCGCATGAGATCGCCCGCGTGCTGGCGCTGCCGCCGCTCGAGCAGGCGCCGGCCGCGGCCGACGCGCCGGCGCGCGCGCGCGTGCTGAACCAGAAGACCGGCCTGCAGCGCTGGTCCGGCGACGAAGTCAAATACCACCAGGCGCTGCACCGCTTCGCCACCGACTACGGCGACGCCGCCACCGCGCTGGCGCGGCTGTTCTCCAGCGACAGCGAGACCCGCCTGGCCGAGGCCCAGGCCTGCTGCCACAAGGTGCGCGGCGTGGCCGCCAACCTCGGGCTGGAGCAGCTGGCCGCCACCCTGGCGCAGGCCGAAAAGCTGTGCGGTTCGCCGCAGCGCGAGGCCGGCGCCGCCACCCTGCCGACCGAACTGGCGCAGGTGCAGCGCATGCTGACCTCGCAGCTGGACGCGGCGCTGAGCGCGATCCACGCCATCGAAACCCCGCGCGCCGTGCAGCGCGAACGCGAACAGGCCGCCGCCGCCGCGGCCGCGGCGCCGTCCTTCGACGCGGCGCGCGCGCACGCGGCGGCGCAGGCGCTGCTGCCGTCGCTGCGGCGCGGCGCGCTGGACGACGCCGCGCTGGCCGCGCTGGCGAACGCCATGAGCGGCGCCGGCCTGTCGGCCGCGCTGGCGCAGCAGCTGGCGGCGCTGCACGCCGCGCTCAACGATTTCGACTTCCCACAAGCCCATGCCACGCTGCTGGAACTGGCCGCCCGCCTGGCCAAGGAGACCCCATGATCAAAGCCCCCACCAACGACCTGCCGCTGATCCTGGCGGTCGACGACGAGGCCAGCAACCTGCAGTTGCTGCGCCATATACTGCAGGACCAGTACCGCCTGCTGTTCGCCAAGGACGGCCCGCGCGCGCTGGAACTGGCGCGCCAGGAGCGGCCGCAGCTGATCCTGCTCGACGTCATGATGCCCGGCATGACCGGCTACGAAGTGTGCCTGCAATTGAAGGACGACCAGGCCACCGCCGCCATTCCGGTGATCTTCGTCACCGCGCTCAGCGACGCCAGCGACGAGGTGGTCGGCTTCGAGGCCGGCGCGGTCGACTACATCACCAAGCCGGTCAGCCCGCCCATCGTGCGCGCCCGCGTGCGCACCCACCTGTCGCTGGTGCGGGTGGACGAGCTGGCCCGCACCCGGCTGGAGATCGTCCAGCGGCTGGGCCTGGCGGCCGAATACAAGGACAATGAAACCGGCCTGCACGTGATCCGCATGAGCCACTACTCGCGCATCCTGGGCCGCGCGGCCGGCATGAGCGAGGCCGAGGCGGACGACCTGCTGCACGCGGCGCCGATGCACGACGTCGGCAAGATCGGCATCCCGGACAACATCCTGCAAAAGCCCGGCCCGCTGGAGACGGCGGAGTGGAAGGTGATGCAGACCCATGCCGCGATCGGCGGCGACATCATCGGCCAGCACCCCGGCGGCATGCTGGCGATGGCGCACCAGGTGGCGATGACGCACCACGAGAAATGGGATGGCAGCGGCTACCCGAACGGCCTGGCCGGCGAGCAGATCCCGCTGGTGGGGCGCATCGTCGCCATCGCCGACGTGTTCGACGCGCTGACCTCGGCGCGCCCGTACAAGCCGGAATGGCCGCTGCCGCAGGCGGTGGAATACCTGGAGCAGCAGCGCGGCAAGCACTTCGACGCCGAACTGGTCGACCTGTTCCTGACGCAGATGCCGGCGCTGCTGGAGATCAAGCAGCGCTGGGCGGAGCGCGGCGGCTAAGCCAGGCGCGCGGCGCGGCCGGCCAGCTGCGCCATCACCCGCACCACATGGTCGAGCTGCGCGCGGGTGTGGCCGGCGTTCATCATGAAGCGCAGCCGCGCCTGCCCCACCGGCGCCGCCGGGAACTGCACCGCGTCCACATGGATGCCTTCCTTGCGCAGCGCGATCGCGTAGCGCTGGCAGGTCTCGGCCTCGCCCATCAGCACCGGCACAATCGGCGTCTGGGTCGACAGGATGGTGTAGCCCAGCGGCGCCATCCGCTCGATGAAATAGCGCTGCTTGTCCCACAGGCGCTGGCGCCGCTGCGGCTCCTCCTGCAGCAGGTCGAGCGCCGCCAGCAGCGCGGCCGCCTGGGCCGGCGGCGGCGGGCTGGTGTAGCCGTAGGCCGAGCTGGTCAAACGGATCACGTCCGCCACCTCGCGCTCGACGGCGACGAAGCCGCCGCTCGCCCCCAGCGCCTTGCTCAACGTCCCCATCTGCATGATGCACGGGCTGTAGCAGCCGAAGTGCTCGGAGCTGCCGCCGCCGTTGGCGCCCAGCACGCCGGTGGCGTGGGCGTCGTCGAGGTACAGCAGCGCGCCGTAGCGCTCGGCCAGCGCCACCAGCTGCGGCAACGGCGCGATCGTGCCCTCCATCGAGAACACGCCGTCGCTGACGATGATCGCCGTGCTGCCCTCGTCCGCCCCCGCCTTGAGCAGCGACTCCAGATGGTTCATGTCGCCGTGGCGGTAGTTGTAGCGCAGCGCGCCCGACATCTGGATGCCTTCGCGGATGCTGACGTGGTTGTACTCGTCCGAATAGTAGGCGTACTTGTGGCGCTTGCGGGCGCGGTAGCCGTGCAGGCGCGCCAGCGTGGCGGCCTTGACGATCGACGACAGCACGCCGATATTGGCCATGTAGCCGGTGACGAACAGCACCGCGTCGCCCTTGTGCTTGAGGGCGCCGAGGCGCGCCTCCAGCGTGCGGTAGAGCTCCAGGTCGCCGCCCTGCAGGCGCGACTCGCAGTTGCCCACGCCGTAGCGCTCCAGGCCGTCCTTGGCCGCCGCCACCAGGCGCGGATGCTTGGCCAGCGCCAGGTAGTTGTTGGTGCTGAACGACACCACCGGCTCGCCGCCGGCGACGAACACCGGGTCGGGCAGCGTGCCGTGGCCCCGGGCGGCGGGATGGACCGGATGGTGCTTGAGCCAGTCGGCGATGTCGCTTAGGTCGTGCATGGAGGGGCCGGCTTGAGTGGGTAACCCTCCATGCTAGCGGCGGCCGGCTTACCGCAGGCTTGCGGTCACATTACCGATCGGATAGCAGCTAGTGTCTAGGACGACGGCGCCAGCGGCAGCAGGATGCGCGCCACCAGGCCCGGCGCGCCGTCCTCCAGCAGCAGCTCGCCGCCGTGCGCCAGCGCGGTGGCGCTGACGATGGCCAGCCCCAGGCCGTTGCCCGGCAGGTGGCGGCTGTCGTCGCCCCGGTAGAAGCGCTGCGTCACCTTGGCGCGCTCGGCCTGCGGAATGCCGGGGCCGTTGTCGTGCACCGCGATCGAGGCCAGGCCGCCGTGGAACAGGCCGGCCCGCACATGGATCGCATGGCCGGACCCGGCGTACTTGATGGCGTTGTCGAGCAGGCTGGCGACGGCGCTGGCGAGCAGGTTGCGGTCGCCGTCCACGTACAGGTGCTCGGGCGCGTCCACCGTCAGGCTCACGCCGCCGTCCTCGGCGCTGGCCTCGTACATCTCGCCGATGTCGGTGGCGATGTGGCCCAGGTCGAGCCGCTCGAACAGCCGGCTGCGCATGCCCGACTCGGCCTCGGCGATCTGCAGCAGGCGCTCGAACAGCCGGATCAGGTCGTCGATATCCTCGATCGCGTCGTGCGCGGCGCAGGACAGGCCCGGCACCGTGGCCTGGTGCCGCAGCGCGTCGTCGAGCTTGCTGCGCACGCGGCCCAGCGGCGTGCGCAGGTCGTGGGCGATGGCGTTCGAGACGTGGCGGATGCCGTCCATCAGCAGCTCGATGCGGTCGAGCATGCGGTTGATGTCGCGCCCCAGCAGCGCGAACTCGTCGCGCCCGCTGACCGGGATGCGCGAGCTGAGGTCGCCCGCCTCGATGTGGGCGGCGGTGCGGCGGATCGCGCCCAGGCGCCGCTCCACCAGGCGCCGGAACAGCAGCGCGCCGGCCACCGTCAGCAGCAGCGACACGCCGGCGCCGGCCAGCAGCGCGCGCCAGATCACGCCGCGCACCGCCTCCTGCTCGCTGAGGTCGCGCCCGACGACGAGCACGCCGCCGCCGTCGAGCGGACGCAGGTACAGCCGCGCCGGCGCCGGGCGGCCGTCGCGCGTGACCACGGTGCTGAGCAGGGTGGCGCCGTCGCCGCGGTCACCACGGTCGATGCGCGCGGCCGCCGCCGGCCAGGCGCCCAGGTTGCCGGCCAGCGGCCGGCCGTCGGCCGCCAGCAGCTCAAAGATTTCGCGGTCGCTGTCGATGCCGTCGTCCAGCTGGCGCCGCACCTCGGCCAGCAGCGCGCCGTGGGCCTGGCCGGCGGCATGGGTCAGCAGGCGGTCCGACTGGGCGACGATGCGGCCATCGATATCCCGGTCCAGCACGCCCACCGTGCCGTGGTAGAACACCGCCGACACCAGCACGATGGAGGCCGTGCCCAGCACGCCGTAGCCCAGCACCAGCCGGGCGGCGATCGAGGCGCGCAGCGTGATCATGTCAGGCCGGAGCGTCCGCGGCCGGCGGCCCGGCCTCGTCGGGCGCGGCCGCCCCCATGCGGTAGCCGACGCCGCGCAGGGTGTGGATCAGCATGACGGGAAAATCCTTGTCGACCTTGGCGCGCAGGCGGCTGATCTGGACGTCGATGACGTTGGTCTGCGGGTCGAAGTGGTAGTCCCACACCGATTCGAGCAGCATGGTGCGGGTCACCACCTGGTTGACGTTGCGCATCAGGTACTCCAGCAGCCGGTACTCGCGCGGCTGCAGCGCGATGACCTTGGCGCCGCGCGTGACGCGCAGGGTGCGCAGGTCCAGCTTCAGGTCCGCCACCTGCAGCTGCGAGCTGTCGGCGCCGGGCGCGCTGCGCCGCTGCAGCGCCTCGATGCGCGCCAGCAGCTCGGAAAAGGCGAACGGCTTGGACAGGTAGTCGTCGGCGCCGCCGCGCAGGCCACTGACGCGGGCGTCGATCGAGGTCAGCGCGGAAACGATGATGACCGGGGTCTGCTTGCCCAGCGCGCGCAGCTTGTCGACGATGGACAGGCCGTCGATGCGGCCCGGCAGCATGCGGTCGAGGATGATGATGTCCCAGTCGTTGCCGACCGCGAGGTCGAGCCCGTCCGGGCCGTTGTCGCAGGCGCTGACCAGGTAGCCCGCTTCGCGCAAGCCCTTGCAGATGTAATTCGAGGTTTCGGCTTCGTCTTCAATAACCAGGCAGCGCACGCGGGTCTCCGGGATTCAGGGTGGTGGCGGCTATTCTACCCTGCGGCGCGGCGGCGAAGTGGAGCGCGGTGGTGAACTCCCGCCCGGACGACGTCGTTGCGTCGCACAGGGGGTGGCGCCGGCTTGGCAGCGTCATTGATGAGGACCATCGGCAGGGCGCGGAGTTCGACCGCCATCATAGCCGCGCCCGCCATTGGCGCACTTGCGCCAGATCAAGCGGCGCGCTTGCGCCCGGCCAGTTCGGTGTACAGCGCGTGGTAGTTGCGCGCCATGGTCTCGGCGGTGAACAGTTCCCAGTAGCGCGCCTCGGCGCGGCGGCCCATCTCGGCGGCCCGTTGCGGCTGCTCCCACAGCGTGCGCATGGCGGCGCCGAAGGCTGGCGCGTCGTCGGGCGGCACCACCAGCCCGGTCTCGTTGTCGATGTTGATGTAGGTGGTGCCGGTGCCGATCTCGCTGGAGATCATCGGCTTGCCGTACATCGCCCCTTCCAGCAGCGAGATGCCGAACGCCTCCGAGCGCAGGTGCGAGGGGAACACCATCGCGTAGCACAGCTCCAGCAGCGCCACCTTGTCGAGCTCCTCGACCGCGCCGACGAACAGCACGTGCGTCAGGCCGAGGCGCTGCGCGTGTTCCTTGAGCTCCTGCTCGATCGGGCCGGCGCCGACGATCACCACCGGGTAGTCCAGGTTGGCCATGGCGTCGAGCAGGATGTGCAGGCCCTTGTAGTAGCGCAGCACGCCGACGAACAGGAAGAAGCGCTCGCCGCAGCGGGCGCGCCACTGGTCCTTGAGCGCCTCGGGCGGCCGCGGATAGATGGTCTTGTCCAGGCCGTAGGTGATGGTGCGGGTCTTGTGCTCGAAGCGCTTGAGCACCGGCGACGAGGCCAGGTAGTTGGGCGAGGTGGCGACGATGGTGTCGATGCTGCCCAGGAAGCGGCGCTTGAGCGGGCTGTACACGCGCAGCAGGTTTTTCTGGCGCACGATGTCGGAGTGGTAGGTCACCACGCTGGGCTTGTCGATGCGCGCCATGAAGTGCGCCAGGTCCATGAACGGCCACGGGAAGTGGTAGTGGATCACGTCGGCCTCGCGCGCCAGGCGCGCCAGCTGGCGGATCGCCGCGAACGAGAAGCCGGTGGAGGCGATCTCGAAATCGAGCGGCATGCGGTGCACGGTGTGGCCTTCGAACTCGATCTTGGTCGGGCCGCGGTCGCGCGTCAGGGTCAGCACTTCGTTGGTCACGCCAAGGCGGCCGGTGCCCACGCACAGCTGGCGTATCACTTGCTCGATGCCGCCCCAGGTATCGGGGTAGTAGGTCTTGTAAAAATGGAGGACGCGCATTAGCAGCTTCGGTGATGCTTCAATTGGAAAGGACCTGGTGGTACACGGCGACGGTGCGGCGCGCCGCCGCGTCCCAGGTCAGTTCGAGCGCGCGGCGGCGGCCGGCGGCGATGCAGCGCTGGCGCAGTGCGTCGTCGCGCGCCAGCGTGGTCATCGCGGCGGTGATGTCCGGCACCGACAGCGGATCGAATTCCAGCGCCGCGCCCTGCGCCACTTCCGGCAGCGAGGTGGCGTTGGAGGTGGCCACCGGCACGCCGCTGGCGAAGGCTTCCACCAGCGGCAGGCCGAAGCCCTCGTGCAGCGACGGGAAGATGAAGGCGCCGGCGCCGGCGTACAGGTGGTGCAGCTGGGCGTCGTCGGTCAGCTGGCTGAGCCAGATGACGTTTTCGCCGCGCTGGCCGGCGGCCTTGATCTGCGCCACCAGCTCGTCGCTGAGCCAGCCCGGCGCGCCGACGATCACCAGCTGGCGCGCGGCGCGCAGCACCGGCGGCAGGGCCAGGTAGGCTTCCAGCAGGCGGCCGACGTTCTTGCGCGGCTGCAGCGTGCCGACGAACAGGAAGTAGCCGGCGTTCAGGCCGTAGCGCGCCAGCGTGGCGTCGCGCGCCTCCGGCGCCGGCGCCTCGAACCATTCGGGACGCACGCCGTGGTGCACCACGCTGATCTTGCGCTCATCGACGCCGAAGCATTCGACCAGTTCGCGGATCGAGTAGTGGGAACCGGTGATCACGTGCTGGGCGCGGCGCGCGGCCTGGATCTGCAGCCAGTTCTTCAGGCCGCGCAGGCGCGGCTTGCACCACTCGGGATGGGCGATCGGCACGGCGTCGTGCAGGGTCGCCACCACCGGGCAGTCCATGCGCACGATGCGGTAGTCGGTGGCGTGGAACAGGTCCAGCGGCGGCGCGTCCTTGCCCGCCAGCCGGCTGACGTTCATGTGCACCGACGACGGCAGCAGCAGGTTGCCCAGCGTCGCCAGCGGGAACGACAGCGGCAGCGCGCGGCCCACCGTCAGGCGCTCGGCGGCGCCCGGCGACGGGAAGGAAAACGGTACAACCTCGGCGCCGGCCTGCGGCAGATGTTCCAGCAGCGCGCGGCTGTACACGCCCATGCCGTCGAGCCGGCCGCCGGTCAGCGCCGGTTCGGCGGTGGTGGTGGACAGGCCCACGCGCAGCATGCGCGCGGCCGTGCTTGGCGCGCCGCTCACGCCGAGTACATCCAGCGCAGCGTGTCGGCCAGCGGCAGCGTCGGCAGCGGGCCGATGACGGCCTGCAGGCGGGCGTTGTCGCCGACCAGCCGCACCACTTCATTGGCGCGCACGAAGGCCGGGTTGACGTGGACGTTGATCGGGTAGCCGGCGATGTCGGCCATCATGGCCAGCGCCTCGCCCAGCGACCAGGCCTGGCCGGAGCAGATGTTGAAGGTCTGGCCGATGGCGGCGGGGCCGGCGGCCAGCAGGCGGCGGTAGCTGTGCGCCACCGTGCGCACGTCGGAAAAGTCGCGCCACACGTGCAGGTTGCCCAGCTCGATGTCGGCGGCGCGGCGGCGGAAGTGGCCGACGATCTTCGGCAGCAGGAAGTTCTCGTGCTGGCCGACGCCGGTGTAGTTGAACGGCCGCACCACGATCAGCGGCAGCTTGTCGCGCCACAGGCGCGCCATGTACTCCATGGCCAGCTTGCTGACCGCGTAATCGTTGGCCGGCGCGGCCGGCACGTCCTCGCCGATCACGCCGACGTCGGTATTGCCGTAGATATTGGCGCTCGAGGCCAGCAGCACGGCCGACGGCTGGTGCTCGGCGGCAGCCAGCGCCTCGAGCAGGTTGCGGGTGCCGGCCACGTTGACGCGGTAGATCTGTTCGACGTCGCCGTGGCCGACGAAGGCGATGGCGGCCAGGTGGGCCACCACGTCCGGCCGCACCTGGGCCACCACGGCGGCCAGGCCGGCGCGGTCGTTCAGGTCGACGGCGAACTGGCGCTCGCCGGGCGCGTGGCCGGGCGTGATGGTGCCGTAGACTTGGTAGCCGGCGGCGCGCAGCTCCTGTTCGACATAGCGGCCGGTGAACCCGGACAGCCCCGTGACCAGGGCGCGCTTGCCCATGCCTTCAGCAGCCATCATATTCCCTTAGAAAGAGAAACCGGCTTTGTTGCGGCGCAGATCGGCCTCGACCATCATCTGGCACAGCTGCTCCAGCGTGGTCTTGGGCTTCCAGCCCAGTTCCTTCTCGGCCTTGGCCGGGTCGCCGATCAGCAGCTCCACCTCGGCCGGACGGTAGAACTTCGGATTGACGCGCACCAGCACCTTGCCGGTTTTCTTGCAGGTGCCGATTTCGTGGTCGGCCTCGCCGCTCCACGCCAGCGCCACGTCGACCGCCTTGAACGCCATGCTGACGAAGTCGCGCACGGTTTCGGTGCGGTTGGTGGCCAGCACATAGGTGTCCGGCTGGTCGGCCTGCAGGATGCGCCACATGCCTTCGACGTATTCCTTGGCGTAGCCCCAGTCGCGCTTGGCGTCCAGGTTGCCCAGTTCCAGCACGTCGAGCTGGCCCAGGTGGATCTTGGCCACCGAGTCGGTGATCTTGCGGGTGACGAACTCACGGCCGCGCAGCGGCGACTCGTGGTTGAACAGGATGCCGGAGCAGCCGAAGATGCCATAGGATTCGCGGTAGTTCACGGTCATCCAGTGGGCATACAGCTTGGCCACGCCGTACGGGCTGCGCGGGTAGAACGGGGTGTCTTCTTTTTGCGGCACGGCCTGCACCTTGCCGAACATTTCCGAGGTCGACGCCTGGTAGAAGCGGATCTTCGGATTGACGATGCGGATGGCTTCGAGCAGGTTGACCGGGCCGATGCCGGTGATTTCCGCGGTGGTGACCGGCTGTTCGAAGGAGACGCCGACGAAGCTTTGCGCCGCCAGGTTGTAGACCTCGTCGGGCTGCGCGCTTTGCAGCAGGCGGATATTGGAGCCCAGGTCGGTCAGGTCGTACTCGACCAGGTTCAGATTCGGATGGGACTGGATGCCCAGTTCCTCGATACGCCAGAAATTCACCGAGCTGGTGCGGCGATAGGTGCCGGTGACGTGATAGCCTTTTTCCAGCAGCAGTTCCGCCAGATAAGCGCCATCCTGGCCGGTAATGCCCGTAATCAGGGCTCTTTTTGTTTTATTCATGGTGACTGACCATCCAAATCATGGGTGACTTTACAACCCGCTATTGTAACAGAGCGCTAATGTCCCACTTCTCACCAATTATATCGATTACATCCCTTACATCTTGTTACCATCAGCGACAGTGATGACTAAAAATAATTGACCCGCAAGCAAAAAAAAGGGGGTCAAGTCTGACAATCGGACACGAGCTCTACCGTAATGCGGGCTACGGTAGAGCTCGTGTCCGATTGTCAGACTTGACCCCCGTGGTTTGACCCCCGTGGTTTTAGACCTTGCGCTGGGCCACCGCGTCGACCACGCACAGCGCGGTCATGTTGACGATGCGGCGCACCGTGGCCGACGGCGTCAGGATGTGCACCGGCTTGGCGCAGCCCAACAAAATCGGGCCGACCGCGATGCCGTTGCCGGCCGCCGTCTTCACCAGGTTGTAGGCGATGTTGGCGGCGTCGATGTTCGGCATCACCAGCAGGTTGGCGTCGCCGGTCAAGGTGGTGCCCGGCATCATCGAGTTGCGCAGCTTGGCGTCGAGCGCGGTGTCGCCGTGCATTTCGCCGTCCACTTCCAGCGACGGGTCCATCTGCCTGACCAGCTCCAGCGCGGCGCGCATCTTCTGCGCCGATTCGCTGTTGGACGAGCCGAAGTTGGAATGCGACAGCAGCGCCGCGCGCGGCGACAGGCCGAAACGGCGCATCTCTTCGGCCGCCATCACCGTGATCGCCGCCAGTTCCTTGGCGTTCGGGTTCTCGTTGACGTGGGTGTCGACCATCACCAGCTGGCGCTCAGGCATGATCAGCACGTTCATCGCGGCGTACACGCAGGCGCCGTCGCGCTTGCCCAGCACCTGGTCGATGTAGTGCAGGTGCAGCTGGGTGGTGCCGAAGGTGCCGCAGATCATGCCGTCGGCGTCGCCCTTCTTGATCATCATGGCACCGATCAGCGAGTGGCGGCGGCGCATTTCCAGCTTGGCGTATTCCTGCGTCACGCCTTTGCGGGCGGTCAGCTCGTAGTACGCCTGCCAGTATTCGCGGTAGCGCTCGTCGTGGTCGGGGTTGATCACGTCGAAGTCCACGCCCTGCTTCAGGCGCAGGCCGAACTTGGTGATGCGGGTTTCCAGCACCGCCGGACGGCCGACCAGGATCGGACGGGCCAGCTTTTCGTCGACGATCACCTGCACCGCGCGCAGGATGCGCTCTTCTTCGCCCTCGGCGTAGACGATGCGCTTGAGCTCGTTGGCGGTCTTCTTGGCCACCTGGAACAGCGGCTTCATGAAGGTGCCGCTGCGGTAGACGAACTGTTGCAGGCTGTCGGCGTAGGCTTGCAGGTCCTTGATCGGACGGGTGGCGACGCCCGATTCCTCGGCCGCCCTGGCCACGGCCGGGGCGATCTTGATCAGCAGGCGCGGGTCGAACGGCATCGGGATCAGGTACTCGGGACCGAACGACAGGTTGCTGAAGCCGTAGGTGGTGGCGACGATGTCGGACTGCTCGGCGTGGGCCAGCTCGGCGATCGCGCGCACCACGGCGATTTCCATTTCGCGGGTGATGGTGGTGGCGCCGCAATCGAGCGCGCCGCGGAAGATGTAGGGGAAGCACAGCACGTTGTTGACCTGGTTCGGATAGTCCGAACGGCCGGTGCAGATGATGGCGTCGCCGCGCACCGCCTTGACGTCTTCCGGCAGGATTTCCGGATTCGGATTGGCCAGCGCCAGGATCAGCGGATTGGGCGCCATGGCCTTGACCATGTCCTGTTTCAACACGCCGCCGGCCGACAGGCCGAGGAAGATGTCGGCGTCGCTGATCACTTCGGCCAGGGTGCGGGCCGAGGTTTCACGGGCGAAGCGTTCCTTGTCCGGGTCCATCAATTCCTGGCGGCCCTTGTAGACCACGCCGGCCAGGTCGGTGACGTAGATGTTTTCCAGCGGGAAGCCGAGGTCGACGATCAGGTCCAGGCAGGCCAGCGCGGCCGCGCCGGCGCCCGACACCACCAGCTTGCAGTTGGCGATGTCCTTGCCGACGTACTGGATGCCGTTCATGATGGCGGCGCCGACGATGATGGCGGTGCCGTGCTGGTCGTCGTGGAAGACCGGGATCTTCATCCGTTCGCGCAGCTGGCGCTCGATGTAGAAGCACTCGGGCGCCTTGATGTCTTCCAGGTTGACGCCGCCGAAGGTCGGCTCCAGCGAGGCGATGATGTCGACCAGCTTGTCCGGGTCCAGCTCGTTGATCTCGATGTCGAACACGTCGATGCCGGCGAATTTCTTGAACAGCACGCCCTTGCCTTCCATCACAGGCTTGGCCGCCAGCGGGCCGATATTGCCCAGGCCCAGCACGGCGGTGCCGTTGGTGATGACCGCGACCAGGTTGCCGCGCGCCGTGTATTTATAGGCGTTGGCCGGGTCGATGACGATTTCCTCGCACGGCGCGGCCACGCCCGGCGAGTAGGCCAGCGCCAGGTCGCGCTGGTTGGTCAGTTGCTTGGTCGGCGTGACGCTGATCTTGCCTGGCGTCGGGCACTCGTGGTATTCGAGCGCCGCGAGGCGCAATTGTTGACGAAGTTCTTCTTTTTTATCAGATGACGAATCCATGCTGTGCGGCCTTCCTGTTTGTACTGTCGGAAAGCTTCCGATTTTATCAGACCAATTCTTTCAATTAAGTAGGTATTTTCACCAACAGCTATGACTGATATCAGCATTATTTATGATTCAGGGCAACATCAGCCGAATTTTTGACGTTTTTAGCGGCATTAACCTATCAATAGCTCCAATATAATCAATTTTCTACACCTATCACTATTTTGTATCGCGTGATGAAATTTGATTGAAAATACCAATTAAGCATGGCGGCGGCGGCCGGGCGGGCGGGTTTCAGTACAATAGGCGCATGCTCTCAGAATTCGACCTCATCCAGCAATACTTCCAGCGCCCGCAGCACGCGGCCCGCGCCACGCTCGGCATCGGCGACGATTGCGCCCTGCTCACCCCCACGCCCGGCATGCAAACGGCGATCTCGTCCGACATGCTGGTCGAGGGCCGCCACTTCTTCGCCGGCGAGGACGCCGCCCGCCTGGGCCACAAGGCGCTGGCGGTCAACCTGTCGGACCTGGCGGCGATGGGCGCGCGCCCGGTCGGCTTTACCCTCGCGCTGGCGCTACCGTCGGCCGACCGCGACTGGCTGGCCGGCTTTTCCAAGGGCCTGTTCGCGCTGGCCGACGCCTACAACATCGAGCTGGTCGGCGGCGACACCACCAAGGGCCCGCTCAACATCTGCATCACCGTGTTCGGCGAAGTGCGGCCGGGCCAGGCGCTGCGGCGCGCCGCGGCCCAGCCGGACGACGACATCTGGATCTCCGGCACCCTGGGCGACGCCCGCCTGGCGCTGGCCGGCTACCGGCTGGAGCAAGCGATGGACGCCGCCAGCCTGCTGGCGGCCGCCGCGCGCCTGCACACGCCGACGCCGCGCGTGGCGCTGGGCACGCTGCTGGCCGAACAGGGCATCGCCCGCGCCGCGATCGACATCTCCGACGGCCTGGTGAGCGACCTCGGGCACATCCTCAAGCTATCGCGGGTGGGCGCCACGCTGGACGTCGACGCGCTGCCGGCCGGCGCCGTGCTGGCCACGCGCGAGACGGCGCTGCGGCGCGCCTACACCGCCGCCGGCGGCGACGACTACGAACTGTGCTTCACCGCACCGGCCTCGGCGCGCGCGGCGGTGCTGGCGGCGGCCGCCAGCGTGGCCACGCCGGTCACCCGCGTCGGCCGCATCGAGGCCGCGCCCGGCCTGCGCCTGGTGGACGCCGCCGGCGCCGCGCTCGACCTGCAACTCCACGGCTTCGATCACTTCACGTCCTGAAGCGCGGTGACGTCCTCGCCCGGATGGCCAACCAGCCGGCCGCTGCCGTGCATCAGCCAGTAGTGGTGGAAGGCCAGGCGGATGTTGTCGCGCAGCTGGGTGTCGTCCCACGGCTTGGTGTAGAAGCGGTAGATGGCGCCGCGGTTGATCGAGTCGAGCACCGCGTCCAGCCCGGTGTAGCCGGACAGGATGATGCGTATCGTCTCCGGATACATCTCCTTGACCTTGCTGAGGAACTCGGTGCCGCTCATGCCTGGCATGCGCTGGTCGCACACGATCACCTGCACCGCGTGCAGCGCCAGCAGCTCGAAGCCCTCGCCCGGCGTGGCCGCCGTCAGGATCTGGTAGCCGTCGCGGCGGAACAGCCGGTGCAGCGAGGACAGCACGTTGACGTCGTCGTCGACGATCAGCAGCGTCTGCGCCGGCTGGCCCTGCTGCGCCGGGTCCGGCGGCAGGCAGTGGCCGGTCAGCACCAGCTCGCCCATCTCCAGCGGCGCCACCGGGCGGCTGAAGTAATAGCCCTGGATCTCGTCGCAGCGGCTGCGCCGCAGGTACTCCAACTGGGCGCGCGTCTCCACCCCTTCGGCGATCACCCGCAGCTTCAGGCTGTGCGCCATGCTGATGATGGCCTGGGCGATGGCGGCGTCGTTGGGGTTGGTGGTGATGTCGCGCACGAAAGCGATGTCGATCTTCAGCTTGTCGATCGGGAAGCGCTGCAGATACGCCAGCGATGAATAGCCGGTGCCGAAGTCGTCGATCGCCACCTTCAGGCCCAGCGCCTTCAGGCTGGTCAACACGCTGATGGTGCGCTCGGTGTTGGACATCAGCGCGGTCTCGGTCAGCTCCAGCTCGAGCAGCTCGGGCGGGACGTCGTGGCGCAGCAGCGCGCTGCGCACCATCAGCTCCAGGTCGCCCTCGACGAACTGGCGGCTGGCGACGTTGACCGCCACCCGCACCGGCCCAACGTCGCTGCGCAGCCAGGCGCCGATCTGGCGGCAGGCGGCGTCGATGATCCAGGCGCCGACCCGCACGATCAGGCCGGTATCCTCCAGCACCGGCACGAACTCGGCCGGATACACCAGGCCGCAGCCGGGCCGCTGCCAGCGCAGCAGCGCCTCGGCGCCGGCGATCTCGCCGCTGTGCAGGTTGACCTTGGGCTGGTAGTGCAGCAGCAGCTCGTTGTGCTCGAGCGCGCGGCGCAGCGCCAGCTCCATGTCCAGCCGCGCCAGCACCTGCACGTTCATGCCGGCGGTGAAGAAGCGGTAGCCGTCGCGCCCGGCCTGCTTGGCGCGCGCCATTGCGGTGTCGGCGTACTTGACCAGGGTGTGCGGATCGGTGGCGTCGTCCGGGTACATGGCGATGCCGATGCTGGCGCTGAGCGCGGCCGGGTGGCCGTCCAGGTCGAACGGCAGGCGCAGCGCCTCGCGCACCTCGTTGGCCACGTGCACCGCGTCCTGCTGGTCGCGCGTCATGGTCAGGATCAGCGCGAACTCGTCGCCGCCCATGCGCCCGACGGTGTCGCGGATGCGCACGCACTGCACCAGCCGGTTGCTGAACTGGCGCAGCAGCTCGTCGCCCAGCGCCGCGCCCAGCGAATCGTTGATGTTCTTGAAGCGGTCCAGCGCGATGAACAGCACCACGATGCGCCACGCCTTTTCCTGCGCCAGCGCGATGGCGTCGCCCAGGGTCTGGAAGAACAGCGTGCGGTTGGGCAGGCCGGTCAGGCCGTCGTAGTGGGCCATGTGCTGCAACAGCTCCTCGGACTGGCGGCGCTCGCTGATGTCGCGCGCCACGCCCAGCAGGATGGTGGGCTGGCCGGGGCGCTGCAACAGTTGCCAGTACAGCTCCACCGGCACCGCGATCAGGTCGCGCCGCATCAGCTCCAGCTCCAGCAGCTCGGGCGCGCGCGCCGGGCCGACGGCGGCGGCGAAAGCGATCAGGCGCTCGGCCTGCTCGCACAGCGCGGCCGGCGCGCCCAGGCCGATGCGGCTGGCGGTCTGGCCCAGCATTTCGCTGCGCGGATAGCCCAGCATGCGGCAGGCGCCGTCGTTGACGTCGACCAGCTCGGCGCTGGCCGCGTCGAGCAGGAAGATGGCGTCGGCGGTGGCGTCCATGGCGCTGCGGAAGCGCTGCAGCTCGGCGGTGCGCTCGCGCACGGTGCGCTCCAGCAGCGCGTTGTAGCCGCGCGTTTCGCGGTGCAGCAGGCGCACTTCCAGCATGTTGCGGATGCGGGTCAGCACCTCGACCGGGTCGAAGGGCTTGCTGACGAAATCGCGCGCGCCCAGTTCCAGCGCCTTGATCTTGTGGTCGGGCTGGGCGGTGACCACCAGCACCGGCAGCCAGGCCTCGGTTTCCAGCGGCCGGATCGCCTCCATCACGTCGAAGCCGGTCATGCCCGGCATCTGCAGGTCGAGGATGATCAGGTCGTACTGGTGCTCGGCGTGCCAGCCGGCCACCACGTGCGGATCGGTGGTGGAGCTGACGGCGGTGTAGCCGGTGGACTTGAGCAGGAACTCCAGCAATTCCACGTTCACCGGCTGATCGTCGACGATCAGGATGCTGGCGTTGAAGATGTCGGTCTGGCTGATCATGGGATGCGCCTCCGTGCGGTCGCCGATGAGCCGGCGTGATGGCCGGTTCGGACCGCTTCCTGTACCTGAGCAAGCTTAACAGTTTGCCCTATGGGCGGCGCACGACTGCGATGTCTGGGCAGCAGCGACCGGGCTATCCTTCGAGTGTACGCAAGTTCAAATCGGCGGTCTAATGTTTTCTGGCATGTTGCTGTTCAGGCAAATCAGCGGCGCGGCACTGGCATCGATCGCAAGCTGCATGGTACAGTGGAAGCCAGCCCGCAGATTGCCGCAACAGAAGGAGAACTCCATGCATTCGAACAGCGACACCATCCTCGAACTGGCCGCGCAAGTCGGCAAGTCCCTGCAAGCGAAGGGCCTGATCCTGGCCACGGCCGAATCGTGCACCGGCGGCGGCGTGGCCCAGGCCATCACCGAGATCGCCGGCTCGACCGCCTGGTTCGATTGCGGCTTCATCACCTATTCCAACGCCTCCAAGACCGAAATGCTGGACGTGTCGGCCGCGCTGATCGCGCAGATGGGCAGCGTGTCCGAAGAGGTGGCGGCGGCCATGGCGACCGGCGCGCTCGGTTCCAGCAACGCCCATCTGGCGGTCTCGACCACCGGCATCGCCGGCCCCACCGGCGCCGTGCCGGGCAAGCCGGTCGGCACCGTGTGCTTCGGCTGGGCCAACGGCGACACCGTGCACACCGAGCGGCTGGTGTTTGCCGGCGACCGCAAGGCGGTGCGCGAGCAGACCGTCATCCATGCGTTGCAGGGTCTGCTACGGTTTATAGACTAAATGCGCGACTGAATGCGCGACTGAATGCGGGCTGGCGGTTGCCATCCCGCCACAAAACAATTACTCTCGACGCATTCGAGCGATTCTGGAGTAATTGATGCAAAATTCGGTACATTTTATTCTCCAAGGTAAAGGCGGCATCGGCAAGACCTTGGTGTCGACCATCCTGGCGCAGTGGATCGCGGGCAAGGATGTGACGGAAGGGCAGCAGCCGCTGCGCTGCTACGACACCGACCAGGAGAACGCGACCTTCTCGCGCTACAAGGCGATGGACGTCAAGCATGTGCCCGTGATGACCGACAGCCGCACCATCGACCCCAAGCGCTTCGACGCGCTGATGATCGATATCCTGGAGGAAGACGGCAACTGCGTCATCGACAACGGCGCCAACACCTTCTCCCCTCTGATGGGCTACCTGATCGAGAACGACTGCTTCTCGCTGCTGGAAGAGTCTGGCCGCAAGGTCTACATCCACACCATCGTCGGCGGCGGCGACACGCTGCACGACACCGCCATGGGCTTCGTCTCCACCGCCAAGTCGACCAAGGTGCCGCTGGTGCTGTGGGAGAACGAACACTTCGGCCTGCTGCAATCGGCGTCCGGCAAACAGTTCACCGAATCGCAGACCTATGCCGACAACTCGTCGCGCGTGAAGGGCCGCATCGTGCTGTCGGCGCGCAACGCCGACACCTTCGGCGCCGACATCAAGAAGATGAACACGGCCCGCCTGACCGCCCAGGAAGTCAAGGAAAGCGACAAGTTCAACCTGATGGAAAAGCAGCGCATCAAGGTGGTGTTCCGCGACCTGTTCGAGCAACTCGACAAAGTGGAGTGGTAAGCCGCCATGGATCAGCAGAAGCTGCGCAGTCTGGTCTTTGAAAAAACCGGCGTCAGGATCGACATCGACGACCCGGTGTTCGCGCTGGTGGCGCTGAACGAGGCGGTGCTGGCCGAGACGGTCGAACGCCACATCGCGCTGATCGACGCCGCCTCGCAGGAACTGGTGCGGCACGCCAGGGCGGCCGGCGGACTGGGCGCGCAGCACGACGCCCCCCGCAAGCCGCCGGTGCTGGACGCCACCAATGAGCCGGCGGCCGTCGCCGGCGACCCGCCATCGGCCTACGCGCCGGCGCCCGCCGCCGGCCCGGTGCGGCCGATCGCCACCCAGGCGCCGGCCATCACGCCACACGAACTGCGGCTGCTGGGCGCCGCCGCCGGCGTCGCCGTGCTCAGCGCGCTGCTGGTGCTCGGTGGTCAGGCGGCCTTCTCCAAGCCGGGGCTGACGGCCGAGCAAAGCGCGGCGCTGGCCAGCGCCGACAAACTGAACAAGGCGATCCAGAAGCTGGACCCGAAAGTGCGGGAGCAGCTACAGGCCGAACTGCAAAAATAAGGAAGATGCATGCACTTTGAAGTCCCCAAAGCCAAGACCCTGAAGGAATTCGGTGGCGAATATTTGATGATCGTGATCAGTATCGCGACCGCGCTGGCGTTGGAGCATGGCGTGCAGACGCTGCACCACCGCCACCTGGCGCATGAAGCCGCCGTCAAGATCGACGCCGAAATCCAGACCAATGTCCATGAGCTGGACGAAGCGCTGAACCACAACAACGATCAGCTGAAAATCATTCAGGCGGCGCAAAAGCAGCTGCTGGCCGGCATCAAGGACAAGGTCGACGGTGCGGACCTGATCAAGCAGGTGACGCAGCAACACAAGCTGGGACTGAGCCTCATGTCGCCGTCATTGCGCCGCGAAGCGTGGGAAGTGGCTGTCGCCAGCCAGGCGGTCAGCTGGATGCCGCAGCAGCAGCTGGAGCGCTACTCCGGCATCTACGCCAACATGCGCGACGTGCAATCGATCAGCAGCAGCGGCGGCAACAACTTCCTCAATGGCGCGGGCATGCTGAACACGATCAGCGACATACAGATGGGCGACGGCGATCCCAAGGCCGTCTACCGCATGCTGTCGCAGATGATCAGCGCCTACGCCAGCACCGACGGCAACCTGCAGGAACTGCGGGACAAACTGGCCAAATCCGCCAAGGAAGCGCCGCAGACCTGAGTCGCGATCAGCCGAGGGCCAGCACGGCCGTCGAGTAAGGCGCCAGCACTTGCCAGCCCAGGCTGGCGTACAGCGCGCGGCCGGCCTCGGTCGCCACCAGCAGGCGTTCGGCTGTCTGGCCGTCGGCTGCAGCCCTTGTGTCCAGCACGGCCATCACGGCGCTGGCCAATCCCTTGCGGCGGTGCCCTTCCATCGTTTCGATGCGGTCGAACACCGCGCATCCGGCGTTGAGCACCACGCCGCCCTGCGCCGCCGTCCGGCCGTTGGCGTCGACGTAGCGCACCACATGCGCGCCAAATTCCATCGATGTTTGCAGCGTGTAGCCGGCTGGCGGCGCGGCCCGCCCGGCCATCGGGCCGGCGCGCTGCATCAGATAGCGGGCCTGCTCTATCGTCCAGCGGGCCGGCAGCGCGCGCCGCAAGGTTTCCGTGTCGACCGCCGCCTTCAGGTAGATGCCGTGTTGCTCGATGCGCGCCGCGCAGGCTTGCAGCGCCGGCCCCGCATCGAGGAACACGTGGCGGCGCAGCTGCCGCGGCCAGCCGACCTCGACGACCAGCCCGCCGCCGTCGCGCTGCGGCAGCGGCAGGCCGCGCGCCAGGCTCCAGCCGGCCAGCCAGCGTTCCAGCAGGTCCAGGTCCGGCGCGGGCTCAGGCACGATGGAGGAAGGGCGATTTGCCCAGCAGGGTCAAGGCGTCCTGCACGCGCCGCGCAAACGCGGACGGCTGCATGCGGTCGCCGGACTCCTGGCCGCCGATCAGGCACAGGTGCGCCAGGCGGCCCACCAGGTCGGCATCGACCGAGGCGTCGGTGCGGGTGCGGCAGGCGTTGATGGCGAAGGTCAGCCGGGTCTGGTCGACGCGCTGCTGGTAGGCGGCCACCAGCGGGTCGTGGCGGGCCCACGCGCGGATCGCGGTTTCGCGGCCCGGCTGTTTTTCGGCGGCGATCGCCAGGTAGCGTTCCAGCACCTCTTCCAGGCTGCGGCCGGCGGCGGCGTGGGCCAGCATGCGGTCGGCGTAGTCGGCCTCCCACGCGGCCAGCAAGGCGTGGACGAAATCGTTGCGGCTGCGGAAGTGGTGGTAGAACGAACCGCGCGTGACATTCAGGCGGCGCGCCAGGCGCTCGGCCGAGATGCCGGCGTCGCCGTCATGGTCCAGGGCGTCGAAGCCCGCTGCAATCCAATGGTCACGCGTCAACACTGGTCTCACTCCGAAAACATACAGACTGTGTATGGTAGCACCGGCGTGGCTAGACTGCGGCTTCCTACCTTCGCTCATGGAGCCGCAATGAAGACCATCGCCCTCGTCGCCTTCGACAACTTCACCGACATCGACCTGTTTTTGATGTGGGACATCCTAGGCCGCAACCGCCACGACTGGCGCGTGCGCATCGTCGGCAAGCAAGGCCGGCTGCGGTCGGCGCACGGCCTGCTGGTGGACACGCACGGCGCGCTGGACGAGGCCAACCAGGCCGACGTGGTGCTGTTCGCCAGCGGCAAGGAAGGCGTGCCGGCGGCGCTGGCGGACCCGGACTTCATGGGCGCGTTTCAGCTGGACCCGACGCGGCAGCTGATCGGCTCCATCTGCGGCGGTTCCTTCATCCTGGCGCAACTGGGCTTGCTGCCGGGCCGGCGGGCCACCACTCATCCCGAGGCGCGCGGCGCATTGCGCGCGGCCGGCGTGGAACCAGACCAGCGGCCGTTCATGAGCGTCGACAACGTGGCGACGGCGGGCGGTTGCCTGGCCGCCTTGTATCTGGTCGGCTGGGTGGTCGAACGCTTGTTCGGCGCGGAGAAAAGCCTGGAAACGCTGCGGCCGGTGCTGCCTGCCGGCCAGTATCAGCTGTACCAAGAAATCATTGTGTCCAGCATCCGCCAAGGCCGCGACGGGAGCGGCGCCTAGGCCAGGCCGGCCAGCAGATGCTCCCACAGCCGCGTGGCCACCGGGCCGTGGGCGATGTCGCGGCGGCGCGCGATTACCAGCTCCAGTTCGCTTTCGCGGAAGTGATGTCCGGCGATCGACAACAACCTGCCCTGCGCCAGGTCCTCGTCCACCAGGTAGCCGGGCATGTGGCCCCAGCCCATGCCCTGCAGGATCACTTCGCGCTTCATGAACTGGTCGGCGACGGTGCAGCGGCGCGCGCCGTCCACCACGAAGTAGTCGCGCGGCGGGCCGTCGCGCGCGCTGTCGCGTATCATGCATTGCACGTAAGGCCGCATCATCTCGGGCGTGATGGCGGCGTCCAGCGGGAACGCCAGGAAGCCGGGCGCGACCACCGGCACCAGCCTGACGCGCCGCCACGGCCGCGCTTCGAAGCGCATGTCGGCCTGTTCGAGGTGGTGGAAGATCAGGTCGGCCTCGCCGCTGTACAGCCGCTCCCACGGGCCGGACAAGGCTTCGAAATGCAGGTCCAGGCGGGTCGCCGGGCATTGGGCGAAAAACTGCCGCAGCAGGCGCAAGGTGGCCGGCAAGGGACACAGGTCGCCGATCACCACGGACAGCTTGACCTCTTCGCCCTGCGCGATCTGCCGGGCTTGCGTTTCCATCTGGCGGGCGCTGTCGAGCAGCTGCCGGGCCTGCTCGACGAAGGCTTGCCCAGCGGCGGACACGGCAACGCGATAGCCGCTACGGTCCAGTAGCGCCAGCCCCAATTGCCGCTCCAGGCTGGCAATCGCGGCAAACACGCTGGGATGGGAGCGGTGCAGGCGCACCGCCGCCTTTTGGAAGCTGCCCAGCTCGGCCACCGCCAGGAAACATGCCAACTCGTGCAGGGTAAAACCAACAGCGTTCATAAATCCTACAAAGATGGATGGAATTACCCAATTTTATCCGAATGTGTTCTTGCCTACAGTGGTGCTTCCCACATCAACAGGAGAACCCTCATGCGCGCCATCCACATCGCCCAGTTCGGCGGTCCAGAACAATTGCAACTGATACAGCTGCCCACGCCAGCGCCTGCCAACGGCCAGGTGCTGATCCGCGTCCGCGCGTTCGGCCTCAACCGCGCGGAGAGCTATATGCGGCGCGGCCTGTGGGGCGAGGTCGCCAGGGTGACGGGCATCGAGTGCGTCGGCGAAGTGACCAGCGCGCCCGGCACCGACTTGCGGCCGGGCCAGAAGATCGCCGCCATCATGGGCGGCATGGGCCGCAGCATCAACGGCAGCTATGCCGAGTATGTGTGCGTCCCCGCCAGCAACGTTGTGCCGCTGCGCTCGTCGTTGTCGTGGGCCGAGCTGGCCGCCATCCCGGAATCGTATGCGACCGCCTGGGCCTGCCTGCACGACAACCTCGAACTGCGTGCCGGACAAACGCTGCTGATACGCGGCGCCAGCTCCGCGCTGGGCCAGGCGGCCAGCAATATCGCGGCCCACCTGGGGGCGCGGGTGATCGCCACCACGCGCCGCCCGGTGGAGCTGGCAAACGTGCTGAGGAAGAACGGCGCGCGCGACATCGTCGAAGAGCAGCCCAGCGTGGCGGCCGCCGTGCGCGCCATCGCGCCCGCCGGCGTCGACGCGGTGCTCGACCTGATCGGCAACACCACCCTGCTCGACTCGCTGGCCGTCGCGGCGCGGCCGGGCCGGGTTTGCCAGGCGGGCTTCCTCGGCGGGCTGGAAGCGCTCAGCCATTTCCTGCCGCTGCAGCACCTGCCGCCGCGCGTGCAGCTGAGCTTTTTCGGCAGCTTCGCGTTCGGCACGCCAGGGTTCGAGCTGGACCGGGTGCCCTTGCAGGACATCGTCGAGCGGGTGGAACAAGGCCGGTACCACGCCCGTCCGGCCGAGGTGTTCGCCTTCGACGACATCATCGGCGCCCACCGCTACCTCGACGCCGGCGCGGGCCTGGGCAAGGCGGTGGTGCAACTCGAGCAGTAGCCCGGCACGCGGTTCCATGCTAACATGTGAACACCTATTCACTTGTTAGCATTATGAGCTGCCAACACGACTATTCCGTTTGCGACCCCGCGATTGCCCAGCTGGCCGATCTGTTCCATCTGCTGGGCGATCCGACGCGCCTGCGCATCGTGCTGGCCTGCGTGATGGCGCCGATTGCTGTCAGCGACATCGCCTCCTCGTTGGAGCTGAGCAGTTCACTGGTCAGCCACCACTTGCGTTTGCTGCGCGCGGCGCGCATCGTCAAGTCTGAGCGCCAGGGCAAGCAAGTGTTCTATTCCGCCGCCGACGCCCACATCAGCGGCGTACTCAACGATATGCTCGAACATATCGCCGAACCTTCCAACGGGAACGAAGCATGAGCAAGCACCACGACCATCACGACCACCATGACCACGATCACGGCCATGACCACGCGCCGGCGAAGGCCAAGGCGTGCAGCCACGATCATGACCATGGCCACGGCGGCCACCATCACCACCACGGCGATCCGAACACCATGGGCCGCGCCTTCGCCATCGCCATCGTGCTCAACACGGTGTTCGTGGCGATCGAATTCTTCTACGGCTTCCTGGCTAACTCCACCGCGCTGATGGCCGACGCCGGCCACAACCTATCCGACGTGCTGGGCCTGATGCTGGCCTGGGGCGCAGCGATCCTGGCCAAGCGCGTGCCGAACGGCCGCTATACCTACGGCCTGCGCAGCACTTCGATGCTGGCGGCGCTGTTCAATTCCATGTTGCTGATGGCGGCCTGCGGCGGCATCGCCTGGGAAGCGGTGCAGCAACTGGTGCATCCGGAACCGGTGGCCGGCCTGACCGTCTCGGTGGTGGCCGGCGTGGGCATCCTGGTCAACGGTTTCTCGGCGTGGTTGTTCATGTCCGGCAGCAAGGACGACATTAACATCCGCGGCGCCTACCTGCACATGGCGGCCGACGCCGCGATTTCGCTGGGCGTGCTGGTGGCCGGCGTGATCGTGCGCTACTCCGGCTGGAACTGGCTGGACCCGCTGGTCAGCATGATCATTGTCGCCATCATCGTCTGGAGCACCTGGTCGCTGTTGAAGCAATCGATGCGCATGATGCTGGCCGCCGTGCCGGACAACCTGGACCACGCCGACGTCGAACAATTCCTGCGCGCCCAGCCCGGCGTGACGGACGTGCACGACTTGCACATCTGGTCGATGAGCACCACCGAGAACGCGCTGACGGCGCAGCTGGTGACACCGGCCGGCCATCCCGGCGACGCCGCGATGGACGCCATCAGCGCGCAGCTGAAGGAGGAGTTCTCCATCGACCACAGCACGCTGCAAGTGCGCCTGGGCACCACCGCGCACGAGTGCAGCCTGCAGGAGCAGCCGCACTAGCCGTCGTAGGTTTCATCCGCTTAGCAACGGCGCATAAAACCAGCTCCGCCGGTCTCCGTTAGGCACTGGCATTTAACACGCTGCAATCATAATTTTTCTCCAGAATGAATGGGGTTTGAGTCACGCCAAGATGCGTCTCGCGACACGATGCCAGAGTGATCGAACATTCACATCACTCGGAGGAAATCATGGCAATCGACGTGTATTTGCAGATTGACGGCATCAAAGGAGAGTCAGCCGATTCACAGCACGTCGGTTGGATTGAGTGCACGACAGTCCAATGGGGTATGTCGCAACCGAAGAGCGCGACGTCATCGACAGGCGGGGGCCATACCGCTGAACGGGCCGAACTGGACGACATCGCCTTCCAAAAACTTGCTGACCTGTCGTCGCCGATCTTGATGCAAACCTGTGTCATGGGCAAAACCCTGCCACGGGCGAAGTTTGAATTCATGCGCGCGGACGGCCAAGGTGAACGTGCAAGTATTTCGAAGTCGAACTGGAGAACGTCCTAATCGGCGCAGTCAACCCTGTCGTTCACGAGGGGAACATTCTCGCCGAAACTGTCGGTCTGAAATTCTCGAAAGTGAAATGGAAGTACACCCAGCAGAAGGTCGGCGGTGGGGCCGGCGGCAACACAGCCGGAAGTTGGGACTTGGCGACTAACCGGATCGCATGAGGTGTGATCATGGCTGAACCAACAATCAAAGACTCACGCGGCTTTTTCAAACTTCCACAGGACCCGGAACAGGGCGGGGTTGGATACTACACTTACGGCACCCCAGCACTCGGTGCCGGCCAGTTTGCCCATCCAAAGCTGCTTTCGCTACTTGACCTTGTTGAATTCCGCTGGCAGGGCATGGACGATCGCAAAATCGGGATCGGCAATATCAGCCTCGCGGGCGGCGCCAAGTTCCGTCCGCACGAGGGTCACGTCAGCGGCTTGGACGTGGACATTCGCTTGATTCGCAAGGATGGGCTGAGATTGCCGGTACGCTGGAACGATCGCCAGTATGACCGCGAAGCCACTGAAATGCTCATCTGTCTTTTCTTCGAGTCAAATCTAGTCAAGGTCGTTTACTTCAACGATCCCAAGATTCCCCGCGTCAGGCCGCGCTTCAAACACGACAACCATTTCCATGTGACGATATTCGAATAGAGGTGTAGCGTGAAACTCTTCATGATTTTAGCCCCCCTAACGGTCGCCGCCGCCGCGCTAGCCCACGGAGCACAACAATGGGAATGGGGCACCCGACCGGCCGACATTCAATACGCAATCTACGGCGGCGATCTGGGCGATACCTACGCACCGGTGGCCCACGATGTTCACGTCGCGTTCTACCTGCGCGGTCGGGCCGCAAAGGAAATGTTCGATGTGATGGGGCCGGACAAGAAGAGCGAATGCGGTATCGAAAAAGGCGGTAGAGTGCGTGAAAAGGAACACGTGGCCTGTCGATACCGCCCTTCGGACGGGTACGAGTGCGACTTTGGCTTTGATCTTACGTCAGGCAAGAGCATTGGCGGCTCAATTTGCTGAGTTCGAAAAACTCACTCGAGGTCGTCTTAATCCGCCAGATTGGCGTACAGCGGCGTGCTCAGATAGCGCTCGCCGAAGGACGGGATGATCGTCACGATGATCTTGTCCGCATTCTCCGGCCGCCGCGCCACCTGCAACGCCGCCCACAGCGCGGCGCCGGAGGAGATCCCCACCAGCAGCCCCTCCTGGCTGGCCGCCAAGCGCGCGGTCGCGAACGCGTCGTCGTTCTTCACGCCGATGATCTCGTCGTACACCTTGGTATTGAGCACGGCCGGCACGAAGCCCGCGCCTATGCCCTGGATCGGGTGCGGCCCCTTGATGCCCTTGGCCAGCATCGGCGACGCTTCCGGCTCCACCGCGATGCAGCGGAACGCCGGCTTGCGCGCCTTGATCACCTCGCCCACCCCGGTGATCGTGCCGCCGGTGCCGACGCCGGCCACCAGGATGTCGACGCGGCCGTCGGTGTCGGCCCAGATTTCCTCGGCCGTGGTGCGGCGGTGCACATCGGGATTGGCGGGATTGTTGAATTGCTGCGGCATCAGGTAGCGCGGATCGCGCTCGACCATCTCCTCGGCCTTGCGGATCGCGCCCAGCATACCCTCGGCGCCGGGCGTGAGCACCAGCTCGGCGCCATAGGCGCGCAGCAGCATGCGGCGCTCGCGGCTCATGGTGTCGGGCATGACCAGCGTGCAGCGGTAGCCGCGCGCGGCGCACACCATCGCCAGCGCGATGCCGGTGTTGCCGCTGGTCGGTTCGAGGATGACGGTGTCGGGACGGATCTGGCCGGCAGCTTCGGCCGCTTCGATCATGGACAGGCCGATGCGGTCTTTCACGCTATGGGCCGGGTTGCAGTATTCGAGCTTGGCCAGTACCTGGGCGGTGCTGCCCTTGGCCAGGCGATTGAGCCGCACCAGCGGGGTACGGCCTATCAGTTCGGTGACGTCGTTGGCTATCTTCATCTGGAACCTCCGGGTAAGGGACGGAGATTCCAGTCTACGCCTTTATTTCACGTCCATCAGTTCGACATCGAAGATCAGCGCGGAATTCGGCGGAATGCCGCTGCCTGCCGACGGCCGTGAGCCGTAAGCCAGTTCCGACGGAATAATCAGCGTGCGTTTTCCGCCCACTTTCATGCCCTGGATGCCCTGGTCCCAGCCCTTGATGACGCGGCCGGCGCCCAGCACGAACTCGAGCGGCTCGCCGCGCGGGATCGACGAATCGAACAGCTTGCCGTGCATGGCCTTGGCCAGCGGGCGATACAGCCAGCCCGAGTAGTGCATGTAGACGGTGGAGCCGGTGGTCGCTTCCTTGCCGGTGCCGATCTTGCTGTCGGTGACGATCAGCTGTTCGGCGGCCGGGCCGGGCGTGGCCGAACCCACCACCATCGGTGGCGGCGGCACATCGGCAGGGGTGGCTGGAGCCGCCGGCGCGGTCGGGGTCTGCGCCTGGGCCACGGAGGCCGCCAGCGCGCACAGCATGGCTACTAATACGGAACTACGCGTCATGGTTTTGTTCTTTCGATGTGGTCTGTGGAAGCACGGTCCCCGTGCCAGCGCGCACCATGATAGCAAACCCGCTACGCCCGTTGGCTAAAATCTAAATCGTTTCGGCCGGCGCTACTGGCGGTTGCGCGCTGTCGGCCAACCGGCGCAACACCTGGCTGGCGGCCACCATGCCGAAGGTGGCGGTGACCACCATGGCTGAGCCGAAGCCGGCGCAATTGAGGCCGGTGACGCCGGCGGTGGGCCCGTCGCCGTCCACCGCGCACACTTCGGCCGGCGCCGGGAACTTCAGCGGCTCCATCGAGAACACGGCGTCGACCTGGAACTTGGTCTTTTCGCCGCGCGGGTAGCCGTACTGGCTGCGCAACACCTTGCGCACCTTCTTCAACAGCGGCTCCTGCTCGGTGCGGGCCAGGTCGCGCACGGCGATCTGGGTCGGGTCGGTCTGGCCGCCGGCGCTGCCGATCAGTATCATCGGCATGGCGTGCTGGCGGCACCAGGCGATCATCGCGGCCTTGGCCTTGACGTCGTCGATGGCGTCGACCACGAAATCGTAGTGGCCGGCGCCCAGCATCTGTTCCAGGTTGTCCGGCGTGACGAAATCCTCGATCTGGTTGACCTTGCAGAACGGGTTGATGTCGGCGATGCGCTCGGCCAGCGCGCTGATCTTGGCCTGGCCGACGGTGCTGCCCAGGGCCTGGATCTGGCGGTTGATATTGGACTCGGCGACGTTGTCCAGATCAATCAGGGTCAGCTGGCCGATGGCGCTGCGGGCCAGCGCCTCGACGATCCAGGAGCCGACGCCGCCGGTGCCGACCACGCACACGTGGGCGCCGCGGAAGCGCGCCAGCGCGCGCTCGCCATAGAGGCGGGCGATGCCGCCGAAGCGGCGTTCGAAGTCGACATCGTCGAATTGGGTAGGTGCTATGGAGTTCATGCCGACATTTTAACGGACGCTGCCGCAAAAATTATTTTAGAATGACTTTTCTCCGTCAGCCTGAGCGCCGCCCCCATGAGTAATCCATTGTTCGACACCGCCCCCGATTTCAGCCAACCGATAGCAGTCTTGAAACATTGCCACGACCGCATACGCAAGCAGCTGGAAACCCTGCAGAAACTGCTGGACTACCTGCCCGCCCACGGCGCCGACGCCGATGCGCAAAAAGCCGCCCAGGCGGTGCAGAAATATTTCAACAAAGCGGCCCCGCTGCACCATGAGGACGAGGAACAAAACCTGGTGCCGATGCTGCAGGCGACCGCGCGCGACGCCGACGCCCTGCTGCTGGCCGCACTGGTGCCCGGCATCCTGGCCGACCACCAGCAAATGGATCAAGACTGGCATATAATTAATTCGCAACTTGAACAAATCGCCAACGGACAAAGCGGCGCCCTGTCGGCCGAGCTGGTGCAGCGCTTCTGCGACAGCTACGCCAGCCACATGGTGACCGAGGAAACCAATATCGCGCCGATGGCCAAGCGTTTGTTCAGCCACGAGCAGATGGCGCAGTTGGGCAGCGCGATGCAGGTGCGGCGCGGCATCACGCCCGACCTGCCGCAAAGCCAGGTGCCCGAGCAGCAGCAGGTGGCGGTATCCGACGCGGTGGCCGACGGCGTGGTGCTGGCCGATCTGCGCCTCGACTACGGCCGCGCCAGTTTGACGGAACACGATGTGCTGGACGATCCGATCGCCCAGTTCGGCAAGTGGTTTGAAGAGGCCCTGCACGCCAAGGTCAATGAACCGAATGCGATGAGCGTGGCCACGGTGGACGCGCAAGGCAAGCCCAGTTCGCGCATCGTGCTGATCAAGCAGTACGACGCGCGCGGCTTCACCTGGTACACCAATTACGGTAGCCAGAAGGGCCGGCAACTGGGCGACAACCCGCACGCGGCTCTGTTATTCTTTTGGAGCGAGCTGGAACGCCAGGTACGGATAGAAGGCAAGGTCGTCAAGACCGCCGCAGAGGAAAGCGACAAGTACTTTTACAGCCGGCCGGTGAAGAGCCAGATCGCGGCGATCGCCTCGCAGCAAAGCGCGCGCATCGCCAGCCGGGAACAGATGGAAGCCAATTACGATGCCGCCGCCGCGGTCGGCGGCGAGCATCCGGTGCGGCCGGAAAACTGGGGCGGCTATCGCCTCGATCCGGTGCGCATCGAGTTCTGGCAGGGACGCCGTTCGCGCTTCCATGACCGGATCGTGTATCTGAAACAGGCAGATGGAAGCTGGGTGAAGGAGCGCCTGCAGCCGTAAGCGGAACGCCCCGTCGCGGAACACCAGACCATCGTTTGCGGTGGTCTTTTCGTTTCTGGACTCGGAGGTGTGATCGTGTTCGTACAAAACCGTCTCAGTAGCTGGATCGCCGACATCCGCCAGCAAATCGCGCTGCCGCTGCGCATCGAATTGTGGAACGGCCAGCATGTCGACTTTTCCAGCGAGGCCCCGCGCGTGACGATACGCCTGCCCAATGTGTCGGCGGCGCGCTACCTGCTGACGCCGTCGCTGTCCAACCTGGGCGCGGCCTACGTCGAGGGCGCGATCGAGGTCAAGGGCCGCGCGCACGACATGATCGCCATCGTCAACGCGCTGGCGCGCACCACACTCAAGGCCGAGGGCAAGTTCGCCCGCGTCGTGCGCAGCATAGGCCACAGCAAGCAGCAGGACGCCGAGGCGATCCGCTACCATTACGATGTCTCCAACGAGTTCTACCAGCAGTTTCTCGATCCGGCCATGGTGTATTCCTGCGCCTACTTCGAGCACGGCGACGAGGACCTGGCCACCGCCCAGGCCAAGAAGATAGACCACATCCTGCGCAAGATCGAGCTCAAGCCGAACCAGACGCTGCTCGACATCGGCTGCGGCTGGGGCGCGCTGGTGATACGGGCGGCGCAGCAATACCAGGCGCGCTGCGTCGGCATCACGCTGTCGGAAAACCAGTATGAGCTGGCCAGGGAGCGCGTGCGGCGCGCCGGGCTGGAGCACCTGGTCGAGATCCGCCTGCAGGACTACCGCGACGTGCGCGGCCAGTTCGACCGCATCACCAGCGTCGGCATGTTCGAGCATGTGGGCGTCAAGCACCTGAGCGAGTATTTCGCCACCATCCACAAGCTGCTGGCGCCGGACGGCGTGGTGATGAACCACGGCATCACCACCACCGATCCGGACAACGGCGAGACGCCCTACGGCGGCGGCGCCTTCATCGACAAATACGTGTTCCCGCAGGGCGAGCTGGCGCACATCGGCCATGTGCTGAAGGCCATGCAGCAGGGCAAGCTGGAAGTGTCGGACGTGGAAAACCTGCGCCGCCACTACGCCCGCACCTGCGCCATTTGGACCGACAATTTCGAGGCCAACACGGAACGCGTGCAGGCGCTGGCGGGCGACAAGCGCTATCGCATCTGGCACGTCTACCTGGCCGGCTGCAGCTACGCCTTCGAGCAGGACTGGATCAGCCTGTACCAGATCGTCGGCCGCAAGGCGGGCCAGCGCAGCGCGGCGCTGCCGTGGTCGCGCCGGCATATGTATCCGCAAGAGCCGCAGCGGGCCGCCGCCGACGCGCACTACGCGCTGACCGGCGACGGCTTGCCATCGTTCTCGCTGCTTCAGGAGGACGGCGGCGCGGCCATGGCGTCGCCGCCGCCGGCTATCAAGTCCTTCAGCGCCAAGTAAACCTGCTGCAAGGCCGGCTCCAGCCGGCCGGACGCCAGCTGCCACGGCTGGCCGGCGTGCAGCGCGGCCGACAGCTGCTCGGCCAGCGCCACCGCGCGCGCCGCGCCGAAGTTGACCAGCACGCCCTTCAGGCTGTGCACCGCGCGCGTGCTGCGCTGCAGGTCGCCCGAGGCCAGCGCCGCGCACAGATCCTGCCACAGCTGCGGGCCGTCGTGCAGGAACAGCGCGGCCAGTTCCAGCAGCAGCTCGGCGTCGCCGTCCAGCCTTTGCAGCGCGCCGCGCCAGTCCAGCAACTGCTGGCCGCTGTCCGGCTGGTAGCGCAGCAGCATCTCGCGCAGCTGCTGGCTGTCGACCGGCTTGGCCAGGTAGTCGTCCATGCCGGCGTCCAGGCAACGCTCGCGGTCGCCGGTCATGGCGCGCGCGGTCATCGCGATGATTGGCACGTGGCCGCCGTGCGCCGATTCGCGCAAGCGGATCTGGCGGGTGGCGGCCAGGCCGTCCAGGCCGGGCATCTGCACGTCCATCAGGATCAGGTCGTACTCGCCCTGGCCGGCGCGCTCCAGCACCGCCAGGCCGCTGTCGACCAGCGTCACGCGGTGGCCCAGCTTTTCCAGCAGCCGCATCGCCAACCGCTGGTTGACCGGGTTGTCTGCTGTGGTCTAATTTGCCCGGACACCTCAATAGGTGGAAAATCCACCATCTGAGGAGTTAAAGCATGACAACAAGAAAACGTAAGACATTCGAGCCCAGCCTGAAGCTGGAAGTGGTGCGGATGAT